>CAYUDB010000022.1:0-18734 GCA_964443405.1 uncultured bacterium | reverse complement strand
CTTGCCACAAGTAGAAAGTTGCTAATAATGATTGCATTCAGCATGTAAGGGCAATAAAAAATGGTAACTAGGAAAAAAAGACTTGCTTTTTATTGAAAAATGCTTTTTGTCGAATGAACATTGCCAGGATGTAAAAATGACAATTGACCGAAAGTTCACACTTTTGACGTACGAGTATTTTCTCCCCGAGCGTCTCATCGCTCAGTATCCGCTTTCGCGGCGCGATGAATGCCGGCTACTCTCGTATCCCGCAAACGAAGAATTGCCCGAACACAATATTTTCGCCGAAGTATCCGATTTTCTCGAACCCAATGACGTGCTCGTTTTGAACGATAGCAAAGTTTTCCCTGCGAGGCTCGCCGGTAGAAAATCCACCGGTGCCAATGTCGAGCTTTTGCTTTTGCACCAATTGGACGAATATACTTGGCAGGTGCTTTGTTTTCCCGGCGACAAAATGAAAAAAGGTGCTGTCGCTGTTTTCGGAGACAGAGTTTATGCCACAGTTGAGGATATAATGCCCGATGGTTCGCGCATTGTAAAAATGTTTCCACGAGGTCCGGCACTTTTCCGCGAATTGGACAAAATAGGCATAATTCCTTTGCCGCATTATATCGATCGCCCGCCCAAACCTTCCGACAGAACCGATTATCAAACTATTTATGCCGAACACACAGGGTCGGTTGCAGCACCAACAGCAGGTTTACACTTCACGCAAAAATTGCTCGATCGCATTGCCAAAAAAGGTGTCAAAATCGAAAAAATCACTTTGCATGTTGGCTTGGGTACGTTTAAACCCATAGAAACCAAAGACATACGTGAACACACAATGCATCGAGAGTATTTCAATATCTCACCCGAAACAGCACAAAACATAAACGATGCAAAAGCACGCGGCAACCGCATCATAGCCGTCGGCACAACAACAACGCGTGCACTCGAGGCTTCAGCACAAAACGGTTTGGTGCAACCAGGCAACAACTCCACCGATTTATTCATCATGCCGGGCTTCAAATTTTCCATCGTTAACAGTCTTGTTACCAATTTCCACCAGCCAAAATCTACATTACTTGTTATGGTATCGGCGTTTGCCGGTATCGACAGAATCAAAATAGCCTATCGCGCTGCCATCGAAAAGGGCTATCGCTTCTATTCCTATGGCGATGCTATGTATCTCGAGCGCTATACCGAGCGCTTCTAAGCGCTGCATTTTCTCGCAACTGCGCCGTAAGCATCATCTGCTCACGGCTTTTTGCTTTTGGGCAATGCGATAGAAAACTGCGCATTTGTTTGGTTTAGTTTACAAAAAAGAGGTGCGCAAAAGGACAAAGCATGTATATTTGCGCAGAAGTAAAACAACGGTTTTGGTATGAGCACGCACACGATTAACATAATTGAGCCTTACGGCAAAAAAATCGCGGTCATGGTGCTGTTTTGCAGCATGGCAGCTGCGTTCGCTGTTGAGGGCATCGATCCGCCAAAACGGCAAATCGACCTAGACCTCGAAGTCAGCGAACACAATTCTGCCAAGCCCGGCGAGTACATCGAAATTTTCACCGAGCCATATAATTATTTCCTTACAGTTTTGCCAACCCAGTCCACGTTCGACATTTTCGCGTTTGCCGCTACGAAAGGTGCTGGCGGTGGCGGTCGTGGAGTTTTTCCGCGTGGAAATGCAACTGTTTATGCCTCGCTCGATTCGCTTAGCGGAAAACGCGCTGCAGCTTTTGGGCAGGCGAATTACGCTACAAAACTAGGCGGCATGAAACTCAATACCAATTTTGCCGGCGACTACGGCGGTCGTCATCTTGTTGATTCTAATCGACTTGAACGCTATCCACGTTTTTACGATGGCAGCATCGCAGCTACGGCGATGTATCCATTTTCGCGCGGACTTGCCACTTTGTTTTTTGGCGGCAGCGCCTTTTATCAAAAGGAGATACCCGGTAAATCGAAGGATCCGAAAAATCCTGATGTAACCGACTACAAAGAGATTATAGGTTATTGTAATGCAAGGTTTTACGCGTATATTGCACCAAAAGCCGGAGCATTTGCCGAGGGCGGTTACACTGTTGCACGCAAGGGTGAAGATTTTTTACCCGCACGGGGCAAAACTGCTTGTGGCGGAGGATTTTACATTTCCGCACCTTTGATTTTGCGCGTTGGCGTTGGTTTGGCTACTTGCGATGACACCGATGAGAATGTTATACGTCCTTCTGCATCGTTGCGCTGGTCGCCTTTGCCGTATTTTTTTGAGCTGGACTATGGCACAGGCGTTCGGGCAAATGGCGCGCACAACTTCGTCGATGAGGCATCCATCGCAGCACTCGACTATTCTGAGGGCATCGCAGCAGCACGAGTTTTGCCTTTTGCAACTGTCGATACTGTTGCAGTTTTTGTGGGAAGCAAAATTTGGGGCATCGACATCAAAGCAGGCGGCGTTTACGGCACAAGCTCAGCACATCCAATGATAAATCAAACAACGCTGGGTTATTTTTCACTGAATGCACAGAAAATCACTATTGCAACTGCATGGTGTAAGGCAGTTGTAAATAAAAAAATCCACATGTTTAATATCGAAAACTCACTCGACATCACAATCGACAAATCAAAACTCGATAGCGGAAATCCTCTGCCCTTCACTTCAAAATCCGTTTATTCCGATACTTTTTCGGTTTTTTATCGCAACATAATTGGCTTAAAAGTTTGTGCCAATGCGCATTCGGGCTTTCACGCGCTTGCCGATGCGAGCGATTATCGCAAAGGTTTTACAAATGCGGCAATTTCACTGGAATACCGTAATCGAGGAATGCGCATAGCATTAGGTGCCGAAAACCTTTTGCGCGAAACTGTTATTGATTTCCCTCTTTATATGCACGATGACATGCGTTTTCGTTTTGAACTTGGTTATGATTTTTCCATTGTTTCAAAGCCAAAAAACTAATTTGTTTTTGGCAACTGCTCATTGCATTCCCCTTCTTTCAATTTTTGGCATTTTTGGCACAAAAACACTTGCCGCACTAAATTGAAACGGCAGGGCGCAAATCGAAAATCGCAGCTTAACTGCGAGCTTTTCATAGACAAGGGAACCGCAAAAAAAACGTAACCTGCTGATTTTTTTCAAGATAACTCTATTTTCTGCCCCGCACAAACCGCTAGATGCGCTACAGAAAGCGCTTAACGGCAAGCCAACTTCCCATGGAGCCAAATATAACTCCCGCAAGAAGAAAAGCGAAAAATATTGAATCGGGAGGTAAAACGAGGAATCTTATGAAACGTTGTACACCCAAACACACCAACCAAAGCACCGATGCCGAAAGTGTGCCCGCTAAAAGTCCATGAAAAACCCCTTCTAAAGTTAGAGGAAGGCGAATAAAAGCTGGTGTGGCTCCAACTAAACGCATTATTGCAATTGTATCGCGACGGCTGTAAATCGCTAGTTTGATTGTGTTTACGATGATTAATACGGAAAGTAGAAGCAAAATTACAGCCCAAATTGCCGAAAGCGTCATGAAAACTTGCAGTGCTTCCGAAAGCCTTTGCGCCACATCCGAAGGTGCCGCTATTTGTGATACAAGTTGATGACCAGTAAAGCTTTGCGCAATCGTCTTAGCGCTTTCGCCCAGATGCGTGCCAGGTTTGAGATGAATTATGATAGACGGAGGGAATGGATTGTCCTCAATACCCACCATGTAACGGCTGCCAAATTTTTTCGTAAACCGTTGCAATGCTTCGGCTTTCGTAATGTAATTCACGCTTTGCACGTCTGGGTTCTTTCGAATTTCTTCAACTAGCGAAGACGCCTGTGCCTTCGTAACTGATTCTTTCAAAAAGAGTTCCACAGCAATTTTTTGTTGCACGCCCTCGAGCACTTCGTGCAGGTTAACCGCCACAGTCAAAAATAGACCAAGCACAAAAAGTGCACCAGCGATGGTCAGCACCGAAAGTGTGGACAAAAAACGATGGCGCCAAAGCGATTTCAGCGATTCCCATAAAGCAAATCCCAGTATATTCATGCTTTAAAAGTATTGTTGGAACGAAAATTATCAAGCTTTTTCGCACACTGCTTTCTCGCACGGTGGCGTGTTGTAACACTGACATGCAAAATATTACGAATGCTTTTTATAAGTATGCTCAGGAAAAAAATTTTTATGCCGATGCATAATTTTTCTATTACCCTTGTTAATAATATGTTTCAGAATAAAAAAATATTTATGTCACTTATTACTTTTTTTGTTTCGCGCAACTTTTCTTTTGTAAAACTATAATTGCTATTTATCGTGCATACGGTAAAACATGCACTCTGCGCGAATATTACGTAAAGTAATCTTATCGGTGCCAGATGACATGTGCTGGACGAACAAAAAATATCCACACTCCGTCGTTCGGCGTAAACGGCGGATATGCTTCAAGATAGGCTGAACCATCAAAAAAGTAGGCAGGCATGAGCGCCGATGAATCGGGTGCCGTAGCAAAACTCGTTGATGCCGCCAAACTCAAAAGATTCCAACGTGATGAAACATTTGTCACAAGTGAATCAAAAGGGAAAGTCCAGATTGGAAGTATAGATGGTGCAAAGGCATAGCTAAAAAAACCACGCGAAGGCAAAAATTTCGTGCCCGCATAATAGCCCTCTGAGAGCGGGTAAACGGGTGTTATCGCACCAATGTTCGAAAAAACACGCATATTGTGTTCGGCAGTAAAATTTCCAAAACCCAATGCGTTCCATCGCTGATGAAATTGTAAGGTTTCGAGTGTAACATTAGTGCACCAGATGTTAATGCCAACACTTTCACCCGCACTAAGCGTAAAAGTGGTTTCGGCAAACATATCGAACCCGTTGATAGTTAAAGCCATAGGTGGCAAAACTTCGCGGTTCCAACTGAGGATAGCGTCAGAGCTGTCGCGGTTCCAGAGAACAAAACGCAAGCTGTCGGCGCGCTCAGATTTTATATTGCGCGATAGCGGCAACCCAGTTTCGTAAAATACTACATTTACCACATCTGGCGGTGGTGGTGGCGAAATAATGTCGAATGTGCCATCGTAATTATCGCTTGCACCGTTTTGTTGCCCCAAAAGTAATGTGCGACAAGCCTTTCCGTCAATGCAGGCTAAAAGTGGCAAAAGGTATCTTCTTGCGTGGCGCACGTGAAGACAAAGCGGTGTGTGACAATTGTTTCCACCGTAATCGCAACTGTCGCAAATGTTTTGGGCGCAAATAACATAATGCTCTCCGCCATCTGCATATGTGGCATCGCTTACACGCGTGTGCACTAGCAATTTTGTGCCAAAGAGCTGTTTTTCAATGTCGAGCCTCATGCTATCCGATTCGAGAATAATAGCTTGCGAAAAACCGTTTGGGTTTTGATCGTCGAAAACAAAAGCACCAAGCTTTTCATGATATGCCACTGTAGCCGAATCGCTTGGCGCCGAAACCACAAAAGATGGCGGCAAAGTGTCAATGGTCAGGTGAACGCACAGCGGCGATTCGAGCGGGTCGCCATATGCGGTAAAAGCCGAGTCGATGCAAAGCTCGAATGTGCTGCCATATGTTAGATTTTCGGTGGGAATGATTTCGATTGTGTCGGCATGAAAACTCACTGTGCGCGTGTAATATATTGTACCATCAATGGATATGAAAATCGAGTCGGGTAAGAGCGGTGGTCTTTCGGGGTGGCAAACAAAGCGTAAACGTTGGCGAATATTCGACGACACTGCCCCATCAAACGGCTCAATTATTTCGCCCGTGAAAGGTAAAAATCGCGCGAACCCATTGTAAATAAACACTTTACACGCCTCCGACCACGTTCCAGTGGCAACGGCAAAATCGCTTAACCCATCGCCCGAAACATCACCAAGTGGAGCGATATTTGCGCCAAAATTCTGCCCTTCAAATTCGCCCGAACAAAAATAATCTGGCATAGTGTCCAAATCGCGTGCGCCAAGATACAGGAAAACTGTGCCGGGTGTCGTCGAGAAGCTTGTGTCAAAATCCGCTGACAGCGCAAAATCCGCAAAGCGATCGCTGTCGTAATCGCCGATTGGCGCAATAGTTCCGGCAAAATAATCGAACGGCACACGCCCTGCAAAGCTCGAAATACGCACACTTTCTCCAGGTCGCGCACCAAATATAACGTATGCTTTGCCTCGTGAAGTGTCAGCATCGGAAGATTGCCAGTTGTAAGCACCGGTTAACGCATCAGCGAGTCCATCGCCGTTTATGTCGCCGGCAAAACTTGCGCAACCACCAAAAACACTAAATATTGTTTCACCTTCAAAGCTATGCTCAGGCGCAGTTTCTCCCGATGCCAAGCGCGCACCAGAAAAGATATATGCCGCACCATTTTTGAAAGTATATCCGCCTGCTTGCACGGCGCCGATGAAAAGATCGGGCACGGCATCACCGTTGAAATCACTGCCACCCGAAACAGGATTGCCGAAATCATCGAGTGAATCAATACCTGTTATTATTATATCGGGTAAGCTATCGGGCAACGCGCCACCGTAGTAGATGTATAGTCTGCCAGTGCGTCTGCCAAGTGAGTCAACGCGAAAAGTGTCGATAAATGTGGTGTCGGCAAAAAAAGTGGGGTGCGTAAAAACATGTCCGGTTGCGAGATCGGTGCATGTGTGTTCGACGCAAACATATGTGGCGAAAGTGGTATCGAAGCGCAAATAGCGATAATAAAGTGCTCCAATGGCTACATCGGCATAAGTATCGCCGTTTATGTCGCCAATGCCAGAACATGCGTACCCGAAATTGTCCACACGATTCTCACCCAAAAAAGCCACGTCGGCTATGCCGTCAAAATGAGTTCCCCCAAAGAAAATGTATGCGGCGCCCGTGTCGCGCACTGTATTTGCACCAACAAGCAGATCGTCGTAACCATCACCGTTAAAATCGCCTGCACAGGAAACGCAAATACCAAGTTGTGCAGGAATTTCGGGTGGTGCTATTTCAAAAGGCAGATCGAGCGAAGGTCCGAAATACACGTAAACATTTCCGCGTCTGTTAAACGTCTCCCCTGTGAATGGCGCACCAACCGCTATGTCACGAAAACCGTCGCCATTGAAGTCGCCCGCGGCAATTGACCAGCCAAATCTGCCCACAGCCACAGGACTTTCGAGCGTTTGCCATGGGAAAATCTCCTCCAAAGCGCACGCGGCGCTAAAAATGAAAAAAAATAGTACAAAAATCTTTCTCATGCCTGCAATCTACACAAAACTCATTCTCACACAATCGTTTTTCGCAACACAGCCACTTCTGCGAAGCTCAACACAAAAAATTTTGCACATGCCTGTTATCAGACACATATTGGCATTATTGTCAGATGAAAACTGCGCTAAAACGCCGTCTCCAATTGCTCCAATTCGTACGCATGGAAAAACGATTTTGGCACAATGTAGAGCTGTGCATCGAAGGAATTGCGGGCAATAGCAAAAGTGGAGTTTCCGCCCTTTTTGAAGACATCGAGCGAGAGTGTGCGGGTAGTGTCGCCAGCCGTTGTGCCAAGTGTCACAAAAATTTGCAGCCAAGGTTTCGAAAAATCGATTCCTGTTGTATCGGAAGGCGTTTTCACCGAACTCCACGCACGCAATTGCGCAAGAGGTGTTGTGAAATTTCTGTAAAAGTTTTCGCCGATTTCGTGAGTTTTTCCCGTGAGAGAATCGGCGCAAAAATAATTATTTTTCTTGCCCTTATGAGTGAAAAATATTGCGTAATGCGAGCTATCAGACACAAAATGAAACTCCAAAAGCGAATCTGTTGGCATAGGAAAGACATGCTTATTCTCCCAAGCGGTCACATTTGAAAAATTTGCCAGCACTGGTTTCACCTCAAACACCATGTCCGAATTGTTCGGGCGGACGAAATTGCTAGCCCAACCTGCCATTTTGCCAATGAAAACGTCTGCTAAAAGCTTTTCGCCTGCAAAAATGCTCACATGAGCTGAATTTGTCGTATCCACCATGTAATATTTGTGCGACACAGGGTTTTGCGATGCGACCATTACTATCTCTAGCGTGTCGAGCGCTTCGAGCAGTTGTTCTATGATAATCTCATCTGCTGGTATATCACCTGTTGTGTGTTCTACCATCCATTTTTCATTGCTCTTGTAAAGTTTAAATTTTCCATGCTGATGAAAATAGTAAATCTTATCTGCTTGTCTAGCATCGAAATGCGGAAAAAATTTCTCGTAGGAAACCATGTCCTCAGAGTTTTTCTTGGGTTTCGTCAAAAGCCAAATGGTGGCAAGAATCAGCAGAACTGCGGCAAGAAATATGTTTAGTTTTTTCATCGATTATTCCTCTTCTTTGCGCGCCACCCGAGAAAAAAGAAATTTACAATACCCAGCGCAAACAGCAAAATAAGTGGTAGTATTAGGTTCATAAGCTTGATTTGCGTTTTTTGCTGCTTTGTGAATGGGTATGATTTGCCGTCCTTGGTAATGCGCAACGGACGATATGTAATCTCGCGCGAGCGAATGTATATTAGCCCGTCTTCAAGGGTAAGCATATCGATGATATTTTGAAAAAACACCAAGTTAGGATTTTGTATTCCTGTCTGTCCCAAATATTTATCCAAAATGAAATCGCCATCGCCCACCACAAAAATTTTTGTCTCTCGGTTTGCGTTTGCGGCGATTGACTCGGGCAAAGCGTTGAACATGCTTGTGAAAGTGCCGGCTACAAAGGCTGCAAGCGGCACGCGCGCGGCATTGATCATGTCGTCGGTAAGCTCGATGCCCGCGACCATCAAAAAACCGTCACGCATGAGATACGCCTTTTCGGAAGAGCGCGCCAAAACTGACCATTTGTTACTAGAATTTACTAAACGCGTTGTATCGATTGAACTTGCAGCGATGAGATTTATAGATTCGAGATCTTTCACCGCATGATTTGTCCGATCAAAATCGGTGATTATCGGTATAAAAGGAAAACTTTCGCGCGTATAATACATCTGTGAACCTTGTTGTTGTGGCACAACAACTTCGGCATGTTTCGCGTCTAAAACTATGTCGGTGTTTACGCGAATTCCGTAATGGTCGAGCAGTTCTTCCAAACCGAGGTTAAGTGGAAAAGCCTCGCCAGTTTCCAGGTCTATATGTATTTTATCGTAAAACAATGCGAGGCTGCCGCCAGCGGCAAGAAAATTGTCTAAAGCCATAAGTTCTTGATTTTCAAAATGTTGATCCGGTTTCAGCAATATAAGAACTTTTATATCGGACGGAATTGCTCCTGCGGTGAGATCGACTTGTGTAATGCGATATCTCGATGCCAAAGCAGAAATTGCAAGCCGAACATCCCGTTGCATATCTGGTGTGCCGTGCGAGACGACATAACCAATGTAGGATTCTTCGTGTAATACTTTCGTAATAGCGCGTGTAAGTTCATATTCAAGCCACGAAAGCTCCATTATTGTGGGCAACACTGCTTTTCTACCTTTGTATGTTATTACCATACCAGCAAATGCAGTGCGCGAAGTGTATTTATCATCCTCAAATACGTTTAGCCGAATCATAGGCACACCATCGGATGAAGCACGTATTTGGGATGCGGAATCGGATGGATCAACGAATTCGTATTGCAATTTCTCGCCAGCGTACACTTTATATTCGTCGAGTTTATTGCGTATTATATTAGAAAACTCGGCATACTGTGCGGGTAAATCCTCCGAGAAATATACGGTAACAGTAACACGATCATCGAGGTTTTGCAATATATTCTTTGTGCCGTCCGAAAGCGAATAAATGTTATTCTCGGTTAAATCGAAACGGAAAAATAAATTCGATGCAATGAGATTTATCACGGCAATCACCGCGATTACTAGTAGGAAATTTATCCATTTTTGTATGCCTATTTTCTTGCGTAAGTTCATATAATGCCTCCTGCGCATTAATTTCGCATATCTGCAAAAAAATTGCGCTATCTATCGCCACTTTCTTGTTTCGAGTGTTTTTGTGGCTGCAAATAGAAAAAATGCCACTATAGAAAGATTATATAAAATATCGCGCGAATCTATTACTCCGCGGGCGATATTTTCAAAGTGATAATCAAGCCCGAGAAAAATAAATACGCTCGGCATATATTTTGCAGCTGCAAATAATAACGAAATGGCAAATACTATTACAAAAATACTACCGACGATTTTTTTGAACCCGACATTCGGCAAAACGGCTTTTACAAAAGCAGTTACAAATATCGCTGCACTCAAAAACACTACTGCGTCAAAAAATAATGAGCTGGCATCTAGCTCACCAAAAAATTCACCCGAAGCAAACACATGAGGCACTTGGTTCGTCATTTGAACTGCAAAGCACATGACCACACCAAGAATGAACGCTACAAGCTGGTTTTTAGAAATTGCAGACGCGAAAATGCCGATGGAAGTGTATGCAGCACCTACAAATATCAAACCCAGATAGCCGCCGAACACAGGTCCTAAATCCAAACTACCATACTGCGAAAGAATCCATGGATAGCGTAATGTGAAAAATAGATAGGTCAAAATCAAAACTAGTGCTGCCAAAAATTTGCCCAAAATTATCTCGAATTCGGATATGGGCATCGTTATTAGCAAATGCAGCGTGCCCGATGTTTTTTCCTCAGCAATTAGCCGCATCGATATGGCAGGAATGAAGATAACGAAAATCGAATGCAAAATTTGGAACGTTATGCGCATGTCTGCTTGCCCAAAAACGAAAAGCCCTGTTTGACCGTAGGAAAAAAAGTAACCCGATATCACAAGGAAAATTATGAGGATGATATACGCCATAGGCGTGTTGAAATATAGGGATAGTTCTTTTTTGAATATGGCAAGCACATTTCTGAAATTCATCGTAACCTCCATTCCCGCAATTAGTTAAATGCAAGCTCTGAACGCGTTGGTTTTTCGGTGAGGTCGAAGAAAATGCGCTCGAGGTCAACTGTGTGTGGGCTTGAATACGCGGCACGCAAATTGTCAAATGTATTGTCTGCCAATATCTTACCCTCGTCGAGGATGATGATACGCGTGCAATTCGCCTGCACCCATGGGAGTATGTGCGTCGAAACCATTACCGTTTTGGTTTTGCCTACATCTTTGATAAGAGCAGTTATCTCACGTGTTTGGTTTGGATCAAGTCCAAGTGTTGGTTCATCGAGGATGAGGATCTCTGGATCGTGCACCAGGCACTGCGCCACACCAACACGTTGGCGAAAACCATGCGAAAGAGC
The DNA here is from genome assembly GCA_964443405.1 of uncultured bacterium. Lineage (GTDB taxonomy): Bacteria > UBP14 > UBA6098 > B30-G16 > B30-G16 > CAYUDB01. Next base: position 7,523 of record CAYUDB010000022.1, on the reverse strand, counting down.
ACCACATTTTTTAGTAATCTCCGCGCCAAGTGCACAAATTTCAACCACAAAGTCGAGTCGCTTCTTTTTGTGTGCACCCGAAAGTCCGCGTAATTCTGCCACAAAGTCGAGATATTCAAAGACCGGCATGTGCTCGTAAAGTGGGTTCGACTCAGGCAAATAACCAATCTTTCGTCGTATCGCAAGCGAGTGCTCGAAAATATTCTGCCCGTCCACTTCGACAATACCAGATGTTGTTGGTAGAAAACAAGTTATGATTTTCATTGTAGTGCTTTTTCCGGCACCGTTGGGTCCGAGAAAGCCTAGAACATCACCGTTTTGCATTTCAAACGAGATGCCATCGAGAGCTTTTTTCGTATCGTAAACCTTTGTGAGTTCGCGCACAGTTATCATTGCGTTCCTCGCTTGTGGACTGTGAATCCTGTTAATATAATACTTTTTCGACTATTCGCAATTTTTGTCACGGTGAAATTATGCTTTTATAATTAGCTGTGCCACTATCATAGGCAAAATACCAGGCAAAATAATCGCACACCAAGTAATTGCCGATGTAGCAATTTGAAATCTTTACCTATTATTTCACAACTGCAGCATAAGTCAAAAAAAATGACATTGCGAGAGCTAACAAAAATATTGACGCAAGCTGCTTGTGAGTTAAATTTAAAAAATAACTTCACAAAGGGGGATTTATGAAACGCGCGAGTTTATTGATTTTTGCGCTGGCAGTGCTGTGCACCGCGCAAAGCTTTTACCGACCGTTTGAGAAAAAACTTGGCACACTCGGTTTTGGCACTGAATACGGCGTTGGAGAAGATGGGCACATCGACCTAAAGCTGTCGGGGCGTTTCAATTTGCCTATGGCGCAGAATCTCATTCTCGGTTTTGAATTTGGTGGCGGCAAAGTTTTTCGCGATTTCGACAATTTCTATTATTACGACCCATTCGAGTATCCGTACATCTATGAAGACATCGACATTATGTACAACTACAACTGCGATTTCTACATTGGTGCCGAATTTTTGCCCAAAGCCAAAGTAAATCCTTTTGTAATGATAGGTTTTGGCGCATGGGGCGTAGGGCTTCACGCAGAAGATGCAACTGGCGAATATGAAATCGATGCGACCTCTGAAGAAACTGGGGCAAAAATACCCATCGTGCTTGGCTGCGATTTCGCTTTGGCAAAACATGCTGCACTCACCGCCTATGTTAAAGCAACACCATATTCCACCGACCTCGAAATGCAATTTGAAGATTCCTATGGCATCGAAACCTATGAGAGTGTTGGAGATATGCGTGGCAATGTTCATTTTGGCGTGCAATTTTCCATTCCAATGAGTTATGCTTCTGGGGGCACATATTACGGCTCGATGGAAAAAGACAAGGATTCTGACGGTGACGGTGTTTGGGACAGTTTCGATGAATGCCCAAATACACCGAAAGGCACAAAAGTCGATGAACGTGGGTGCCCAGTTTTAAAAGCCGATAAGCTAAAACACGATGTCGAAAAAGAACTTACCGAAAAAGCAAAATACGTTACAAACGAAGTTCACTTCGAATTCAACTCCGATGAAATAACTGAAGAATCATACCCGGTTCTCGATGAAATTGGCAAAGTTCTTTCGAAGCACAGCGAATGGAAACTCGAAATTGCCGGACATACCGACTCCATTGGCACCGAAGAGTATAATCAAGACCTTTCACAACGTCGTGCGCGTTCGGTGAAAAATTATCTCACATCGAATTTCGACATTGAAAAATCGAAGCTCATTCCAGTTGGTTACGGCGAGCTAAAACCCATTGCCGATAATGGCACCAAAGACGGTCGAGCGCTCAATCGCCGCGTGGAATTTAGCATACTTAAATAATACCATCGCAAAATATCTTAACAAGGCAGGGATTCCCCTGCCTTTTTATTTAGAATGGGTATGATTTCTCCACAAAATGCGATTGTTCATACAGTTTTGTAGTCTGCACGATTTTAAAATATGATGCTTATTCTCAATCGGCGATTGCAGAAATTTTTTTAACTAGTAGAAATAAACTGCGAATTTCGCACAAGTTACAATTCATAATCGAGCAATGGTGCAAATGAATCGATATAATTAATGTGGTAAACTTTCATCATCTTTTAGTTAACCGTTGTAGTAAAAGTGAAGCGAAAGTGAAAAACTGCACAAGACCATATCACAAAAAAATCTTGTAAACACACGCTAAATCTTTAACATACGGTAAAGTAAAAACACAGGGAGGACGCAATGCCAACACCAAGAGAACTTCTCGCTACAACGGCTCTGGAAATTGAAGGGCTTTTGCTTACAGCCATAGTCGGCATGGATGGCTTCACTATCGCCGAATACAACCCTTCAAACGCCGATAGCGAAGCTTTTGCTGCAAAATTCGCCATTGCAATGTCACTTATGCGCAAAACAGGCAAGGACGTCGAAGTGGGAGAACTTGTCGAGAACCTCGTTGAATTCGATAATGCTTTTGTGCTCACCCGTTTTATCGCCGGCGGACAATACTTTTTGGCAATTGCAGCTTCACGCGAAACCACAATCGGCAATGTGCGCGTAGTTGCTCGCAAGTTTTCGCCTATTCTTAGCGAAACTTTTGCTGACGATTAAACAACTCACGCTTTTCTGTAAGTTGCGCATTTGCTATCTATTTGATGAGTGCGTGAGTTCGTTGCAAACTTTGCTCTTTGCGAAAACTGTAAAACATGGGAAATATTCACTCATGGTAAAGCCGAAAGGTTCAAACTAAAATGAGAATACTCGCCATAGAACCTTTTTTTTCCGGCTCACACAAAGCATGGCTCGAAGGCTTTGCAAAGCACAGTGAACACGATTTTACCTTGCTCACTTTGCCTGCCAATTTCTGGAAATGGCGCATGCAGGCAGCCGCAATAGAACTCGCCCGCGAATTCAACAAACTCGGCTTCTCGCCCGATTTGATACTTGCAACCGACATGCTCGATTTACCATATTTCCTTGCGGCAACACGCGCGAAAACTGCTAACATCCCGGTGGTTTTATACTTTCACGAAAACCAATTCACATATCCCTGGTCGGCAACCGACCGTGACTTTCGCGCAGGCACGCATAGGCAATTTGCACTTGTCAATTACAAATCGGCACTTGTGGCAGATGCGGTGTTTTTCAACTCACAATTTCACAAAAACTCTTTTTTTTCAAGCCTCAAGCTGTTTCTAAAATCGGCACCCGATTTTCGAACGCTTGACTGTGTGGACGAAATCGAGGCAAAGAGCAAGGTGCTTTATGTTGCGCTCGACCTTGCGCGTTTCGACACAGTGCCTGCGCCACAAAAGCTTGATTGTGCCACAATTCTCTGGAATCATCGTTGGGACGACGACAAAAACCCGTTCGAATTCGTGCGCGCCATCGAAAAACTGCTCGAAAATGACCACAACTTCAACCTCATAATTTGCGGCGAAAGCACCGACCACAACGAAAACCCACTCGACCGCCTAAAAATAATTTGCCCCGAAAAAATCGTGCATTGGGGATATGTGAGCACTTTTGAAAGCTATGCCCGCCTACTGAAGCTCGCGGATATTCTTCCGGTAACATCGGTGCAGGATTTTTTCGGCATAAGCTTTGTTGAAGCATGCTACTGCAAAAACTTTCCGCTTGTGCCGCAACGGCTTGCATATCCAGAGCTTCTGGGTGAGGGCATGAGCGAATTTTGTCTTTACACGACCTTCGACGACCTTGTTATCAAACTTCGCGCAGCAATTCTGAACATCGGGCAAGTGCGCGCACTTGATTTTTCCTCACACTTTGCCCGTTTCGACTGGTCTAACATGATTTCCACCTACGATCTTTCTGTCCTAATAAGGGCACAAAGCCCTCACCAATAGTTTTTCTCCATTAGGAAGGGGAAATAAACGCACGGTTTTGCGAAAATTTATCGTAAGTAATAGGCAAATTGTGCGGAAAATTGCGAAGGGGAAGGAGGCGTGTCTCTAAAAAACGCCACTGCGCGACGAGTATCATTGTGGCGATGATGGGTTAAAGAAATCAAGGATGCGGACTTTGAAAAAATCGCGCACAAAAACGAGAAGCTCGGCTGGTGGTTTAGCTCGCGGCTCGTCGATGAAGGAAAGTGGTATTTGTGCAGTGAATCGAAGTATGCCCGTGAGCGCAAAAAGCACTTGCTCGGGCAAAAGCGCAAGACCAAAAATGGTTATCGGTGGCGGCAAAAAAGCACCCGAAAGAAACATCGAGACCATCATTGCAGCACCTGCAAATGCACCATACACCGCTGAATATATCTGGCGTTTTTCGGGTGGTGCCACAGCCAAAACGAAATTCGTGGCGATGATATTCGCGCCAGACCACATTATGCCCGATGTCGCTGCCTCAAAATAAACCACCCAGTAGGAATTTTGAGTGGCAAAAAGCCAAAGCAGAGGGTTTATTCCGCCGAGTATTATGGCATAGCGCATGGCAGTTTTGTTGCCAAAGCGGTCGATGATTTCGCCCCAAACTTTAAGCGCGCCAAGTGCAGCGATTGTGCTAATTGTGCCGTAAACTTGCGCCTCGACAATGGACATCTTGAGAACACCGAACATATATGGTTGCCAAAAAGGCGCACCAATGCCCACCGCAAGCATCCACCATAAGCCGTAAAGCAATAGTTTTCGAAAATTGCTATCGGCAAGAGGTTCGCGCATAAGTGCTATGAACTTTTGACCATCGGCAGGCTTCGGTTTCTCGGGTTGTCGGCACAGGACAAGTATCCCGATTATGCCCATAACCGTCGCAAAGGCAAATATACCCAAAAAAGCCACAGGCAAGTTTCTCTGCGTAAAAAATGGCGAAAAACTTGCCACCTTTGCTGCAAATGAAGCCGGTTTCGAGTCGAACACATCGAAGGCAAAACCAAATATATACCCCGTTATCAAACCTACAACCATCAATACTTGGTTGCGCTTCGACCAAAACCTGCCACGAATTCGCAATGGCACCATATCCGCTACCCACGCTACCCATGCATTTGCCGATGCTGCCTGTAAAGCCGCGCTAACAAAAAGTATGAGCAAAAACGTCCACATCGCCCAATGATTTTCAAAAAAGAACGGCAATACCCCAAAACCGAGCACAAGTAATCGCCCGATACCCGCAAACCATACAACGTGCTTTTTTCGCGATGTGACGTTTTGCGTTGCTGCAGCACCATACAATTGAAACAGTTGCGAGAGCTGCCCTACTGCCGACATAAGCCCAAAGTGCATGGGCGTTGCACCAAGGAATATGGCGAGCTTTGTCAAAAGCACACTGCCGGGCGCAGCAAGAGTGGTAAAAATCTGCGCAAATGCACCCTCAAAAATCGATACGCGCACTGTGCGGCGCAATTCGTTGGCAGAACTTGGCTCGCCATAAATTTCGGCAAAGTTTTTCATATTGCCGAATAACTATATCTCAAATTTTTCCGCAAGTTTTTTTGCACGCCACACTATTGCGTGTTTTCAGAGGCTACTCTTTGCCTTAACATAAATTTTCGCAAAAATGCAAAATAGCAAAGGCAGTTTCTTCGCAAGCCTCGCTTTTCCTTCTTTCTATTAAGGGAGAAGAACTAAGGACGACGGGGTTTTTCTGAGGCTATTGCGTGCTGCTGGGCAGATTTGCCGGAAAAACTCTTTTCTACGAAAATGTCATTGCCGGAAGCCGTGGTGCCAGTGGCAAACATTGTTGTGGAAATTGTGGCTGCGGTAGGAGTGAAAATTTGTATCTGCTCGGGCACAAGCTTTAATGTGTGCTCGCACCAATGTCGTAATGTGTGCATATCTTCAAGCGTGCACGCTGGATGCGCCGCCATTAAATAGTAGGATGCGTAGTTGGTGGTGTTTGCGCGGGCGCTTTCGCGGGTGTAAATGCGCAGAAATTCTCCCAAATGCAACGCCTCGTTTTTGTGCATTGCGGCAAGAACGTGCGGAACAATATGCTCGGGCGCAAGTTTTATTTGCCCACTTATATGATTGCGGGCAAGTGTGCGCACAAATTCCACACCGTGCGCCTCGTCTGCTAAAACGAGGTCGGTGCGAATGCCCGATGCCACAAACACTTTTCGCACACCGGCAATAGAACGCGCCGAATTCAAGAGATCGATATATGCTTCATGCGATGGACGCAGGTTTGGACATATTTGTGGAAAAGTGCATTGTTTGTCGCTGCAACCGCCACAGGATTTTAATACTTTGCAGCTCATGCCAAACATATTGGCTGTGGGACCACCAATGTCGGAGATAATGCCGTTGAATTTAGGTTTGCGCGCACGAGTAGAAACTTCACGGATAATAGATTCGCGGGAACGAGAGACGACATTTCTGCCTTGGTGCGCGGTTATTGCACAAAAGGCGCAACCGCCAAAACATCCGCGATGCGACACAACTGAGTTTCCTATTGTGGCGAGTGCGCGAATTTCACCCAATGCCGCGTCGTGTGGATGTGCTGCATTTTCATATGGAAGCTCATGCCAAAAGTCGAGTTCGGCTGTAGTTGGTGGCGGTTGTGGTGCATTGGCTATCACATAACGGTTGTCGCATTTCTGAACAATTTTTTGGTTGTGCGTGTGCGCAAAAGCACTCTCAAAAATGTTTTGAAATTTCCAAAAGGCGCTAGGGTTATCGCGCACATCCTCAAAACTGGGCAATTCGATGCAGTTTTCGGGTAATTCGCTCGCAACATAACACAAACCTCGAACCGATCGAACATCGCCATGCTCCAAAGCTCGCGCAAATTCCACCACCGACCGCTCTGCCATGCCGTAAATGAGAAAATCGGCTTTGGAGTCGAGCAATATGCTCTTGCGCACTTTCTCATCGATGAAATCGAAATGTGAAAAACGCCTTAGGCTCGCCTCGATACCGCCCAAAAGTATTGGCACAGTGTTTTTGAAATGTGCACGAATGAGGTTTGCATAGACGATTGTGGCGCGATGTGGTCGGCGATTGTTTATGCCACCCGGTGTAAAATCGCAGCTGCGGCGTGGTTTTTTTAGTGCCGTAAAGTTTGCCACAGATGAATCGACACAACCTGCACTTATGCCCCAAAATAATCGTGGCTCGCCAAGTCGAGTTATATCGATTGGTGAGTTGAGTGCTGGCTGTGATATGATGCCAACTGAATATCCAGCCGCTTCGAGCACACGCCCGATTATCGCAATACCCGAAAATGCGCTATCAATGTAAGCGTCGCCCGAAACGAGTATAATATCGCATCGCACATTTTTTGAGCGCAATTCATCTTTCGTTGTGGGCAAGAACATTATCCGCCAAACCCAAAAATAATTTTCACATAAGGACCCATTATGCCTTCTTTGGGTCCATCTTTCACGTCCACGTCCTCGCGAGTCCAATCACCCGGGAAAGGATCGTAAATGTACCCCGCTCGCACACCAAGCAGCATGGTATTGAACTTGTAATCGGCACCAGCGGCACCTTCGAGTATCATGCCCTTTGTGGTGAGACGCACAAGCCCCGAATTCGAAGTGAGAATTTC
>CAYUDB010000021.1:7709-19071 GCA_964443405.1 uncultured bacterium | reverse complement strand
GCCGGCAACCAGTTTTTTTATACCGAAACGTTTGAATTCCACGGTAAGCATGGCGTCGTTACCAGCACCTCGAACATCGAGAACTTTACCCTCGCCAAAAAACTTGCTAAACACCTTATCACCAGTTTTAAATTCGCTACTAGAACCTCGCCGAAACGAAGTGCTTGAGGTATATGGTGTTTGTCGATTGTAAAGTGGCGCGAAATCTGCGTCACGTCTTTCTGTGCCTGCACGTGCAACATTTTGGGTTACAGAGCACTCTGCAGGTATTTCCTGAACGAAGGGTGATATTGGCATAACCTCTGTTGTTCCATAACGATTACGTTGCAATGTGTGCGTAACAAAAACTCTTTTCTTCGCTCTTGTTATGGCTACATAAAATAATCGTCTTTCTTCTTCCATTTCGTTTTCTTGTTCAAGTGCACGCGAAAGCGGAAAAATGCCCAGTTCGACGCCAACAATGAATACTACATCAAATTCCAAACCTTTCGACGCATGAACTGTCATAAGCTCAACTTTTTCGTCATCAGGACGTAGGCTGTCCACATCGGTAAGAAGCGAAATTGACGCCAAAAAATCCACAAGTGTAGCATCGGGATTATCATTGGCATAATCCACAGCCGCCGAAACAAGCTGTCCAATGTTCTCAACTCGGCTCTGAGATTGTATATCCCCTTCTTCGATAAGCTCTTGTGCATAACCAGTGATTTCAACAATGAAACGTATTATATCGGCAATGGACACATTGTTTTTGGCTTTATTGCCAATTTCTTCGATCAACTCGGCAAATTCTTTCAATATTTTCCTTTGCCTTTCCGGAATTTCTATTGGCACATTTCTTGATATAACATCGAAAAGCGATTTTTCAAAATTCTGCACTGCATGCTCTATTTTTTCCATAGTAGAAGTTCCAATACCACGTCGAGGCGTATTCACAACACGGCGGAAAGCGATATTGTCAGAATGATTTACAGCAAGGCGCAAATACGCGAGCAGATCTTTGATTTCTGCACGTTCGTAAAAACCAAGCCCACCTATTATTATGTATGGTATGCCTTTATCGCAGAATTTTTGTTCAAACAAGCGCGAGAGCATATTCACACGATACAAGATAGCAATGCCAGAAGGCTTTATACCAGAAGCAATTAGCTTGCCTATTGTATCGACAACAGAAGCTGCCTCATCATAATCGTTGTCAAATCTTTGTATGCATACTTTCTCGCCACAAGGACCTTCTGTGAAAATGCGCTTTTTATGGCGCATCTTATTGTTTGCTATAACATTAGCTGCAGCATCAAGTATGTGTGATGTGCTACGATAATTTTCCTCAAGCCGAATTGTCCTGCATCCAGCATAGCGATTTGGAAAATCTAGGATGTTTTTTACCTGTGCGCCACGCCAAGAGTAAATCGATTGGTCATCGTCGCCGACTACAGTGATGTTTTTTTGAGCGCGATCGCGCGTGAGTAAGTTCAGAAATTGAAACTGCGCATCATTTGTATCTTGAAATTCGTCCACCAAAATGTATTCAAACATCGATTCGTATTTCTTGCGCACATCCTCATGAGTTTGGAAAAGTTTTAGCGTTAGAACTATCATATCGTCGAAATCCACAGCTTCTGCTTTGCGAATGCGCTGTTCGTATTCGGCATAGACTTTTGCCACTATGTTGTCTTGAACAGTATTGGTGCGCTTTTCGAACATCTGTGGCGTAACAAGGCTTGTCTTTAGCGTGCTAATGAACCCGCGAATTTTTCGGAAATCGGCTTTATCTTTTTCATAACCCATTTCTCGACAAATAGCTCGCACAAGGGCAAGCGAGTCATCTGAATCATAAATGGTGTATTCGGGTTTTAGTCCAGCGAATTTCGCCTCAAAACGCAGTATTTTTCCGCACATCGAGTGAAAAGTGCCCATCCAACTGTGGGACATGTCTCTTTCTAGCAATTTTTCCACGCGCTCGCGCATTTCACGTGCAGCTTTATTTGTAAAAGTAACTGCCAAAATCGCGTTTGGATGCACACCCACTTCTCGCACAAGATATGCGATTTTGTAGGTCAATAGGCGGGTTTTGCCAGAGCCTGCGCCTGCAAGCACGAGCACCGCACCCTCTGTGGCTGTAACACCCTCAAGCTGGGCTGTGTTTAATTCTTTCGCGTAATCTATAACCAATTATTCGCTCCGCAAATTTACCGCAATCAAACTGCACTCTCGCTTCAACGCAAGGAAAATCAAAAGCTTTTTTCGCCAAACCCACACGCATGCCACATTTGCATAAAAAATACACAATCGAAACTTAGTTTTGATGGTTCAGTTTGCACAAAAACGGCAGTAATGGTTTGGAAATACCAGATGCTGCCGTTTTGATCGTGCCCAAATGTAACTCATAATCGGTCTGCTAGGAGCTTTCATGGTGAAGAAAACTTATAAAACAAAAACTTGCACCACAATACGTTGTTTGAATTATTTTCATTGGAAATGAAAAAAAGATAATGATAATCGAAAACTACACGCAATATCAGGCTTCACTGGTTGCGTGAATTTCAGTGCTAGTTACAAACTCGTAATGAGTTTCTGCCAGTATTGCTTTGCATATCGCCATCGTTTCGGAATCGCGGGCTCGCTTTTTAACACGTTGTCGATTGCCAAACAACATGATAACAGACAATAAAGCTAAGTTGAGTTGAGAAGTTAGCTGGTATGGCTATTTTTTCCGAATGCGCACAAATGTTTGGTTGCCCGAGTCAGATTTAAGAAGCAAAATGGCTTCGCTTTGCGGTTTTGCCAATGTTATGTCGAGCCAACGCACGGTTATTTCGCTCGAAGCTTTAGCTCCCAAATGAATAGATCGTGACGACAACGATATTTTAGAAAGCTCATTCAACGGATAAAAGCCCGGTGAAGGGTTTGGAAAACGTCTTGAAGACTGCTCGGGTGCTCGAATTTCGGCAGAAATTTTTTGTGCAGTGTTTGTATTGTTGTAAATGCGTATAGTATAGGCGGTGTTTTTTGCATCAAATTCAAGCACAGATGGTGCTACTGCTAAGTTGCCTGCAGGTGGCACGCGAGGATTCGCCATCGGTGGAGTTTCGATGAAATAATACGGTATAATTGCCGGTTGAAACATCCCCTCGCTTTCGCCTGTAACAAAAAGCCGCACAACAAAATGTTGATTGTACAGTTCATCGTTTGCCGGAAAATTTGTCATGAGCTTTGAGCGGATTATGTTGTCGGCTCCGGGCTGGAGAGTTTCCCCTGCATCGACAATAAACCAACTCGGGTTTGGCAATGAGCGATAGCCTTCACATTGTGGTGCCTCAACTTCATCCCCTATTTTGCGAATAATTGCCCGCCCATGACCATCAACTTCCACAACAAGAGAAATTCCCAAATCCAAAACCTCACCTATGGGAACATTCTGCGTTGAAAACAAGCCGGGTGAAACCTTTAAACCCAAACAAATGCTCGTCAGCAGCAAAGATATTGCAAAAAATAGAACAAATCTTTTCATCTCGCTCATCCTTCTAGAAAATCTTGCAAAATTTTAACGGCGACAATAACTGCCGCCGTTAGATTTCAAAATTACTGAGCAACAACGTAAACGGTTATGTTATGTTGGTTACCATCGGAAGAGGAAGTGGGTATGCCCAAACGAGCATAAAGACGATGGTCGGTCCCGGCAGGCTCGGAAGTGAGGTAGGTGTTACCTGGCGCTGTTGTAGCTGTGATTGTTTGCCAAACTGTTGGCACTGCACCTACTGCACCTTTGCCGAGGTCGAGTTTGTAAACGTTTGCTGCCGCTGCTGCACCAGCCGTCCAGCCAACAACTGCTCCATAACCCAAATCGGTTGTGGAGTTCGCCACATATGCCGAAAAGTTCAGCGCCGCATTGGAGTTGTTCACTACGAAAACGTGTGTGCCTGCGGTAGTTGTGGTTTGCGTTTGTGTTGAAGCTGCTGCTACCGAACCTATGTTCCAGTTTGCGTACGCTGCAGTGCTATCGGCAGTGCGCAGCTGGATATCGATGTATTGCACCGATACAGTTATAGTGAAGTTGCGCGTTACCTGCGCAAAAACACTCGTCGCAAAAGTCAAAAAGACAATTGCTACCAATAACTTTTTCATAAAAACCTCCAATTTGTTTTTGAATCGTTACCTGTTTTGCTATTCGGGCAAAAGACAAACAAATGCTCGCAAACGATGTGGCATGTCGCCGTAAATTGCTGTATCTGCAGGCGCACCAACTGCAAAATATGCAAACCGATCAGAGCCGGGTGCCAATGTCCCAAACGGCATGAGTATTGTTTCGTCGAGCCATATGTTATCTGCAAAATTTGGCGCGCGCGAATGGTCATATATCATAGCGCCAAGTTGCACAGTGTCAATGCCCGAAAAAGTATGCAGATTCCAAGGCAGAGCTGGCGCGCAAAATGCCGTATCGTCAAAGGCTATTATTGCAAGCTGCACCGGTACATTGCTCGAATTGTCGAGCCAAATACCATGCATCGAATCGGTTACAAAAACCTCTTCCGGATAAAGCGAATCGGTGCGAAATGATATAAAAGTTGTGCCGTCAAGTTTTTTTACGGTGAGCGATATGAAATTGATGGAGACGTTTATCGAGAATTCGGCACTCTCTGCAGCGATAGCGTTAGTTGTTAATGCCGTGAGCACAAACAACATACTCGCACTCGTCAAATGCTTGCGAAGAAACTGCGTTGCACTATTCCGCAAAATCAAGAATTTTGGCATCAATGTGCGCATTTTCGATGAAAATCTCATTCCAAGTGCTCCGCCGCCTGAATTGTGATTGTAATGCTCTGTGCCGGAGAATATGTGTTTGAAGTGGGGGCACGGAAAAGCAAATAGAGGTATTCGCCCGAAAGTGATGGTATATTTACGCCATCGGATAAACCCACGAATTTATCCACAGGTGCGCTTGAACCAAAAAGCCCTGCAGTGCGCAAATTGGTTCCTAATGTGTCGGATGTTGAGAAATCTGTCAATATCGGCACACTCACGCTGTTGAATAGCGCCGACAGAACTATTCTGTCTGCACCTGTTGTTTCGCCGTAAGTCCATGTTGTAGGAACAGATGCGCTAAGCTTTAGGTCAATTGCTGCGCCACCAGTGTTTTTTATGTAAGCTCTTGAAGTGGCATCAGTTATGGCATAGGCAGAAGTTGATAGCATGCCTATATTCCAATCGATATATTCTTCTCCAGTGGGCAATGCGCGCAAAATTTCAAAAGCAAGGTTGTCGTAATCGAAAGTTACAGTCCAGTTTGCAAGCACGGGATTGTTTGTGTTGCGCACAAGGCGCGCACCAAGCCTGATGGTATCGGAACTGGCAACAGACGTTAACGGTAATGTGCCAGAAGTTCCTGTGGCAGAAATCGAATCGCCGTTCACCCAAGTTCCGGAGTTTCGTTTTTGCACTTTCAAAACAATTGAGTCTCCAGCGTTTTCGTTCCACGTTGCAGCAGTCCAGCCTACAGCATCTGTTGCCCAACTCTTCACTATGGGTGTTGAAAACACCGTGCCATCGTTTACAGTTGGCGGCTGTCCAACTTCATAATCGTCGTAATAGGAGTCACAGGTGTAATTGTTCACGTAAGTGCCAGAACCAACACGACTTAATGTGCTTGATGCACCACCTTCAAATGTGTAAGGTCCAAATGTGGTCGTTCCATCGATGACAACATATATTTGGTTTGCCGCACAGTTGAAATTTACCCTGACATGATGCCAAACATTAGCCTCAATTGCCACCATGTTGTAACGGTTTGTGCCATCCCAATAGGCTATATAGTTTTGTCGATAATAAACTTGTGCTTTTCTTGTGGTGCCATCAAAAATGCGTAAAATTTCACCGTTATCGCTTGTTGAAGCAGTTTTCGTCCATACAGATACATAGCCGCTTGAAATTGGCGTAAACGAACGATAGAAATACGATTGGGCAGATGTCGATGCGTCATTTACGCGAACAGCGCCCGATGGACTATGACTTTGAGCAGTTTGCCATTGCGTGTAAGAACCCGAAACAGTCCACACAGCGGCAAAAGCCGCGTGATTCGCATAGGAGTTCATGCTATCGACGAGAACATAGGAATAATTCGGCAAAGTGACATTATCGGCAGAGGCAAGTGCACCAGTTAGAGAATCGGTGCTCCATTGAGCTGTGGTCGTCTGATGCCAATCAGAAAGTACAAGGGCAGTATTTACCGTAAAACTTCTCGCTGATGTCCATGCACCATCTGCCGTGCCATCGTTGGCACAAATGCGCCACCAGTATGTTTGCCCGTTTGTAAGTGCCGACTGAAAAGTGTAGGATAATGTATCGCCAGTGCCCTCTGCTGCCGGAAAAACACTGCCAGCAAAACCTGGGTTTGTGGAAGATATCACGTCACCAAGAGGAGTTGCAAAATCTGGTGCATCGTCCCATTGAAGACGGAAATGTAGAAAATCACCGTTGCCGTCATCGGGAACCGTGAACAGTATTTCTGGTGTATCGTCTGGTGTACGTTCGTTGTTGAAAAGGCGATTTGTAAGCCCTGGTGCATCTGGCAAAATGTTTGGCTGCCTGTGCAAAGTAACGCTAAAATTTACAGTCCCGCTGCCACAATAGGATACCCAGTCGAGTGCAAAATTTGCCACATGCCCGTCGGGAGCCGATGGTGATATTTGGTATGCAAAATGGTTGGCGTTTGATGTTGTGGACGAGCCAGGGGTGAAGTTTGGAAAAGTTGCGGCATTATCTGTTATGGTCACGTATGCATCTGCCGATGACAGCACAGCAGAGAAACTTTGCGCACCCGGCACAGAGGCAATAACTGTTTGCGCAAGCGTTACTGGCATAACAATTGTTTCACTTGCTTCGGGTATGCCGTCACCATCGCCGCCAGAAACATCGTCAAACGAACAACTGACATATGTGATGGTAGGTGCAGGACAGCCAAGTGGAACATAGAAGGTGTCCACACCAGTAGTAGCTCCGCTATTGCACGTCCATGAAACGATGAACATCGCCGAATGCCCACAAGTCGCGTCGGAATTTGCCACTGTGAAGGCAAAGTGATTGGAATTCGATTGGACAGTACTACCGGCAGTTATGTTTGTATAAGCTGCTGCATTATCGGTTACGGTAACAAGTGGATCGGAAGAAGTTATTGTTGCAGAAACTGTTGTAGCTGTTGCGGTGCCAATGTTTCGCAAGCTTATGGGCATAATAACGCTTTCGCCACGTTCGGCATAACCGTCTGCGTCGCCAGTTGCATCGTTGATTATGTGGCTCGCATATTCCAAAGCGGGTGTCGGTGTGCCGAAAGCCCATGTAACATTTAAATCCTTCACCGCAGGGCTGGCGCCGGCTTTGCGATACATAATCGCTTTTACTCGAATTGTATCTCGTGCGCTAAGCGACACCACGTTCATTTCTCCGGCAGTGCCTGAAAGTGTTGTGCCTGTGTCCGGATGGTTCACCCAACTTCCTGCACTACGATATTGCACTGCAACGCGAACGCTGTCGCCAGCATTTTCGGTCCATTTAATTTTTTCCCAAGAGATGGTGCTGCCTATGTTGTCGCGGAATAAAATATTCGTGCTCACTATCGAACCCGAATCTGGCAGAACAGCAGGATAGGCAACCGTTGTGCGAATGTAATCATCGTATCCAGCATCGTTGGTCCAAGTGCCAGCGCGTGTAGATGCATAATATGCTCTTTGGTTTATCGGTGAGTTGGCTTCGGACAGCAAATAGATATACTTTGTGGTATCAGAACTTTGCCGATTTGGGAAATATGCTCCAACCCAAAACTTACCGTCGGAATCGTAATATGGTGACGGCAATGTAACCGAATACCAGCCTGCAGTTCCCGCAGTGGGTCGAAAAACAACAGGACCAACTACAACACTGCCAGGTGCCGTTTCGGAACCACTATGTGCCCACACAAAAAGTGAACATGCGGCAGTTGTGGCTCCCGAAGATGCCGATGCGTAAAATCGCACAGATTTTAATGTGCAGGCACGTTCGGCAGCAAAGTTGCATGCAAAGTAATATGGGTTTGTAAAATAAGAACCACCGCCACCACTATCATCGTAAGCAAGTTCGGTGGAAAATGTGGCAACTGTGTTCAGGGCTACAGAATCGTTTTGTGCAAGTGCATTCGTAAGTGCGTCGGTATTGAACTGATCGGTTTTGGTCTGATACCAATCGGAGTTTGAGAGTGATGTGTTTATTGTAAAACTGCGAGGCGTAGTCCACATACCGTAAATAGAGCCGTCGTATGCACAAATGCGCCACCAATAAGTTTGTCCGTTAGTAAGAGCAGATTGAAAAGTGTAGGACATTGTGTCGCCAGTTCCTTCGGGTACAGGGAATGTACCACCGGCAAAACCAGCAGCAGATGGTGTGGAAACATCGCCAAGTGGTGTGGCAAAATCAGCAGCATCATCCCATTGCAAACGAAAATTCAAGTTGCTGCCCTCGTAATCGACAGGCACCGTGAAGCGTATTTCGGGAGTTGTATCGGGCGTGCGTTCGTTATCGAATAAACGATTTGTAAGTCCTGGAACATCTGGCGGCGAGTTTTGGAAAAGATCGCCCGCTGCAACAAGTGCATATGGCTGTGGGCTTGTGCGAATGGCATTTGAACGCACAATTATTGTGATCATTTGCGATGGTGTGGCGTCGAGCCAAACAACTTCGTCGCGATTTATGCCATCTGCTGTGCCACCGGTTGTAGAACGAGCACCTGTGGTGGCAAATACGTTGCCTTTGTAAGTGTTTGAACCAACAGTTACAGTCAAGTCCAAATCGTTGACGCCACTTGTGCCCACAGCAGGTGAACCCGGGTAATCGGAAAAGCTAAGCACAACTTTCGTAGCTTCTGTTGTGCTCGTTCCCGTAAATAGAATAAAGGTATCGGCTTGTGATGCAGCTGTGAACGTAGTATTGTTCGAAAGCACAAAAAGCTTGCGCGCGTCTGTACCATAGGAATCGGAAAAATACATGCAATCGTCAAGAACAACGCGCCCCCAACCTTGCCCATTCGATGGTGCATCCTTGTGACCGCTATTGTTAACAGCATCGATGGTGTAGGAACCCGACATGTTGCGCGTGCCCAAAATAAGCATTGCTTTCATAAGGGCACCAGAAGGTGTTAGCGCATTGGCACTTACCGCAGCGCCTGTGGGATAAAAACCTGCGGTAAAATATTGTCGAATAAGTGCTGTTATGCCTGCCGCAGTTGGACAAGCCATTGAAGTGCCACCCATGTAACGTGTTCCTGTATGACAAGATGTGCCGCCATCGATATTATCGGCAGACCATATATACCAACCACCAGGTGTGCAAATACTGGGCTTTAAAAGTCCTTCATCTGTGGGACCGTGCGATGAGAACTCTGCCATGTTTTCGGGATTGTTGCCGCCAGTTGAGCCGGGATTGGAATATGTAGTGCTATTATATCCGAAACCAGTTTCCACTGCGCCCACTGAGACCATACTTTTTGCGCAATTGTATGTGGCTACGCGGTATCCATCGGTGTTATCGTTTCCTGCGGCGAAAAAGATAAGAAAGCTTTTATTGTTCCACATGAACTCGTCGCATTCCTGAGCGTCAGTGGTGTAGGAATTTGGGCTGCTTGAGCCATAGGAATTTGAATGGAGATATGCGCCACAGTTTTGGGCAAAACCAAAAAGTGTGTTCATATCAGATGGAGTGTAAATTCCGGCAGTGCCATTAGCGCCATCGGTAAAAACCAAACGTGCAAGTGGCGCCATGCCATCACCCGAATCGTATGTTCCGGATGTCGGTGCATTGGTGGCGTTTTCACCCGCAATGCTGCCGCCAACGTGTGTGCCATGTCCACCAAGCGAAACATCTGTATCGTCAAAATCGCCCGTAGAAGTGCTACCACGATTGTAAGCACGGATTTTCCTATGGTTTGTATCGGTAGGCGGAGTCCAACCAGTAGCTTTAGGAACCGTCACACCAGGATCACAAAAGAAAATCGAAAGAGTGTCAAGCCCCGAATCGCAATAGCCAACAAGCTGATTTTGACCATAAATATTTCTACGGTAGATGGGAACATATGAAGCATCCACTGCCATTTGCGCGTAAAGCCTGCTGCCCGAATATTTTCCGGTAAAGTTGTAGGATTGTGTAATCCATCGTGACCAATCGTTAAACGGTATGTTTGGGTATTGTCGTTCTACCCACTCGGTGCCTTCGAAATTTGCCACTAAAGCAGTAGCCCGAAAAACTTCATTCGGCGCCACTTTAAAGCGCACATATTCATGATGTGCACCACGAGAGGAATCCATAAGCTCAAATTTTGACAACCCACTCTGAGTGAGCAATTGCACCAATGCAGCATAATCATCGTTTTGGAAAACTTGCACAACAAGCTCCACTCGCCCATCGTCGTCGGGTTTTGGTGCAGAATCGAGCAGTTCGGCACGAAAACGCAAAGTTGGCGGTAAGGGTGCAATGAATTTCACAAATTCCAGTTTGTGAACTCGTTCGGCAGCAGTTTTAGAAAGTCGAAAAACCCAAGCATTGTTCGGCACGTAATAGAAAAACTGTGCACCAAATGGTGTATCTTTTGCTTCGTCGAGAATTTTGTCTTTGCAATCACTTGGCGCATTTGCATCGAATTGAACTATGTAATATCCAAATTCTCGCGAAAAACCGTGGAAGGAAAATTCGGGTGCAATTGCCTCGGGAATCCAGTCAAAACTTTTGCCCGTTGTGCGAAATATGGCATTGCGAAACCAAATGAGATCATCAATTGCCAAAAATGCCCGAAGTGCTTCATTGGAATGTGGTATTGCTGGCGGCTGCAGCTCAAAAGTGCCCGACAAATGTCGCACATTTCCGCCTGTAACTGGCGATGATAGTTGTTGTTTGGGAGTTTTTGGAAAACAAAACGCCGCAGTTGCGAACAAAGTTAGCGCTAAAAAACCGAATGTCGTCTTGGTCATCTTGTCCTGATTTTGTTCGTTCATGAAAAATTATATCAAATCAAGTTAAAAACAACACTTTTTTCATATTTTATGCAAGGCTACAATTTCTGTACGCTTAAGCTGTTACAGTTCAATTGCACTAATACTGCTTAATTTTGCCAACGTTGCACAAACAGGACGATTGCGCTGTTAAATGTCTATTCCACATGTGCAAAATGATGATTTGCGTGTAAATTGAATCGCTACAGTTTGCAATCGAGAGATTTTCTGCACCGCAAAAGCTAAGATTTTATGAATTGTTGCAATCAGTTTGTTGCTTCTTTTTGTTTAACATAACAAAAGTTTCACCGAAAGCAGGTGGCGTAGCCACAGAAAAGCGCCAACTGGCGCTGGCG
>CAYUDB010000021.1:0-7609 GCA_964443405.1 uncultured bacterium | reverse complement strand
GGCGCTGGCGCATAGCCGTAAAAGGCGCGGCGCCAACTGGCGCCACGTTGCGCATGGTAACAAAAGCTTGCGCGCGTATTGTGATGGTTTAAATTGAGAGAAAATAAAGTTGAGGTCGCTATGCAACGAAAAGGGCTTTTGGTTGTGCTATCAGCACCTTCGGGTGGCGGCAAAACCACTATTTTTCGCAAATTACTCGAGCGCAACCCGCATTTCGAATATTCTGTTTCGGCTACAACGCGCCCAGCTCGCACAGGTGAAATAGACGGACGCGATTACAACTTCATGTCTCACGAAGAGTTTTCGCAGCTGGTGGAACAAAAACAGTTTGCCGAATGGGCAATTGTGCACGAAAATCGTTACGGCACGTTGCGCTCGATTGTAGATACGGCGCTCGATAATGACAAAACTATCATCTTCGATATCGATGTGCAAGGAGCAGAACAACTTAACCAAACCTATCCACACGATTGTGTGCTCATATTCATAATGCCGCCAAGCCGCATCGAACTCGAAAAACGTCTGCGCATAAGAGCCACCGACACTCACGAAACAATAGCTCTGCGCATGAAAAACGCCGATGGTGAAGTTTCTCGCGCAAATGAATATCATTACATTGTGCTCAACGATAACGTTGAAAACGCCATAACTACTGTCGAAGCTATAATCAAAGCCGAAAGTGCCAAGTTTTCACGCAATCGCGATTTGATAACAAACTGGTGCATCTAGAAAATTTTTCAGCGCACAAAAACTTTGCACCTTCGAGCTTCACAAAGTAACATCTAGCAAGATAAACCATACGCAAAGCATGGAAGAAGAAGTAACACAAAACATACTCGCCATAGTCGAGGCACTGATTTTCGCCTCTACAGAACCGGTTTCTGAGAGCAAAATTGCAAAAGCTGCAAACATCGATACCGAGGAAGTGCGCAAATCCATCGACGCTTTGAACATAGCCTATCGCGAAACGAACCGCTCTTTCGAAATACGTTTTGTCGCTGGCGGATACGCATTTTACATTCTCCCCGACTACGCGCCGTGGATAGATGATTTACTTGGGCGCAACAAAGAATTTCATCTCTCGCGCGCTATGTTCGAAACGCTTGCGGTCATCGCATTGAAACAACCGGTTACAAAACCTATCATCGAAAAAATACGAGGTGTCAATAGCTCCGCACCGGTAACTTCCCTCGCCAAACTCGGCTTGATTACAATTCGTGGCAGGTCAGATGGTCCGGGCAAGCCTTTTCTCTATGCCACCACACCAAAGTTTTTGAAACTCTTTGGCTTGAACCGTCCCGAGGATATACCAAGCTTTGAGGAGCTCGAAAAGCTTTTCGATGCAGGTGAACCACAGCGCATTCCACAACCCGAACCTACTCTTGAGCTTTCACCAACAATTGAAGAAGATTTTTTGCCAAATGATGAGCATTTGCCAGAAGAAGTCATCGACGAAGACACCGTTTAAATGTTTTGCCGAGCAATTGCCAATATCTGCAC
Source organism: uncultured bacterium (assembly GCA_964443405.1). GTDB lineage: Bacteria > UBP14 > UBA6098 > B30-G16 > B30-G16 > CAYUDB01. Next base: position 6,109 of record CAYUDB010000021.1, on the reverse strand, counting down.
AATTGCACGCCCATGCTTCGATGTAAAAAATAAGCTCGTCACATGGATTTTTTGCGAAAAAAACCGCTTGAACATTTTCGCAAAAAAAATCTCATAACTTGACAAATTTGCCTCAACAGTATAAATGATGCCATGTTTGTCTGAATGGTGCAAACAGCATATGCTAAGCTTTGCGAATAAGTAAAAAGTGGCAGATTTCAATTTGTACCTATCGCACAAGCCGCAAAAGATTTTGCACAGACTGCGAATAAAGAAGAACGGAGATAAAATGGATGAATCGCAAAAATACTCGTCGCAAGAACTCGAAGAGCAACTAAAAAAATACGAAGAACTTGTGCGTCTCCGTACTCGCCAGTTGTTCGTGATCATGGCGCAATCGCAAGAGGTGCTAAAAGAATCGAGTTTGCACCGACAGCTGTTACTTTGCGCTCAAGCCATAGTCGATTGTCGATTGTTCCGTCGCGCGGTGATATCGCTGTTCGATAAAAACTGGAATCGCCTCGACGTTGGTTATGCCGGCTTCTCCGAAAACCAAGTGCGCCGTCTCAAACGTAGCAAACCGTTGCCCGAACAACTATGGCGCAATATTCTTTCCGACGAAAATCGTGTGTCCGAATCGTTTTACATTCCGCACAATAGCGAACTCAACGCCCAAATCGGCGGCATCGACGCGGAAAGTAGTGTTGACGATTTCGACGGATGGCATCCCGACGACTTTTTGTTTGTTCCGCTAAAATCTAGGCACGGGCGCATATTCGGCATTATTTCCGTTGACGAGCCTTTTGATGGTAAAAAGCCAAATCCGCGCTCCGAATCCACACGTTTGCTCGAGCTTTTTGCCCGCGAGGCTGCATCGCTCATCGAGAGAAGCCGACTGCACCACAAATTTCGCGAACAAGAACGCTATCTTTCGAAGATTATCAACAATACTGCCGACATCATCGTCAGCGCTGATGCCCAAGGTCGCGTGCACATTTACAATCCAGCTGCCGAAAAGTGCTTTGGCTACAAGAAAAACGAAATTATCCGCTCGACAATCGCCCGTCTTTACAAAAATCCCGCAGATGCTCGCAACATTAAACGAAAAATGCTTGCCAATGACGGCGTTATTCAGAACGAAGAGGTGCTACTTGTGAGCAAATCGGGCGAGATCATACCCGTTGAGCTAACTGCGTCAATGCTTTACGATGATGCGGGGCGCGAAATGGGCACTGTTGGCGTCTCGCGCGACCTTCGACCGATAAAAGAGCTTCAGGCGAGGCTCGATGAGGTTCGCAAGCGCGAGATTGTGCAAAAAACAGCTATCTCCTTGGCTCATCATGTGCACAATCAGTTAATGGCGCAAGTTGCTGTGCTCACACATCTTAAGCAGGATATCCTTACGCTGCCAATTGATGCCGCTGTTGCCGCTCATCTTGCCGACATGACGACGAAAGCTCAGGAACGATCGTTTCAAATATCGAACATCGTGCGCACTTTGCAAAATCCACCGGAAGTTGTCACCGAAGTTAAGTATATAGACGACATTGACATGATAGCCTTGCCCACTTGTTCGGTCGAGATGCCACATGAGCTGACCGACACGCGCCTACGTCCGTATTATATTCTCATTGCCGACGACGAGCCGGTTTTGCGCGAGGGTTTTGCCGAATATTTGCGGCACTTTGGCATCAAAGTGGACACAGCCGAGGACGGTGCGGTGGCGATTGAGCTTATTTCGCATAACGAATATGACCTTATCATTTCCGACATAAAAATGCCTCATGCAACAGGTTACGATGTTTTTCGTGCAGCGCGCGAAAAGAACCCCGCATTGCAAGTTGTGCTGATGACAGCGTTCGGTTACGACCCCGACCACACAATTGTTAAGGCATCGCGCGAGGGTCAGCGGGGCATTTTTTTCAAAGAAAAGCCTTTCGACCTCTCACGGCTTCTCGAGCTTGTCGATAAAATCCTCGATGTTCCCAAGAACAAATCAAAGTAGTTTCATTTGGCACACGACAATAGCGAAGCTTAGCCAAATTTCGGCAAAATAGCGTTGTAATTTGGCAAATTGTCGCTATTTTTGCGCAAAGAACAAACAAAGCTCTTCAACCCACACTGCTCTGCTCGCAACAAAAATTGTGCACATGGCAAAAACGTAGTTTTAGTTGGCACACACATTTCAAATTCCGTTGATTTCAAAGCATTTAGCTACGGTTTACAGCTAAAGCTCTGTTATGAACAGTGCTAAAATGGTAATCCACGGCAAAATTTCGGTTATTGTACGGACTATTTCGGCAATCGAAGGCGCTATTTCGATACCCATACGGGCTATTTCGACAGGTCTATGCACTAAGATTGTGCATCTACGTTCTAGGACGGTGTATGTATGCACTAAGATTGTGCACGCATGAGCTATTTCGACACTCATATTCGCTCTTTCGGGGCAGTTATGCTCTATTTTGAGGCTTCGATGCGCTATTTCGTCGATTGTGAGCGCTAAGATTTTGATTCGCAGCGCTCTTTTTCTAATGTTACGCGCTCGGATTGAAAATTTACGCGCTACTTTTACAGTTCGCAGAGCTAAGATTTGACTCTGTAGCGCTACTTTTAGGCATTTGATTACTACTTTTTGGTTCGCACTACACATTTTATAATTATAGTTTTTATTGTTAACGCATCTATGCAAGTTTCAAAAATAAAAACTTTTTTATTATTTTTTTTAGCAATAAAAACTTAGTAAACCACTCTTTTCTCATAGGCATTTTCTCCAAAACTCGAAAAAAAACTTGCTTTTTTTTCAGCACTAACCATAGTTCCAGCACAAGAATTTAACGAGGTTACTGCACCATGCACAAAATAGTAATGAATGTTATGATTACTTTAGCATCGTTTGGCTTTCTCTACTTCGTCTCGTCAATGGAGGTAGCGGTTTTCTCGCTTTTTTACGGCGAGAACAACCGTTTCACAGGTGGCAAGCTGTGGTTCACAAAAAAAATTGCCAACACAGAAGACGTCGAGGCATTTTTTCTAACACTGCGCACCTTTTTCTTGGGTGCTTATGCATTTTTTTTCTATCAACTCGCTATTAATGTAGGGTTGACGCCAGATTATCTTCCATACGCAATAGCTTTTATTGGATTATTTGGATTTTCTACTGTGTTTGCAATGATTATCTTACCGTCGCAAGCTGTTGTATGGAGCAAAGATACAGTTCTCGGAGCGTGGTTGGCTATATTTATGCTATATTACATATTTTATCCAGCAACTTTTGTCATAAAACATGCTGTAGATTTCTTTTTGCGAAAACTTTCTCTCGATGGAATCAAAATTCTTGCCACTCAGAAGCAATTAGCGTTCGTTGCCGACGATTCTGGCACCGTACTCGACGAGGATGAGAAACGAATGATACGTCACATCGTGGACTTAGGCGACCAGACTGTTTTCGAGGCAATGATACCGCGAGTTGACGTTATATGTGCGACAGTTGACGCCAAACCGCAGGATATTATCGCCCTTATTAAGATTCACAAGCATTCGCGCATTCCCGTTTTTAAGGACTCTCTCGACAATATTGTGGGCGTTTTATACGCAAAAGACCTGCTTTTGAGCTACGGAACCAACCAATTGCCCGTTGATATGTTCCGCTTATGCCGAAAAGCCTATTTTGTCCCCGAGTCCAAACTTCTTAAAGAGCTTCTCGACGAATTTCGCATCATGAAAATACATATTGCTATCGTTGTCGATGAATATGGAGGTTTTTCCGGTATTGTAACACTTGAAGATATTATTGAGGAAATAATTGGTGAAATTAATGATGAGTATGATATCGAAGAACAAAGCGTTATTAAACTAGATGACAACGCTTGGCGCACAGTTGGCAAAATGCCTATCGATGAGCTTGAAGATTTGCTCGACATCAAGCTCCCGAACACTGAGGCGGGCACGCTCGGCGGCTTGATTTTGGAGCGTTTCGGCGCAATCCCGAAGCCCGGCTGCTCAATCGACCTCACGGACGACATAACTTTGCACGTCGAACAGGTTTCGGCGCAGCGAATTCGCTCTGTAAAGATCATCAGACACCATCGATAGCACTGAAGCAGTTTGTTGCCGCAATTTATTTGCAGTCAACGCATTAATGATTGCGTAAATAAGAAACATTTCGGTGGTCACGCGACGAGACTTTTCCAGTTGGAGCAAATTTCGACAGAAATTTTGGCTCAGTCGATAATTTTATAAAAAACTTTGACACAATATTGCGAAAGTTTATAGAAGTTTTGTAATTTGTTCGCAGTCAAAGCATTAACGATGCGATTGCAATTTGCGCTGTTAATGACAATTAAGCGTTTTCGATGCATATTTTGCGCAAAGTATGAAAAAATACGACACAAATAAAAGGTTTTAATATATTTATCGATAGCTTTTTGAGCATTTTCGGTATTTTTGCGAGAAAATTTGATGCCAAATGGGGCAACTACGAAGCTTAATCTCGCTAAAAACTGGCACATTAGACGTTTTTTTCAAAAATTAAGAAAAACGTTTTTTATAATATGCGTTTTGCAGAATATTCGATGACGTTAATCGCTTTTTTATAGAAATCTTCGTTAATTAGAACTGTAACACCTTTATTAACAAGATGTTTCGTATTGATGCAAAATAGAAATATCGCGCATTTCATAAAATCTCCAATCGGAAAATTACCTTCAGACACCGCAACTTCCACGCGAAACATGACATTTTTTACTTCAGTTTTGGCAGCATACTCGGCGCAAATGGCAGAAATTTCACATTGCGAGGCACAAAAAAACAGTTTGGCAAAAAATTTGCTACATATATATATAGTGGCATCAAATTTCGGAGGTTGAACAATGAAAAACTTTGGAATAACAGCATTTTTGCTATGCGCGCTGCTCGTGCACGGCGCTCACGCGAAAAAACAAACCCCCGAGCAGGCAAAGCTCGCACTTAAGCAGCTCGAGGGCGTCAAAATACCGCCGCCTGCCAACAAAAACGCATTCGGACTCGGCGAATATCTCGATTTTGGCGTATATGTGAAGCTGCCAGGCGTCGGCACAGTTCCGCTTATCGGTGGTCACGGCATCCTTAGCATCCCAACAGTGGTCGAGCGCGACGGCAACTTGTGCTTTTGGTTACGCTCACTCGCTTTCTCGTCCGGTCTGGTGGGGCAAGTTTACCCGGTGAGCGACACCATCGAGAGCTTTATGGACGCAACTGAGTTCTTCACGCGTAATTTTCGTAAGTCGGTGCGTGAAGGCAACTTTAAAGAGAAATATCAAATCAAATTCGACCAAGAAAATCATCGTGCCACACGCGACGGCAAAAAAGGTTTCGACGTTGAAACTTTTCCGCGCGTGCAGGATATAATATCGGCGTTTTATTACATCCGCACGCTAAACTTTTCACCCGGCGACACTATCCCTCTCCCTTATCACGACAACGGCGGCAATTATCCAATAAACGTTATTTGTCATCGAACGGAGCGCGTGTCCGTTCCGGCGGGAAAATTCGACTGCCTGGTCATCGAACCTGTGCTCTCGACGGCGGGTTTGTTCGATCGCAAGGGGCAAATGTGGGTTTGGGTGACCAATGACGCGCGAAAAATGCCCGTCAAAATGGTGTCAAAGATACCCGTCGGCTCGGTCGAGGCGCTTTTGCTCGAATACATCCCAGGCGACACAACTTGGCGCCAGTAAACAACTTATGCGATGGCGAAACATTTTTCTCCCATGCCCAAAACTTACAGCGAATTCCAGCATTTTCTTATTGATTTTCGCGACGAATAAACTTTTTAGGGCACTTTTTGCAAAATATTTTACATGAACGCGCATATTCGCACCAATTTGTCGCTCAAGTCTGCGATGAACAGCCGCTTTTTGCCATTTTCTGCACAAATTTTGCCTAGGAATATATTTCCCATTGCGAGGATCGAAATGGTGCACGTTTCCATTTTATTGTGCATGTTTTTTTTATTGCATCATGCATATAATTTTAGGTCTGCAAACATTATTTTCGTCCACTTTTAATTTACATTTTCGTCAACCTTTTATATTCTTAAAATTATCAATAGCCGATTTGAGAAAAATATTTATAATCTGCTCATTATAGC
>CAYUDB010000020.1:0-19185 GCA_964443405.1 uncultured bacterium | reverse complement strand
TTGGCGGGCGAGTTTAGCTGTTTGGCATTTTTTTTTCGTTAATTGTAAATTTATCTTGACATAATTGTCTTTCCCGATAACTTTGTCGGAAATATCGCGTAGGCCTGTGGCTCAAGTGGTTAGAGCATCGGTCTCCAAAACCGAGGACTGGGGGTTCGAGTCCCTCCGGGCCTGCTTAAATTTTAGTGGCAAGGAGCCGCTCGATGAAAAAGCTTATTCAGTTCGTCAAAGAATCCATCGTCGAGTTCAAAAAAGTTACGTGGACGACCAAAACTGAGCTTTACGGTTTGACTATCGCCATTATCGTCTGCTCAATTATTCTCGCGCTGTTCACCGGAGCGGTCGATTTGGTTTTTGGCAGTCTTGTTCGCATGATACTTTCATAATGTCAGCTTTGCGCCCACTCTTTCGATGGGACATGTTGACTGTTTGGTGATTGTGCGCTATATCATGGCTACAATAACCAAAGATGTGTAAATAATAAAAACGTTTTGTGCAACCGAACAAATGCACAGACATGGGCATTGCCCACAGCATGCAGATATTGGAGAAGTATGGAAAAAACCGAGAAAACGGTAACGGATGCCGTCGCGCCTGTGGAAAAAATTTATCATCCCGATTCGCGATGGTATGTTATTCACGCCCTTACCGGACAAGAGCTGAAGATCAAAAAGTTTATCGAAAACACCGTTGCCGATAAAAACTTATCCGAAGTTATCTGCGAAGTGCTTGTGCCGATGGAAGATGTAATAGAAATGCACGCAGGCAAAAAACGCACTGTGCAACGCAAATATTTCCCCGGCTATTTGCTCATCCGCATGGTTTACAATCGCGATACCGAATCCTACATTCGCGGTGTGCCGGGTATAACCGGTTTTGTAACCACTGGTGGCGTGCCAACTCCTGTCACTCAAGAGGAAGTGGACGCCATAATGCACAAGACACAGAAGGAAAAGGTTACCCAAAAGGTCGAAATGCCTTTTGCCGAAGGTCAACCTGTGCGTGTTGTCGATGGTCCTTTCAAAGACTTCACAGGCATTGTGAGCGAAGTTCATCGTGAACGTGGCAAAGTTCGCGTAATGGTATCGATTTTCGGCAGGCTTACCCCTGTCGATGTGGACTTCATGCAGCTCAAACACGACAAAAAATAACGCACTTGCGCGCAGTTATCTGCGATATTGACATTTTGAAATCTGCGGAACATGAGGCAACAAGTATATTTAACAAGTGTTTTTCTTCTGTATCACGCATTGGCAACAAAATTAATGACGATATTTAACAAGAGGTGCATAAATGGCTAAGGAAATAAGCACAGTAGTAAAACTCACTATCAAGGCGGGCAAAGCCACACCTGCACCGCCCATCGGTCCTGCACTCGGTCAGGCTGGCGTGAACATCCCCGAATTTTGCAAGCAGTTCAATGCCAAAACCGCTCCCATGGGCGACTTCAAAGTCCCTGTGGTCATAACGGTTTACAAAGACCGCTCGTTTGTTTTTGAACTCAAAACCCCACCGGCATCCGATTTGCTTCGCAAAGCCGCTGGTCTCGACAAAGGTTCCAAAACACCTCGCAAACTTGTTGTTGCCAAGCTCTCCACAGCCAAATTGCGCGAACTCGCCGAGCAAAAGCTCCCCGATCTCAACGCTTACGATGTCGAAGCGGGCATGAAAGTTCTCGCAGGCACCGCGCGTTCTATGGGCATCAAAATCGAAGACTAACCTTCAAAGGTTCTGAATGCCTCTGGTTTGAAATTTGCTAAACTGCGCGTTTGGACAGATATTTGTCGAAGAACAATGCTTCGAGTGGGTTTGTTAGTAAAGCGATCAAAAATGTGGTTTCACAGCAAGATTTTTTGATATGCTTCTCGTCACAGATGGTTCGAAAGCTAATGTGTCCGATTGGCGAGTATGTTTCGCGTAATAGTTAAAAGCATTGGCATACCGCATTTTCAAAAAAACAGTTGCGCAAAATCGATTTACATTCTTGAGACAAGTTGTCACACTGAAGTTTTGAATCACTCAAGATGGCTACGATTTGAGCTTGCAAGCGACGGCAAATATTATGCTCGACCGCGTTCTCAGAAAGTTATAGATTTTTCGATAACAACTAGGTTACCACGCCGCGAGAAAATATCTCGAAAGGTGGAAGCGTAAACATCACGCGAAAGGAGGAAAGATGAAGCGATACGGAAAACAATATCGCTCAGCGGCGCAAAAGCGCGAGAAGTTGACCTATTACACGCTCACCGAAGCATTGGCGCTTGTCAAAACTGCAAGCTTCACAAAATTTGTCGAGTCTGTCGATATAGCTGTAAAGCTCAATGTTGACCCTCGTCATGCCGACCAAATGGTTCGCGGCACTGTTTTGCTCCCTCACGGAACAGGCAAAGTGGTGCGCGTTTTGGTTTTTGCCAAAGGCGAAGAAGAGAAACAGGCTCGTGAAGCCGGCGCAGATTTCGTTGGTGCGGAAGATTTGGTTGAAAAAATTCAGGGCGGCTGGACAGATTTCGACGTAGCCATCGCTGCTCCCGACATGATGCCTCTCGTTGGCAAGCTTGGCAAAATACTCGGTCCACGCGGACTCATGCCGAACCCCAAAGTTGGCACTGTCACCAAGGAAATTGGCAGAGCAGTTAACGAGTCGAAAGGCGGCAAAATTCAATTCCGCGTTGACAAATCGGGCAACATTCATGCGCCAATAGGCAAAGTCAATTTCGATACCGATAAGCTTTTCGAAAATGCCAAATCCTTGCTCGACACGCTTGTTCGTCTGAAACCTGCTGCAGTTAAAGGCACATACATCAAAAATATCACCGTGTCGTCCACAATGGGACCCGGTGTAAAAGTCGATTTAGCTGAAGTCGTAAAAGCTTGACAATAAAGGAGTTTCACTATGCTCAAAAATCAGAGAGAGATAATCGTAGATCAGCTTTGCGACGACCTTTACAATAACCAAGTCCTCTTTCTCGTTGACTACAAAGGGCTTAATGTCGCAAAAATCACTACCCTGCGCCGCAAATTACGCCCGTGCAATGCCAAAGTTCGCGTGGTAAAAAACACGCTATTGCGCGTCGCACGCGAAAAAAACGGCATGCATCCAATCGACGCTTTGCTTCTCAAGGGCAGTTCAGCAGCCATTTTCGCCAAAGACGATCCCGTCTCTACAGCGAAGACAATCAAAGACTTCCTCAAGGACAACGACAAGCCACAGGTCAAAGCTATAGTCATCAAAACCGACCACTACGGCGCAGCACAGTTCGAAACACTTGCCGCTATGCCCGGTATTCCCGAGCTTCGCGGTATGGTTGTGGGAACTGTTGCAGCACCGCTTTATGGCTTGGTCAACGTTCTTTCGGGTCTCATGCGCGGCGTGGTCACCCAAATCGACCAGATTGCCAAGCAAAAAGCCGAAGCGTAACTTTTTCGAAATTATGCACATAGCATAAATGATACCAGCGCAGGAATCAAAAACGTAACAAAAAAATCGATTAGGAGGAAACAATGGAACTTAGCCCCAACGTTCAAAACATCGTTGACGGCATCAGCACGCTTTCAGTTCTCGAGCTTGCTGATTTGGTCAAAGCCCTCGAGAAGACCTTTGGCGTCAGCGCAGCAGCGCCGGTTGCTATTGCAGCAGCCCCAGCCGCAGCCGCAGCTCCCGCCGAAGAAGAGCAGATCGAAAGAACCGAATTCAACCTCATCCTTACTGATGTGGGCGACAAAAAACTTCAAGTCATCAAAGAAGTGCGCGCGGTTACCAATCTTGGTCTCAAAGAAGCCAAAGATTTTGTTGAAGGACCTATGCCACAAGTACTTAAGGAAAATGTCCCCAAAGCTGAAGTTGATGAGATTAAAGCTAAGTTCGAAGCTGTTGGCGCCAAAATCACGGTCAAATAACACTTCGATACTTTCCTTACGAATTGCCGCAGGGAACGCTTTACACATGGCGTTCCCTGTGGAAGCTTTTTTTTATTGAGCACGCAAGTAGCGTAATTTCATATAAATCAACCAATTTGGGCATTCCGGTGCATGGCGCCATGCCCGCACAAGACGTTCAATTGTTCGAAATGCTATCGATACTTTGAACTCATGCGGTGTTCAACACAAACAAGAGGACGAATTCGAATATGAGACCACAACCAATTGTCAGGCGAATAAATTTCGGCGAGAGAGCAAATTCTGCCGATGTGCCGAATCTGCTACAAATTCAGGTAGATTCGTATCGCGATTTTCTGCAAGCAGAAACCGCGCCTGAAGAAAGAAAACCTGTGGGACTCGAAGGGTCATTTTTAGATACTTTTCCCATAATCGATGTTTACGAAAAATATGAACTTTATTACGACTCATACGTCATGCGCAAGCCTCGCTTCTCTGAAGAAGAATGCCGCACACGCAATCTCACATTCGCCTCGCCTCTCTATATAAAACTTCGTTTGCACGTTTACGAAGCTGATGCCGACGAGAAAAAGCTGAAAGAAATCAAAGAAGGGCTTGTTTATCTCGGCGATTTGCCGCTCATGACGCCCTTTGGCACCTTTATCATCAACGGTGCAGAGCGTGTTATTGTTACTCAGCTTCACCGTTCACCGGGCGTTTTCTTCGACGAGAGCATACACCCAAATGGCAAAAGACTTTTCTCCGCAAGGCTTATTCCACTGCACGGCTCTTGGATGGAACTTACCTTCGATGTGCGCGATGTCATTCATGTTATTATCAGTTCGCGCAAAAAGGTTCCACTTTCAACGCTTTTACGCGCTTTTGGTTACAATAACCCAGCCGAACAAATTGCCATATTTTACGACGTAGTCGAAATGCCCACAACTGGCGATGGCGCTAAAAAAGCTGTCGGTTCTTTTCTTGCGCGCGATCTTGTCGATGAAGATAGCGGTGAGGTAATTTTTGAACTGGGTATCTCTTTGTCCGAAAACGACATCGAAAAAATCGCCAAGCGCGGGTTTTCCAAAATGCACGTGGTGCTCAATTCCGATGGCAAAATGATTCCCGTGATGTTCAACACCTTGCGCGCCGACAAAACTTCATCAAAACTCGAAGCAGTGCAAGAGGTTTACTCGGGTTTGCGTCCCGGTGACGTTGTCGAAGAAGGGCGCGAAGATGAGATTATGGCAGAATACTTCTTTGATGTGAAGCGTTTCGATCTCGGCGAGGTGGGCAGATACAAGCTCAACCAACGCCTGCGCCTCAATTTGCCCGTAACTCAACGCGCACTCATCCCCGACGATTTCGTCGCAGTAGCTAAATACCTCATCTTGCTTCGCCACAATCTCGGTTTCATCGACGACATCGACCATCTCGGTGTTCGTCGTGCACGCGCCGTGGGTGAGCTTTTGGCAAACCAAATTCGTGTGGGTTTGGCACGTATGGCACGCACTGTCAAAGAGCGCATGCGCACAAAAGATGTTGACATGCTTTCACTTGGCGACCTCATCAATGCCCGCACAGTTACAGCGGTCATCAACACATTTTTCGGCTCGTCCCAACTTTCGCAATACATGGACCAAACTAACCCACTCGCCGAACTAACTCACAAGCGCCGTCTTTCGGCACTAGGTCCTGGTGGTCTTTCGCGCGAGCGTGCAGGTTTCGAGGTGCGCGATGTGCATTATACGCATTACGGCAGAATGTGCCCAATCGAAACGCCTGAAGGTCAGAACATCGGTCTTATAACGTCGCTTGCCACCCATGCGCGTATAAACGAATTCGGCTTCATCGAAACACCGTTTAATCCTGTTGAGAAAAATGTGCTCAAAAACGATGTTCTCTACATCACCGCCGATGAAGAAGATCGTCACACTGTTGGTCCTGCCGATATGAAGATTAGCGAAAAAGGCAAAATTCTCGACGAAACAATTATCGCCCGACGCCGCGAAGACATAATCGAACTTGCACCTTCCGAAATCGACCTCGCAGATGTGTCATCTGCACAGCTTGTTAGTATTTCGGCAGCGCTTATTCCGTTTTTGGAACACGACGATGCATCTCGCGCGCTGATGGGTTCAAACATGCAACGCCAATCGGTGCCACTTTTGTTTCCCGAACCGCCCTTAGTGGGCACAGGGCTTGAAAGTGTTGCGGCAGTCGATTCGGGTGCTGTTGTGTGTGCAAAACGTGCTGGCACAGTGCGTTATGTCGATGCCATACACGTAGAAATTATCCCAGATGGCGAAAGTGCCAAAGCCGAACTCATCGAAGACATCGACATTTACGACCTTGTCAAATATCGTCGCTCAAACCAAAACACCACTGTCTTGCAACGTCCACTTGTGCAAAAGGGCTCACATGTAGAAGCCGGTCAGGTAATTGCCGATGGTGCATCCACTTGCAAGGGCGATCTGGCATTGGGACGCAATATTCTCGTAGGGTTCATGTCGTGGCACGGCTACAACTACGAAGATGCTATTATCCTAAGCGAACGTCTTGTTCGTGACGACTGTTTCACATCATTGCACATCGAAAATTTCGAACTGCAAGTGCGCGAGACAAAACTTGGTCCCGAAGAACTTACACGTGAAATTCCAAACGTATCTGAAGAGAGCATTAAAGATCTCGACGTGCGCGGTATTGTGCGCGTTGGTGCTCATGTTCGCTCGGGCGATGTTCTTGCCGGAAAAGTTACGCCAAAAGGTGAAACTGAGCTTACACCCGAGCTTCGCCTGCTCAAAGCGATTTTCGGTGAAAAAGCCGGCGACGTAAAAGATACCTCTATGCGCGTGCCACCCGGTATCAAAGGCGTAGTAACAAACACTGTTTTGCTTTCTCGCAAAGGCACAAAACGCGCGGGCAAAAAAGAAAAAGAGAAGATGAAAGAATACGAAGCCGAACTCGCCGAAAGTCTTGCGAAAATCAAGGCGCGACGCGATAAGCAAATTCGCGAGCTTCTCGCCAATGCGCGTGCGAACGCCATCGTCTCTTCGGCTACTGGTCAACAGCTTATTGCCCCAGGCGAAAAACTCGCCAAACAAAAGCTTGCCAAAATCGATATCGATGATATTGCGAAAAATTTCGATTGGACGGATGATCCGCAAATAAATCTCAAGTCGCGAAAGCTTTACAAAACCGCCGAAGACCTTTTCGAAATTCAAAAAGAAGAGCTTGAAATTAAAAAGCAAAAGCTCATGCGCGGCGACGAGCTTCCACCCGGAGTCATTCACCTTGTGAAAGTCGATGTTGCCATGAAACGCAAGGTTTCGGTTGGCGATAAGATGGCAGGACGTCACGGAAACAAGGGCGTTATATCCATCATAGTTCCCGAAGAGGATATGCCGTATCTCGAAGATGGCACACCTGTGGACATAATTCTCAACCCGCTTGGCGTGCCTTCACGTATGAACATCGGGCAGATTCTCGAGACCCACCTTGGTTGGGCGCTGCACCGCAAGGGATTTTATGGCACCACACCCATTTTCGATGGCGCGCCTGTGGACCGTATAAAACAAGAACTTGCCGATGTCGGTTTGCCAACATCGGGCAAGGTGCGTGTTTTCGATGGCAGAACTGGTGAGGTTTTTGCCGAAGATGTTACAGTTGGCATGATGTATATGATGAAACTTGTCCACCTTGCCGACGACAAAATTCATGCACGTTCAATAGGTCCATACAGTCTCGTAACACAGCAACCTCTTGGCGGCAAGGCACAATTCGGCGGGCAGCGTTTTGGCGAAATGGAAGTGTGGGCACTCAAAGCTTACGGTGCTTCCTATTTGCTCCAAGAGATGCTCACTGTCAAATCCGACGACGTTCAGGGGCGCTCCAAAATGTATGAAGCCATTGTCAAAGGCGAAAACCCGCCAGAACCAGGCACTCCCGAGTCGTTCAATGTTCTTGTGCGCGAGCTGCAATCGCTCTGCATCGACATACAGCTCCTCGAAGACGAAGAATAACTCGCGTGCGACTACTACATTTAAAAGCAGTCGGTAGGATGTCGTCAGAAATGCGCGATACTCGCAAAGTTGAAGACACCAAGCTTAAAGCAACTGTTGAATGTTGTCGCAACGTGCTTGAACTATCGTGATAGGGGACATATAGTCCACGAAACATGAGAACGAGGGCTAACTATAAATGCTCCGACTGTCAATCAATGTGCAGTTTGAGTGGTTGTTTGGCTGGCATGTTTCTGACGCGTATCAGGTATGGGCAACTTTCAGGCGTCTCCTAAGCGGGTACTTCCAAAAGAGACTGCGATTTGCAAAAGAAACGTAACTACTTAAAAACCATCGTTCACTTTTGCGATGTTTCGAAAACTCAAAACTCGGCATTGTCGTTAACATATAAGAATTTTTACGCGCAAGTTCGCTAGAACTATGCAACTGTTTGACAAAGACTTCGGGAAAAAATAACGAGGTGGAGATAATGGCTATGGCTACAAACATGGCGGCAAAAAACGATACGACACCCGCAAATTTTTCGGCGATGCGCGTTCAGCTCGCAAGCTCCGAACGAATTCGTTCGTGGAGCTATGGTGAGGTGACCAAGCCCGAAACAATAAACTATCGTTCGTTCAAGCCCGAAAATGACGGACTTTTTTGCCAACGTATTTTCGGTCCTGTCAAGGATTTCGAATGTGCTTGTGGCAAATACAAAGGTTCGCGTTTTAAGGGTGTTGTCTGCGACCGCTGCGGTGTGGAAGTTACACATTCACGTGTCCGTCGCGAACGCATGGGGCACATCGAGCTTGCTGTGCCTGTGGCACATATATGGTATGTGCGCACAAACCCTTCACGCATAGGCACTTTGCTCAATCTCTCATACAGCCAGCTCGACCAAATCATCTATTACGAAGCCTATGTTGTAACCGACCCCGGATCAACAGAAGTTACCGGGCTAAAATATAAGCAAATTCTCACAGATGGCGAATATCGCGAGCTGAAGCTTAAAGGTGTTCAATTTGAAGCACTTATGGGTGCCGCAGCCTTCAAAAAACTGCTTTCGCAAATCAAGCTCGACGAACTTGCAGCCGAAATTCGTTCACGCATAAATGTCGAAAAATCGGAGCAACAGAAAAAAACGCTGCTCAAACGTCTCACTGTGGTTGAGGCTTTTAGGCAAAGCGACAACAAACCCGAATGGATGGTTGTCGATGTTATACCTGTGTTGCCACCCGATTTGCGCCCTCTAATTCCACTTGAAGGTGGAAGATTCGCCACATCCGACCTCAACGACCTCTACCGTCGCCTCATCAATCGCAACAACCGACTCAAAAAATTGCTCGAAATTCAGGCTCCCGAAGTGATTTTGCGCAACGAAAAGCGTATGTTACAAGAAGCCGTCGATGCACTCATCCAAAACGGCAAAGTCACCACAGCTGTGCGCGGGCAAAACCGTCGCCCACTCAAATCGCTCTCCGATTTCTTGCGCGGCAAACAAGGGCGTTTTCGTCAAAACCTGCTAGGCAAGCGCGTTGACTATTCGGGCAGAGCGGTTATCGTTGTGAACCCAGAGCTGAAAATCTGGCAATGCGGTCTTCCGAAAACCATGGCACTTGAGCTGTTTAAGCCATTTATCATTCGCAAACTCGAGGAAAAAGGCATTACCCAAACAATACGTGGTGCCAAAAAATTCGTCGAACGCGGGAAATCGGAGATTTGGGATCTGCTCGAAGAGATTATCAAAAATCATCCAGTGGCGCTCAACCGTGCCCCCACGCTGCACAGGCTTTCGATACAATCTTTTTACCCAATTCTGGTCGAAGGCAAAGCAATTCAAATACATCCGCTTGTCTGCGCTGCCTTCAACGCCGACTTCGATGGCGACCAAATGGCTGTCCATGTTCCGCTGTCATTTGAAGCACAGATCGAAGCTCATTTGCTTATGATATCGGCAAACAATATTCTGCAACCTTCTAACGGACAACCAGTTGCAGCACCATCGCAGGATATGGTTTTGGGTGCATACTACATGACCAAAGAACGTCCTGGTGGTCCTTACGAGGGCAAAGTTTTCTCTTCTATGCGCGAGGTGCTCATCGCTCGCGATCACGGTAAAGTGGATGTGCACTCGAAAATTTTCGTCCGCATGCCTGCTCAGGAAGAGCATTTGGTAGCATACAAGTTTTTGCAGGTGAAAAAAGGCGAGCTGCTCGCACGCATACCGCGTTGCCCTATTTACGAGGCAACCGAAGACGGCAAACGCAAACGTATTCTGCGCACACAAGATATTTTTGCCCCAGCTGACGGTGAAATCTCTGGAGTAAAAATCGGCACGCATATCGACGAATTCACAAAGATCTTTTTGGAAACCGAGGCGGGCGAAAGTATCGAACTTATTGTGCCACATGCTTTTGTTGCCACAACACCCGGTAGAGTTCTCTTCAACCAAATAGTTCCGCCCGAGCTTGGTTACCGTAACCGTCTTCTCAAAAAGAACACCATCAAAGATTTAATCTCCGAATCTTTCGACAAAGTGGGTTTGAAGCGCACAGCTGTTTTCCTCGATGAGATAAAGCGTTTTGGCTTCGATGCCGCAACTAACGGCTCCATATCCATCGGCATGGACGACCTGCTCACTCCACCAACCAAGCCCACGATTATCGCTGAGGCACGCAAGGAAATACGCAAAATTCAAGACATGCGTAAGAAAGGTGTTATTACCGACAAAGAGCGCTACAACAATGTTATCAATATTTGGTCGAAGAGCCAAGAAGCCATAACTGAAGCGCTTTTTGAAGTTTTGGCTGTGCACAACTACGGCTTCAATCCGCTTTCGATGATGGTCGATTCGGGCGCCCGCGGTTCTCAAGATCAAATTCGTCAACTTTCGGGCTTGCGCGGTCTTATGTCGAAGCCGCAGAAAAAAATGACATCACAATCGATTATCGAAACGCCAATTCTATCATCTTTCCGCGAAGGGCTTTCGGTTGTAGAATACTTCACATCCAGTCACGGTCAGCGTAAGGGTTTGGCAGACACCGCATTAAAGACCGCCGAAGCTGGTTATCTCACCCGTCGTCTCGTGGACGTGGCACAAGATGTTATTATTTCCGAACCAGATTGTGGCACTATTCGCGGCATTGTTCGCCATGCGCTCAAAGATGGCGAAAAAATCATCATTCCGCTGCGCGATAGAATTTCTGGGCGTTATGCCGCAGAGGATATTTATGATCCTGTAACAGGCGATATTCTCGTTGAGGCTTATGAGTACATTTCGAAGGAAATGGCGCGCAAAATAGAAGACACTGGTATCGAGGAAGTGCGTATTCGTTCGGTGCTTACCTGCGAATCGAAAGTTGGTGTTTGCGCCAAATGTTATGGCGTCGATCTTTCATCTCGCGATGAAGTTTGTATCGGTGAAGCAGTTGGCATTATCGCCGGTGAATCAATCGGCGAACCTGGCACTCAGCTTACCTTGCGCACTTTCCACATCGGCGGTATTGCAGCCACCGGCACCGAACAATCACGTGTAACTGCAAAATTCAACGGCACTGTGATGTTCAGCCATTTGAAAGTTGTAAAAGCTCACCCAAATGACATTTACGGTGTTGTGCTCAACCGTACCGGCTCGATTATTATCGTTGATGAGCAGGAAATTCACCACAAAGAAGAAGTGCCATACGGCGCCCGTTTGCACGTTGAGCATATGCAGCAGATAGCCAAAGGCGGCTTGCTTTTCGAATGGGATCCTTACATCAACCCCATGCTCACCGACTTCGGCGGCACAATTGAATTTGTTGATATGCGCGAAGATGTTACGGTCAAAGAGATGGTGGACGAAGCTACCATGACCAAAGAACTTGTCGTTGTCGATGCGCGCGAGAAAAAACTTGTACCTCGCATTTTCATCAAGGACGGCGAAAACATATTGGCGACATATCATCTTCCACTAGAAGCACACGTTTTGGTCGAAGATGGCGAGCAGGTTGTGCCCGGACAGATTATCGCCAAACTCATGCGCTCGATTTTGCGCACTCGTGATATCACCAGCGGCTTGCCACGCGTTACCGAGCTTTTTGAGACGCGCAAGCCAAAAGATCCTGCGATTATTGCCGAAATTGATGGCATGGTTCGCTTTATGAAAGATGACAGCACAAAAGGTTTTCGCATTGTCATCAATGGCGACATGGGCGAAGTTCGCGATTATCTCATCCCACGCGGTCGTCACATTCTCGTGCAAGACAACGACCACGTGGATGCCGGTCAGAAACTTTGTGACGGACCAATTATTCCACACGATATCTTGCGCATACGCGGAGATCAGGCAGTTATGGAATACCTGCTCAACGAAGTTCAACAAGTGTATTCACTGCAAGGCGTTATGACGAACGATAAACATTACGAGGTCATCATCCGCCAAATGTTGCGCAAGGTGCAAATCATCGACGGTGGCGACTCTCGCTTTTTGAAAGGCGAGCAAGCAGACCGAACGACGGTTTTGGCAGAGAATATGCGTGTTATGGCTCAAGGTGGCAAACCGGCTACATTCGAAACTTTGCTTTTGGGCATTACACGTGCAAGTTTGTCCACTGAAAGTTTCATATCCGCAGCTTCGTTCCAAGAAACTGTTCGCGTGCTTACCGAATCGGTTATCAATGGCAAAGTCGATAAGCTCGAAGGACTTAAAGAAAACGTCATCATCGGGCGTCTCATTCCTGCGGGCACAGGTTTCCGCAAATACCAAAAAATTCGTCCGCAAGCACCTGTTCTTTCCGAAGAGGACGAAGTTGACTTCATGAATGAAAATTTCATTGTCGTCAGCCCCGAAGAGCTTGAAGAATCGCAAATGATGCCCGTCTAAAACACACTGTGCAAGGGGATGGTAAACCCATCCCCTGTGTTTATCATTAAATGGTGCATCAAGTTAATAAGACGTTAAGCGTTAAACTGCAGCTTCACATGGAATAGTCAACAGGTTATTGCAACCGTGTTCTGCAATAACATGCTTGTACCGAAAACTGTTGCTCAGGTTGACCGACCGAACTTTTACGGTGATCGATTATTCATACGAAGCGATGTTTAGCATATGTGCACCGAAAATGATGGTTTGCTAATATTGAAGCATTTATTTTTCGATTTGCGCCCGATACTATAACAAGTTCGGAACGAATTTTGCCAGACTTAAGCTTGCGATAACTTGTTTTTTCCAACTTGCCAAGCGCCGGTTGCGAAAAAATATGTTTATGTTAACTCATTATGCTGTTTGAGGTTGCGAACATAAACGTTTTGAACATAAAGGTTTTACAAAAACTCCGCTGCAAAACTGTTTGACAAAGCGGAGCGTTTTGCTTATATTTAAATTTTCGAGAAACCAAGTAAAAAAAGGATAAACGGAGGAATCATGCCCACTCTGAGCCAAATGGTGAGAGACCCTCGCACCAAAGTTGTTAAGAAATCCAAATCGCCGGCGTTGCAATCTTGCCCACAAAGACGTGGCGTTTGCATTCGCGTTTACACCATGACACCCAAAAAGCCGAACTCAGCGCTCCGCAAAATTGCCCGTGTGCGCCTTGTCAACGGCATCGAAGTTACCGCCTACATTCCCGGCGAAGGACACAACTTGCAAGAGCACTCCATCGTCCTCGTTCGTGGCGGCAGAGTGAAAGACTTGCCCGGCGTCAAATATCACATCATCCGCGGCGCACTCGACTCCACTGGTGTTGCAAAGCGCATGAAAGCTCGTTCAAAATATGGCACCAAGAAAGGTAAAGCCGGTGCGGCTGCCACTCCCGCAAAGGGCGGCAAGAAATAATCCGCTTCCTTTGCCAAACTATGGGCAATACGCTTTATGTTTTGGCGCACATTCTTTCGCAAAGGCTGTTTTCACTAAAATCCTCGCTGCTTTGTGCACGCGAGGATTTTTAATATAACGCATTTTCTATTGTAATTGACTTGTCAGTACTGAAACAAGCGAGCAATTGATCCGATTATGACTAATAAGCTTAAGCAATATGAATCGATCGGTTGTTGTGGAATCGACTGTGGACTGTGCCCAAGATTTTACACGATTGGCAAATCTGCCTGTCCTGGTTGTGCGTATCGGACTTTGCCGAAAAACATCCATCATGCGGTTTCCTAACATGTTGCGCAAAAAAGAGAGCTTTAGAAGTCTGCTCCGATTGCTCCGAATATCCGTGCGAACGATTCGACCCGGAAAAGAATGGATGCGATTCGTTTGTAACTCACAAAAAATATTTACAAACCTCAACTTTATAAAATGCAACGGAGTAGAACAGTTTAACAACCAGCAATCAAAGCGTATGCGCATACTAAAAAAGTTTTTGGCAGAATTTGATGACGGGTGGTCGAAAAGTTCTTTTGTTTGAGTTGTGCACTATTACCTTTGTTTGAGTTGCAAAAAAGCAACGATGTTATTGAGAACTTAGGCGATTTGCTCAGAAAGGCAAAAATAAGTTTCTGAAAGATATGGTAACAAAACCGCAGAAACACTGAATATCGAACTTACATTGCGACAGAAAATTGATGCTATGAACACGGAGATCCGATAAATTGTTTATGTTAACGCGCAACTTATTGTAACTCGGAGTTATATGAGCGATGACAAGAATGTTAAGTTAAGCTTCATGAATTTGTTAATAATAGTATTGTCAATATATGTATTGACGGTATTGGTAATCGATACCGTTGTGAAGCTGCCTTTGGAAGTTTCGAAATTGCTAGCTACAATCGATAATGCAATTTGTGTGGTTTTTCTCATCGATTTTTTTATCAGATTTTTTCGGGCAGAAAGCAAATGGAAGTTCATGAAGTGGGGTTGGATTGACCTGGTTTCTAGTATACCATCTGTGGAAATATTGAGGGCTGGCAGATTATTGCGACTTATAAGATTGCTTCGTGTGCTTAGAGCTTTTCGCTCGACAAAAGTCTTGGTACATCATGTTTTCAAGAGTAAAATTCAGGGTACCATGACCGCTGTTGGAATAATTACTGTTCTGATTATTATTTTCTCATCTATTTCAGTACTGAGTGTAGAGACAGCCCCTGACAGCAATATCAAAACTGCAGAAGATGCTATTTGGTGGACAATTGTCACAATTACTACAGTTGGTTATGGCGATAAATATCCCGTGACAAGTGAGGGTCGATTGATAGGTATTATGCTCATGATTAGTGGAGTGGGTTTGTTTGGCACTTATGCAGGATACATTGCATCGTTATTTGCAAATGCCAATAAAAAAGAAGATGATATGAATAGTTTCAAAAACGATGAGAGTTTTATATAACTTGCAACTGAATTGCACAACACCTGTTCACAACTGCAAAATTTTTATTGCGTGCACGGGCAAGAGCTATATTAATATTCTCCAGCGAAACGAAACAATGGTGTCGTTACGTATTTGGGCGTTGAGAACTGGGCACCATGGTGGTTCGAACATAAATTTGGAGGCATAGTCATGAGAAAAGCTTTGTTTATTATGAGCTTGTTGGCATTTTCGCTCATCGTATTTGAGGGTTGCGCCAAGCTCACCGAGGACGAATACAACACAAAAGCAATGGAAGCCTATTCACAAGGCAAGCTTGAAGATGCGTTGAAGCTTTACAAAGAGGTGATTTCGAAATTCCCCGAAAGCCCAAAGCTTCCCGATTACAAAAATCAGCTCACCGAAGTTATCATTCGCATGGCAGAGACAACACCTGCAAGCATCGAAAAAATTTACTTGCCCGAGCTTGCAAAAGCAGGTGTCGCCACCGATACAAACACCGCATGGCTCAAGTTCAAAGCTGCCACTGCCGATTCTGCCAATCGCACCGAGACTCTAAAAAAACTCGACTTCAAAGACTTTCTACTTGCGGCACAATATGCGGTCAACCGTGTGCGCTATCAAGATGCCATTGCTGTGTATGAACTTGCATTGGAAGCGCATCCCGATGATACCGCTGCCTACAAACCAGCTTTTCTCGCTGGTTTCATCGCTTCCGAAGACGTCAAAGATTTCGAAAAGGCGAAAAAATTCTACACCATCGTTGTCGAAAAATTTCCTACATGTGAACTTGCCGACGATGCCCAGTGGATGCTCGAAAACATGAACAAGCCGCCCGACCAAATCAAATTTAAAACCGACGACGCCAAAACCAAAAGCAAGCCTCTGTCATAAACTTCGCGTGCGGTGCCAGTTGGCACTTTTGTCAGCGGCTACGCCGCGCCCTACATCGCTGTGAAATTGATGACAATGTGGCACAAATTTTGGTTTACTAATTAAATAAAACCACCAAGCTTTCGCTTGGTGGTTTTCTGTCATCGCAAGTATTTTGAAAAAAAGGTTACAAAGCTTGCCATCTGCGGGAGACGTAGTGCCAGTTGGCACTTTTGTCAGCGGCTATACCGCCGCGCCTACATCGCTGTGAAATTGATGACAATGTGGCACAAAGTTTTTGGTTTACTAATTAAATAAAACCACCAAGCTTTCGCTTGGTGGTTTTCTGTCATCGCAAGTATTTTGAAAAAAAGGTTACAAAGCTTGCCATCTGCGGGAGACGTAGTGCCAGTTGGCACTTTTGTCAGCGGCTACGCCGCGCCCTATTTGATGACAATGGCACGCTTGACACCAGTGAAACTCGGGTGCTTCATAACGCAGAAATATGTGCCCGCAGTAACATCCTTGCCGCTTTCATCGGTGCCGTTCCATACAATATTGTGGTAACCCGGTGTCGTGTGCTTGTTCCATAGGGTTTTGACCAAACGCCCAGAAAGATCGTAGATCTCGACGGTGGTGTTTGCTGCCTCATCGGCGGGCACACCAAAACTGATCGTGGTCGAAAGGTTGAACGGGTTCGGCGTTGGTGTGGCGATGAAGAATTTGTCGGGTAGTTGCGACGATGTGTTGCCGAATGCCATCACACGCGGATAAATGTAAAGCTCCATGTCGAGCGGCTTAAGTATGTTGTTTACATACACTTGTGCGTGCTGGCGCATGTCGATTTCGCCATAACCAGGAACCTTGAGTATAGCTGCAAAGTCGTCCGGTAGAAAATCGAGGTTCCAGTAAATGCGTATCTGTTTGCGATATTCATTGCCCGACTCGAGACGCACTTGCCAATAGTAAGAATTGCCCTCTTCAGAATAGAAACTAGCCGCAAGCTCTTTGCCATCTTCGACGAAGAACATGCGCATGGGGCTTTGAATGTCGGGAGGATAAAATTCGCGTCCCATTTCGAGCACATCGGCATAGGCACTTGACGAAAACCCTGCCTCGTTTATAGCATCGGCTTGCGCATCGGTTTCGCAGGCTAGGTTAACCGACCAGCCGCCCGAAACAGCCGAACGCAACAATCTGCCGCCTGCACCAGCTTCGGTGTACATGAGAACACTTAAGCTGTCGGTGCATGCCTGATGCTCCATGAACCAAAAACCTTCCCATTCTTCAATGTGCCGTGCTGTGTCGCCAGCACCAGTTGGAATAATGCGCAGATGTTGGTAAGTCCATGCTGTGCCAATTCTTCGCCATGTGTAAATGGCGGGCTGAATCCAGTTGTTGGTAACTGCTGTTGCGATGTCGGCAGTGGCACCGAGAGTGTGGTTGCGAATTTTCCATTGGCGTATGTCAACGAGAATGTCGTCTGGGGTTTCGTCGAAGAAGGGGTTGGCGAGCATGTTCATTTGAGTTTTCACAGCCGCTGTGCCGTCGTGACGGCATATGCCAACTTCGAAGCTGTCAAGTGAATCGGGTGGCACGCCCCAAGCATCGATGAACACAGAATCGCATTGGTTTTGGCTGCCCCAATAACCCAAGCCTGGACGGAAACGCGGCGGTTTGAGTGATGCGTCGCTGTAGCCTGTGGGTCCTTGGTAGAGCAAAACGCCGCCATAAGTGTTGTTGTAGCGCGAAATTCGGTAGCCTGGTATGCCCGACCATCTGCCGCAGTTGGAATCGGTGGAAGCGCAGGTTGAGTGCATGTCGTCGTAGAGGACTATGTCTTGCTCGCCGTAACCGACATTGCCGTCGAGGGCGCCAGGTGCCGAACAACCGTGAGAGGCAGAGAAGTTTTTGTAGCGAGTTGTGTCTTCGAACGGATAAACCGGCACGCCGAATAAGCGATATGTTTGCCACAGAACGCCTTGTGCCAAAATGGCGTTGACAGTTTGTTTGTAGCGAATGGTTTTGACCACGGCTTTGTCGAGGCGGCGGAAAATACGGGCATCGACAGTGTAGAATGGTGGATCGGAAGTTGTGTTTTCGGAAAGCTCGATTCTGCCATCGTAAGCGGTATTTCCCGCATCGACCCATTGGATTATGACATCACCATGTTCGTAAAATGCTACCGAATCGATGGTATCGGCGAATTGGACATATGACACATTTGCAACTTTACCGCCGAGATAGGCGCCAGGCAAGCCTGTGGGTGGAATGTATTGGACAGTGATTTGACACTTGTGTTGGTCGTAGTAGCCCACAGTGATGATTGTTGGGTCGGATTGGTCTCCGCGAGCGATGGCGCCTCGTGGTGCGCTATAGGGTGCGTAACCGCCGACATATGCGTCGGGGCGACGTTGCCATCTGTGCCAAGCTGGATCGCAAGGGTCGCCAGCTGGGCAGGGTAGGAAAGTTTCGAAATTCGCGGTGAGTTCGTACCAATAGTTTTCTTCGCTCGCCTGAACGGTATCGACCCAAGCGCTAATAGAATCGTGAACATTGCCGATTATGCCCGCTCTCCATACGCCGCGCGAAAGATAATGCACCACCACGTATAGGGAATCCATTTCCCACACCGAAATAGAATCGGAACGTCCAGCGGCAGCGCGCTGCACATCTGCTGCACGAAAGACGACATTGAACATGGTGCTGGGGTGGTAAAACCCTTGTGATATTTCGTAATTTGGGTCACCGGTGATTGTTACAGCTGTTTGAGCGCTGGCACTGCCCCAAAGCTCATATCCTCCTGCAGAGGATTGCACAGGTCCTCCAGAGCCGATGTATGAACTTTTCATTATGTATTGCCCGAAAGCCATACCGGCAAATATAATAAACCCAATCGCAAGCAATTTGTTTCTCATTTTCCTCCTCCGTTTCAAATATATTCTATAGAAAATATAATCAATTGTCAACTTAAGCAACTTTTTTTTCTTTTTTTTTGTCCAAAACTATGCTTTCTGCACGATTTTGCGGTTGAGCAAAAGTATTTGTCAAATGCCATGATTATAAGCTATTTCTGAGAACCTGTTTCGGATTACGGCTTATATAATTTAATTTAGTTTCATAATGAGTAGAGACTAAAAATTGGC
>CAYUDB010000019.1:0-19273 GCA_964443405.1 uncultured bacterium | reverse complement strand
ATAGGCACTGCTGTGCGCATTTACCTTCGCGTAGGCAGAAATGCCACCGTCGATACATCTTGGACAACATGGACCGAACTCTCAGATGGCGGCGCCATTCCCGCAACACATCTCGGCAGAAGATATTTACAATATCGCGCCGATCTCAACTACACACATCCTGCGAGACTGCCTTGGCTTGAGCGCATCCAGTTTTCATTTACGCCTTGCACTCCTGCAGTTTTCAATGTCGATACAGTGTGGTTTTCACAAGAAACCAACTGCGACTCACGTGCCGACATAACCGTCAACTACATACTTACCTGCACTTATACCGATTCCCTCACCCAAACTTCCGCACGCGCTTCTTCCGATGGTGGAGTTAGTTGGGGTATCACCATGACCGACCTTGCGGACATTGCAGGCGATTTGGGCAACAATATTCTTCCCGGCACACACAGTTTTCGTTGGAACGCCGCCACCGATCTGCCAAATTTCGAATCGCACAACCTCGCCATACAAGTTGGCATCGGCGCAACCTTCTCTTCGCCCGATACTGGCATAGGTGACGCCGACACGCACAAGCCAACAGTCAACATCGAAAGCCCGACAGGTGTATTTCATGGGATAGCACACATTTTTCGCTGGGGAATTACCGATTTGTTCCGCAGCGCGGCTGCATGTTCGGTCACTTTTTCCTGCTGCGGCGCGCGCACAAACTTCACCACCATCGATACCTTCATAAGCTGGACTCCACCTGCAGTTTGCGCTGCATGCACAGTTTTCGTTCGCGCGAGAGATGTTTACTGCAATTGGGGTTACGACACAGCCACATTTGCCAGCGCTGCAGCTTGCAGTGGTTGGATTAGCAATGCCGCAATGTCGCAGGAGATAACGTGCGATGGACAAGACATCGTCAACATTTGCTACACCATGAACACCAATTGCGTGGGCGAGGTTTATGAAGTAACCGGTCGCGCTTCATCAAATGGCGGTGCCACTTGGACTGTGCCATTCTCCACTGTTGTTGCTGCTGCCGGCGATTTCGGTGCAAATGTTGGCGCGGGAAGCCATTGTTTCCAATGGAACATGGGCGCCGATGCTCCAGGCGTTGAAAGGCGAAACCTGGCGGTCGAAATCTCCATCGGCGCAACACACATCAAACCCGATACCGCCTTCGCCCCATGCGATGCAAAACCACCCGTCATCAACATCACTTGTGACACCCTTATACCCACAGGAATCAACCATGTTTTCCATTGGAGCGCCGCTGATTCATTCTTGCGAGCTGGTGCTTGCTCGGTGATGGTATCTGTGTGCGGGGCGCGCACGTTTTTAACGCCTACCGATACACTTGTCAACTATACACCCGCCACCGAATGCGCGGCATGCACAGTTATCGTCGCACGCTCCGACTCCTTCTGCAATTGGGGCAAGGACACGTGCATTTTCCGCACACAATGTGTGGCACAAATCGAATCTGTCTGGGCGAATCAAGAAAACTCCTGCGATGGACGTAACATCGTCTCCATTTGCTACGACCTCACCGTATCATGCCCCGCGCGCACTGTTTATATCGACGTTACAGCCTCGACGGACGGCGGAACCACTTGGGCAGTAGAGATGGATTCCATCTTCAACGCCACCGGCGACTTACGTGACGGTGTAACCGACGGCATACATTGCTTCGATTGGGAAATGGGCGTTGACTTACCAGATTTTGAAGCCGACGACGTGCTCTTTAGAATTAAGGGCTGGAAAACCATTCAAGATACTCTTGCAAGGGTTGCCGCATATCGCCTTAGATCAAACGCTGAAGGCATAAGCATACGCGGTTTGGGCTTCGATGGTACTAACATTTGGCTCATGTCATCAATAGTTACAACTGGTTTCGTCGATAAAGTTTACAAACTTTCCAACACTGGCGGCATTATCGATAGCGTCATTCTATCGATTCCCGACTCCATCTACTTTGACGGCATAGATTTCATTGGAACAGAATTATATGCAACTGAGGCGCGCACTCGCTCGCTGTATCACATCGATCTCACAACAGGAGCATGTAACGAACTGATTCACAGTTATATGGCTTTCAGCGCGCAAGGTCTCGCTTACGATGGGTCATTCGTGTGGACGACGGATGGAAGGTCCCCCACGTATTATTTCTACAAGATTGACCCCGCAACATGGACGCATTTGGGCACGGCAACTCTCGCAGCACCGGTTACATCCGGCACAGACGACATGACATATGCCTTTGGCAGACTTTGGGTTGTAAACAACCTCGCCCATCTTTATCGCCTCAACGAAACTGCCACCGCCATCGAAAGAACATTCTACATGCCCAATCCGGTAGGTGACTACGGTCCAGAAGGGCTTGCCTTCGACGGCACAAACATCTGGTACGCCGATAACGATCGAGACAGCATCTATGTGTTCACCTACCGTGGCGACACAATTCAAAGCATCTCGCGTGGCACAATTTGCGACTCTAAGACGCCAATTGTCGAAATTACGTGCCCAAGCACCATGGTGCCCATGGGAACTGCCCACACTTTCAACTGGAACATAACTGACGCACATGAACTCTCAACTCCGGCATGTTCGCTTCACTTTTGGGGCTGCGGTATCGA
Source organism: uncultured bacterium (assembly GCA_964443405.1). GTDB lineage: Bacteria > UBP14 > UBA6098 > B30-G16 > B30-G16 > CAYUDB01. Next base: position 16,661 of record CAYUDB010000019.1, on the reverse strand, counting down.
CCAGCGTTTTGTAAGTGTCGGCACCAGTTACAGTTGGAATCCAACTGCACTGTGTGTAAACTGCACTTTGTTCGTAAAAAGCCCAGACAGCCTATGCAATTGGGGCATCGACACATGTGTTTTCACCATTGGCGCGCCGGCAATCGCGTTTTCTATAAACAATGCCACTGCCGATACCTTAGAATTCGAGGCGACAGAATTTGGGCAATATGTGCGCCAAACAGGCACCGACACTTTGCGCGTACGCAACGAATCGAGCGTTGGGATACAGCTCGGCTTGCGATTAGCGTGGTATGATTCGCTACATTACCGTTACATCGCGCGTGCGGATACCTGCTACTCATGCTTTTGGATTTGGGCGCGTTTTTCTGCAACCGCAGCAGCCCCAGAGAGTTCCGCCTACATCACTGGTGGACATCAAAACTCTGTGTGGGGAGATTCGCTTGTTTGGGCTACATCTGTGCGTTTTGGCGATGCAGGAACATCCATTGCACCGACAGACAGGTCATATCTATGGTTTCTCGTGCACACACCCTATGATTACTTCTATCGTCGTTTGGCATGTCGCGTGAGCGTAAAAGGAAGAGTCGAAATGTTTTAGACGCCCGAAGGGCGTTTTGTCAGCGGCTACGCCGCCTGCGTTGGCAACAATTTTTCACACGTGGCGCCCAACTTTTCGCACATGAAACATCACTTCACGGAAAAGGAAACTCACGAAGCGGGCGTCGTAACCACTGACAAAGAAAAGCAAAGAGAGGAGCAGAAAATGAGAATCGGGATTGGTTACGATATTCATCGTTTGAGTGCTGAGCGAAAGCTAATTTTGGGCGGAGTAGATGTGCCATTTGAGTATGGTCTTGTGGGACACTCAGATGCAGACGCATTGACGCATGCTATAATCGATGCGCTTCTTGGTGCAGCCAACTTAGGCGACATTGGAACTCACTTTCCCGACACAGACGCAAACTATGCTGGCGCAAACTCCATTAAATTTCTAGAAAAAGTTGCGAACTTGCTTGTAGAAAACAGCTTGCGTGTTATAAATATCGATGCGAATGTGATAGCACAGCGTCCGAAGCTCATGGCACACATACCTGCGATGCGGGAAAATCTCGCACGTGCGCTGGGAATCGATGCCTTGCAAGTTTCGGTTAAAGCTAAGACGAATGAAGGTTTAGATTCTGCAGGTGAACTTCGATCCATAGTGTGCCAGGCTGTGGTTTTGCTCGATAGCTTTTGAGTAAGTAATTGTAACGCAATGAATTGTTTTGTTACAATGTGTTGGTGTGAGCAGTGTAATTGGCAAATAAAAATTGGCGTTGTCTGTAACTAATTAAACGTCAATATATTGCGCAAATAATAATCTTTTTCACAGGAAAATCGAAAAACTGTTGCTCGGGGCACACCATGTATGCCAACGAAAAAGCAGTTTCTAAAAGGAACTGTTTCTAAAATTTACCAATAAAAACTTAGCATTTAATTGCGAATTTCAAAGTTATAAGAAAAATATCGTAATTCATATATCTGTTGTAATACTGCAGCAAACTCAAAACATTATGTATGAAACTGGCATTAAAACGACGAGTACTCAAAAAGTCTAGCAAAACAATTCTCATCACTCTGTTAATTATTTGCAAATCAAAATGTTAGCTAGCTTAGATTTTAACTGCGCAAACATTTCTAAACATTGGTGAAACTGAATCAATTTGCAGCTACTATTTTATAAAGCGTAAATAGTTTTTTATTATGGGTTCTTATAGCAAAAATGCGGAATCCAAATTTCATATATTATGTGAAAGGCGTTAAAAATGCGTGAAACTACGTTTGATTTGGCACAGAAAACACACCAACCTGTTCACAGATAGCTTCATTTGCAAAAAAAGTGTGCACATCGCCATCATAAACGACTTTGCCAACTTCAAGCGCGACAATGCGCGAACATAAGCCGTTCAAAATCAGTGAGTCGTGGGAAATTATGATAACGGAGGCGCCTTCGCGTGCAAGGTTTTCGAAAACAGTAAGCATGTTTTGAATTCCATCAAAGTCGAGAGAGGCAAATGGCTCATCGAAGACGTAAACGTCTGCATGAGAAGCAATTATGCCTGCAATGCCCACACGTCTTTGTTGCCCATCGGAAAGTGCAAACGGAGATTTGTCGAAAAGTTCGGGTGGAATTTTCACCATTTGTAAGGAAAGCTCCGCTATCTGTGCAGCATTTTCCGCATGGGCGCAATCAGGCGCATAACGCACGTCATCAAAGACAGTATCGGCGAAAAGTTGCCTCTCTGGGAACTGCATGGCAACGGCAACGCGCGCATTGGAAATGCGCTTGCCCTGTTGAGGTGGCACAAGCCCCGCGATAATAAGCGCTAAAGTCGATTTGCCAGAAGCACTTGCGCCGACAAGCCCCACAATCTCACCGCGCCGAAACTCCAGGTTCACATTGTCTATAACTAGGTCGCGTTTCCATGCAAAACAAACATTCTGCAAACTCACAATCACTTCGCCAAAAACATGCTGATATGCGCTAAAATTGAAGGTACAAGGTGAAAAGCTAAATGCAGCGTCATCAGCTGTGAGCTTTTTGCCAAAAAGAACGTATTTTTTTTGATAATTTTTTACAAAACGCGGTGTCTGCGTTATGTGAATAATACCAATATCATCAATGTAGCGCTCAAAAAGCTGTCCAAGCATTTCAACGCCGCGCCTATCGAGAAAAGATTCAGGTTCGTCAAGAATAATGAAGCTCGCGCCCGAACACAGCGCCGAAGCCACTGCAAGACGAGTTTTCATGCCGCCCGAAAGCTCGAGTGGCGTTTTATCTATGTGCGCACTAAGTTCAAAAATTTCAAGCAGTTTCGTCAAACGTGCGCGCATTGTATCACGCGGGACGGCAAAATTTTCGGCAGAAAAACATATCTCACGCACAATTTCGGTGGCAATGAAGCCATCTTCTGGGTTTTGAAAAACATAACCTATACGTCGGCGAAATTCCACGCGCGTCTTTTCATCATCAGCACGAAAACCATCGGCACAAACAAAGCCACTTTGAGGTAAAAGCACTCCAGCCAACACAAGCGATAAAGTCGTTTTGCCACAACCGTTTGCGCCGAAAATTCCCGCACATTCACCACGCTCGACAGCGAAGTCTATTTGTTCCAATAGATTATCGCCACCGCTGTAACCGAAACTAATGCCCTGAGCGCTCAGTTTTCCCATAACGCTATAATATCGCCGCCTAATGATTTGTCAACACAAGTTTAGGTTTCCGTCAACATTTGCATGCGTCTATATGCAATATTTTACAAAAGCTGCAATTTGAAAATCCTATAGCCGAAATATCGACGAATTTGGTATTATTGGGCAATATAGAGGTTTTTTTAGAGAAATTTTTGCATATTTTGCATTGTAATGTAGCGAAAAAAACGTATTTTGTTGGGTATAGAAAACACGGGAGGGCACTGTATGAGGACAAAAAACTGGTTGAGTATTGCAATAATCGCGCTTTTGTTTTTGGGCATATCTACACACTGGGACGCAATTCCTACCGACGCAAAAGTTTACAGCAACACATCGTTCAAAACGATGCCTAAAACCAATGGTGCCTCGCAAACTTTAATCGACAAATTTTCACAAAAGTTTGCGTCAAAATTCGATGAAAATGCGGCATTCCCTCAAAAAATGCTCGAAGCTCAAAAGCGAGCGAACACTTCGACTTCAGTAAGAGATTATCTCACAGTGGCTTCAGCACTTAAACGCCCCGAAAGCCCTGTATGGAAAAAAATCTCCGCATCGCTCCTCGAAAGCGTACATCGCTCCCCCATGCACCGCGAAACATCGCACGGCGACGACGATTCCGAAATTCTCGACACAGTTTTCACTTCCGATGTGCGCGTGAACAATCCTTACAGCCTCGCCCAGATTCAACCCGATTTCGCCATCGGCTCGGATGGCATAGTTTACGCCACGTGGATAGATCAAAGTGGCACAAGCGAATACGCAGTTTTCTTTGCAAAATCCACCGATGGCGGCATAACTTGGTCATCAAGGCTCGAAGTCGATAATGTAGGTCCAAACTACCGCCCTTCCATAGCAGCATCCGGATCTGGCTCCACTGCGAAAATATATATCGCCTACGTTTACCCTTACGACACAGAAAACTACGACTACGACGTCTATTGTGCCATATCGCAAACCGGCGGAGATTCATGGCTTTACGCCACACTCGGCGGTTCAAGTTATTATGAAGATGTACCTGCTGTAGCAGTTGATTCGGCTGGATATGCTTACGTAGCTTACACTTACGCAACATGGTCGTCTGGCAGTTGCGACGATGGCGATGTAAGCACTTACCTCGTCTATCGATATTCCGCAAACAACGGCTCCACATGGAGTTCGCAGATTACCTTAGTCAGTTCGGGTTCAATAAGCGTTGGTCTGCCGGCACTGGCTTTGCAAGGCGGCGGAACATCTGCGATATTGCACTTGGGCTATTGTTACGATTATGGTGGCTCATCTTCCGACGATTACGATGTGCATTACCGCAAATACAGCAATGTAGGAACCACTTCTCCAACAACTGTTTACAGCGATAGATACCTAGCACAATCCACATCGAACGAATACGTCATTTACGGTGGTTTGCAAGTAGGCACCGATGGCAATCCACAAATTGTCTATCAAGTTGGCGATCCTGCTGATGTTTACTATCGCAAGTCTTCCGATGGCGGAAACTCTTTCGGCTCAGCTGTAATAGTCTCAAATGGCTCTTGGGAAGAGTCGGACCCCACCATGGCTCTCGACCCCGACAATAATCCGCTTATTGTTTGGCGCGATGCCCGACATGGCGATTACGATATCTACTTCACTTGGTCACCGAATGGCGGTACATCTTTTGTGCCCGCGCGCGAAGTCGATATGGAGCTCACTGGTGCAAATCAATACTGGCCCTCAATTCTATCATACAATACAGGTTGCGAACGCCACATACACTTCGGCTGGTGGGACGCACGCTACGACGAAGGCGACATTTACTACAACGGCAATGTGCAAAAGAAAGTTCAGCTCAATGTAACTTTTCCCACAGGCACGCCCACAAATTTACCTCATTTTGTATATCACGAGTTTGATGAAGCACACGATACCATACTTTCCGCTGCTGGAACATACCGTTTTTGGTACGACCCAGAATACACGTCACTTTACGAACCGCTTTTGGACTATTTATTGCCGGGTTACACCGGCTCCGAAAGATGGGCTTGCGACAATCCCGGCGGCTGGACTTACCTCGCCACAAACGATTGGTGGGGCAACGGTGTGTGTGGAACCTATAACGCAGCATTTTACCGTCAGGTGCGCATAACCTTCGAACCACATAAAGGCAACCCTGCAGCATGTGTTCACACAATACCGAGCCTTTCGCTTCGATATAACCGCTTTGCGCGCATAGTCGATACATTTGTTACTGTGTCGATGCCGGTAACCGATTGGGTAAACTACGGCAGCTCATACTTTTTCCGCGGCTGGACTTCCATTTCACCACACGAAAGATGGGCTATAACATCTGCCGAAACCACAGGCACTGCAAATTTCGCAGGCACCATATCCCCTACTTATTATCACCAATGGTATCATCTCATTCAATTTGCAGGCACTGGCACAGGCAACACAACCTGGACAACTCAACGTTGGAATATGGGTGCATCGGGCGTAACCACAGGGCTTATCGACCGTTGGCAGGACTGGGCAGATTGCGGCTCCATGCTCGCTTTTTCCGAAACCACATCGTTTGGCTTGCACGCGATTAACGATTACGACACACTTGCTATCGAATGGATACCATCCTACACAATCATCTACACCACCGATAATTTCCTCACTGTGCAAAACGATTTCGGTTTTGGTAATGTCGTTGTCGATGGCACGCTGTATGATTCGCCGCATCGTGCGTTGTATGGTCCGGGCACTGTGCACACAATCGAAGCGCCCACACCGCAAACATTTGGCGATACCTTACAATATCGTTTCACACAATGGTCAGATGGTGTTACCACTGCCGTGCGCAACATAACCATACCCGATCGCGACATATCCTATACTGCCGAATACGACCGTTATCACAAACTCGTCATGGGCTACACTGGTCCCACTGGCGGGCACATTCCCGTAGTGACAGGCGGTGGTTGGTATCGTGAGGGTTCGATGGCAACAATTACCGCTACAGCTGGCTTCGATAGCACATCGGGTGTGCGCTACGGTTTTTCACACTGGGAATCAATTCCCGCAGGCGCCACATTTACCGATGCCACATCACCCACAACACAAGTTTTGGTAAACCGTTACTACACCATCCGCGCAGTTTACGCAGTTCAATATGCGGTTGAAATTTTCAGCGATTACGGCACACCAGTTCCGTCTGTGGGTGTAAACTGGTTCGATGCAGGCGCATCAGTTACCGTTCGCGCAGGAACACCCGATACCATAGCTCACAAATATTGCAATGGCTTTTTGGCTTCTGGTTCGGGTTTGCCGGCTTCGGGAACAGCTAATACACTCACTTTTACACTCACCAGTGCTTGCTGGATTCGTTGGCAATGGGCAGACCAATTGCGCTTGCTTGTGCGCTGCGATTACGGTTTACCTGTGCCGCGTGCTGGGTTAAACTATTACGACCCTGGTACTTCTGTAACTGCGCGCTGTGATTCCATAGTTCTTTTCGGTGCCGACATACGTCAACTTTGCACAGGTTATGTGGGCACAGATGGCATAGGCTCTGGTGCCGACAACAATGTTACTTTTACAATCACAACAAACTGCACTCTCGATTGGAACTATCAAACGCAATACGTATTCGAGGTGCGCAACCCAGGTTCACACGACAGCCCCTCTCCTGCTGTTGGGCGACATTGGCGCAATGCGGGCACGTCGGTTACTGCATTTGTAACATCACCTTCTGCGGGTTTTGTTTGTATTGGCTATTCTGGCACCGGAAGTTTGCCGTTTTTTAGCCCATACGATTCGGTAACCTTCACACTTTCTTCGCCTTCTGTTATCGAATGGCGCTGGGCATCGGAATCGGATGTGGTTTCGCTAACGGTCAACAGTTATGGCGGCGCCGGCGACCCCGAACCTTCGGGCACAACATGGTGGCTTCGCGGTTCATCTGTAACTGCTTATGTAATAAGCCCATATTACGATTCTTACCCCGATGGTGTTCGCGATGTGTGCACAGGTTGGGCAGGTTCTGGCTCCACACCCGCCTCTGGTTCCAACGATACAGTAAGCTTTGTCATAAACGTGAACTCGGCAATATTCTGGAACTGGGGGCGCGAGTATCGATTTACAGTTGCAAGTCCGCTGGGATTTGGCGCACCTACACCCACCGTCGGTGAACATTGGTATGCCGATGGCACTACAATAACCGGTTCTGCAACATCACCTTGGCTCGACACTCTCGTTTGCATAGGTTACGATGGCACAGGCTCACTCAGCGATGGAACTGCGAGCACATTTTCTTTTGCCATACACGCACCGTCATCCATAACATGGCTTTGGGATGCGAACACAATTCAACTCACTGTGAACTCACCTTACGGCACGCCCACACCTTCAACGGGCACACACAGTTATGCGCTTGGCACAATTGTAACATGCAGCGTCGATTCACTCGTTTACGGTGCCGATGGCATTCGTTACAGGTGCATAGGTTGGACTGGCACAGGCAATATTCCCGCAACAGGTACAGGCAGGTCGGTTACCGCAACACTAACAGTCCACTCCACAATCACATGGCGTTGGCAACGCGAATATCGTCTTCTTGTCAACAACGGTGGACACGGCAACCCAACTCCGCCTTCAGGCGCAAACTGGTATCCCGAAGGCACTGTTATCGACTGCTCCATTGCGCCAAATCCGTCCGACACCTTCTATTGTGTGGGTTATACTGGCACGGGCTCAGTCGGCACACTTTCGGGCTACGACCATACACGCGTTACACTTATGGAACCATCTTCTATAACATGGGTTTGGCTTGGTGCATCGTCGGTGGCGGCGCTGCTGGTTTCTTCCGATTACGGTTCGCCGTTCCCTGATGCAGGAGCACATTACTATCCACGCGGAACCACAATAAACGCTTACATGCCATCGGCAACAGATTCGCTCGGTGTTGGGCATCGCAGGCACTGCACTGGTTATGCGGGCACAGGTTCTGTTGGCTCTGCTGCCGATACCTCTGTCAGCTTCACCATCAACTTAAACTCCACCCTCGAATGGAATTGGGAAGATCAATACCGCCTTTCAATCTACAACCCGGGTGGCTACGATAGTCCAAACCCACCTGCCGGCGACCATTGGTATGCTTCGGGCACTGAAATAACTGCCTCGATAACACCTGTTGTCGATACCATGAGATGCGTAGGTTACTTTGGCACAGGTTCGGTGCCTTCATCGGGCTGGGGTGCTTCTGTGAGGTTCACTTTGCTGATGCCCAGTTCACTAACATGGCGCTGGTTTGGTCCTTCTGGCTTGTGCCAGCTCACTGTGAACTCCGATCACGGTTTCCCGACACCACCAATTGGCACAAGCTACATACCGTGTGGCGAATTCATCCTTGCCTCAGTTGCACTTGTAGATTCCACATCTCCGGGCACTGGCTGGTATTGTGACGGTTGGACTGGCACGAATTCTGTCCCGCCTGTTGGCGACACGAATTTTGTAGCATTTACGCTTTCTGCAACCTCTTCTATCACATGGAACTGGACTCGTCGTAATCTGCTTGTGCTCACCTATACGGGCGAAACTGGCGGTGAAATTCCCACTCAAACAGGCGCAGGCTGGCATGCAGCTATCGAAACCGTTTCTGTGTCATCACAGCCGGTGCTTTTCGACGGCAGCACACATTATGGTTTTGCGGGCTGGTCTTGCCGCGGCGGCTCTATCTGGATAGAAAACCCAGATTTTGCAGCTACGCGAGTTATAGTTTCGGTGCCGTGCACGCTTGTGGCAAATTATTCCGTTGCCGTGGCTTGCACGCTTGTCAAAAACCCCGCGCAAGATTTCGGAGGCTTCGTCATCGATGGCATAACATACCCTCATACAGATACTCTCGCCTTCTGGTGGGGTCGATCATCGCATCACCTTATTGCAGCTACATCCCCCGATATGGCAACCGATTCCTCAATTTCCTATGTGTTCAACAATTGGTCGGATGGTGGCGCACGTGAACATACAATCGAAGCTTCGGCTTCATTCAGACTTGTTGCAAATTACCTGCGTTCCTATCGAGCCATTATTACCAAAAACCCAGCTCAAACTTTAGGCTCAATAACAGTCGATGGAGTTTTATATCCGACTTCATCGTCGTGGCGAGGATATTTTGCCGAAGGTTCGGTGCACACAATTTCGGTCACCTCGCCAGACACTGGCTCAGGTAACAGATACTCGTTCACAAGCTGGTCGGATGGAATTACAAGCCTCACGCACGATTTAGGACCAATATCCTCGGCAGTCAACCTCAACGCAAACTACAATCGCGAAGTGCGCGTAGCTGTAACCAAAAATCCCACACAAAGTTTCGGTGATATTAAAATTGGCGGCAGCACATTTGCACGCGTTTCGGCTGCAAACAAATACGTTACTGCTGGCACAAACGTAACTGTCGAAGTAACTGCCATCGATGTGGATACTGTGCGCGATTCGGCATATGTTTTCTTGCATTGGAACGCATCATTGCTCGACACAACACCTTCGAAGACCATATCCTCTATAGCGGCGCCACAGAACCTCACTGCTGTTTACAACGACACAAACTACGTGCTAAGCTTCTACTTAGCACCCACTGTTTGGAACCTCGATACAATGAACAGCTCCACAACACGCACTATGACCGCTATGGAAAAGATAACCGCCATCAACACTGGCACTGTGCCACTTGATTTCGGTTTACGCACCGACGAAGAGCTGACATCGTGGTCGGCGGCTATTTCGCCTTACTCGAACCAATACGTGTTGCGTGCAATTTTCAACACTCTCGAAACCATGCCAACACACTTCAACGTCTTTAACGATTACGTGAAAAACACGATTTTCTGGTCTTCTACAACAGTTTTCGGTCCCGACGGTTACAATATGGCACCGGCAACATACCTCAACCTATGGTTACAATTTGTCGCTCCATCCAGCTCTTTCGACTACACTCGCCAAACCATAATCCTCAAAGTCGTCGCCCGACCTTCAATCTACTAATGCAACCGTGCATGCAGAGCATGCCTTTAGCGTGCATGCGGTGCATGCTTTTCAGCGGCTACGCCGCCCGACCTTTCAATAATTTTCGGACAACATAAAACCACCACGCGAAAGCTTGGTGGTTTTGCATGCGGTGCATGCAGAGCATGCCCTTCAAGCGGCTACGCCGCCCTACCTTTCAAAGCTTTTCGAAAAGTTTAAATTCGGCTGGCGTGCAGTTGAAAAAGAACTCTTTGTCACTTCGTGCCGTTTCTCCCATTGGGAGAAAATGAAAACTGCTACAAACTGAGCTATGGTTCACGTCATATGTTTTTTCATTTTCTGTCTCGCAACAGTTGGAAAATTTTGCTCAAAAAAAACCACTAAGCTTTTGCTTAGTGGTGCACTGCCTGTCGAAAAATTCAAAAAGTCGGGCAATGGGAATGTCACTCAATCATCACGATGGGAAAATATGCGAGAAAACTTCCTCGACAGTTTGAACTGGGATGAACTGCACTTGCGAGGCGATTTCCTCTGGAATTTCTCGAAGGTCTTTTGTGTTGTCGGCGGGCATGATAATATTTTTGATGCCCAAACGATGAGCGGCTAATGCCTTTTCTTTAAGCCCACCAATTGGAAGCACGTCACCACGTAAAGTGATTTCACCGGTCATCGCATAACCTTTTTGCGGAATTTTGTGCAAAAGTTTTGAGGCGATGGCACTGGCGATGGTTATACCCGCAGAAGGTCCATCTTTTGGAATAGCGCCAGCTGGAACGTGTATGTGCAGCTCGATTTCCTCAAAAATATTCTTCTCAAGCCCAAGCTTGTCGAAAATGGAGCGGATGTAGGAAAGTGCTATTTGCGCAGATTCCTTCATAACTTCACCGAGTGAACCCGTGAGAGTTAGATGCCCTTTGCCTGGCATTGTGGCGCATTCGACCATCAGCACTTCGCCGCCATAAGGCGTCCATGCCAAACCGGTTACAACACCTTCGCGTGGGTTTTCCAAAAGTTTTTCGCGCACAAATTTCTCGGGACCGAGCATTTCTGCAGCTTTCGCTTCGTCGATAACAACTTTGGCAAAAGCTTCTTCGGCTATGCCTTTGGCTGTTTTTCGACAAATTGAGGCGATAGAACGGTCGAGATTGCGCAAACCTGCTTCACGAGTGTAGAAATTGATGATGAACGAAATTGCCCCGTCGGTGAATTCGATATTATCGGAGCTTAGCCCGTGGTTTTCTTTTTGGCGCGGAATTATATGTTGTTTGGCAATTTGCAGTTTTTCGTAATCGGTATAACCGGGTAGCTTGAGCATTTCCATGCGATCTAAAAGCACTTGTGGAATTGGGTCGATGTAGTTTGCTGTGGCGATGAAGATAATTTTAGAAAGGTCGAATTTCACATCGAGGTAATGGTCAACAAATGAGGAATTTTGTTCGGGGTCGAGTACTTCGAGCAGTGCTGAAGCCGGATCGCCACGAAAGTCTTGCCCAATTTTATCGATTTCGTCGAGCATGAAAACGGGGTTATTGGAGTTCGCGCGTTTGATACCTTGGATAATTCGCCCGGGTAAAGCACCAACGTATGTGCGTCTATGCCCACGAATTTCGGCTTCATCTTTCATGCCACCGAGCGAGATACGCACAAATTCGCGGCTCATCGAAGCAGCAATTGATTTGCCTAAAGATGTTTTGCCGGTACCTGGAGGACCCACAAAAAGCAAAATCGGTGATTTGACATCGGGCTTGAGCTTGCGCACTGCCAAAAATTCGAGCACTCGTTCTTTGACTTCGTCGAGACCATAGTGATCTAAATCGAGAATCTCGCGCGATTTTTTGATATCGATGCGGTCATCGGTGGATTTAGTCCACGGCATTTCCACCAGCCAGTCGAGGTATGTGCGCGCAACGGTGAACTCTGCCGACGATGGGTTCATGCGCGATAGGCGTTCGAGTTCTTTGACAGCATTTTCCATAGCCTCTTCGTGCATGCCCGAGTTTTCGATTTTTTTGCGCAGCTCGTCGATTTCCTGCGAGATATCGCCATCGCCGAGTTCATTTTGTATTTGTCGCATTTGTTCGCGCAAAAAATAATCGCGCTGAGCCTTTTCGAGTTCTTCGGTAGTTTTTCGCTGGATTTCCTTTGTGAGACCGAGCACAGTTTCTTCGCGATGCAAGAGTTCTAAAACTGTTTCGAGACGATTTTTGGCACTAAGTTCTTCGAGCACTTTTTGTTTTTCGGGTGCCGATATGTTGAGGTTGGCAGCGATGAGATCGGCGAGCCTGCCCGGGTCGGTTGTGTTTAATGCTGCGAGGCGAAGTTCGTCGGGCAAGTATTTCGCCATAGCCACAACGCTTTCAAAAAGTTGGATGACGCTACGCATAAGTGCGGTTTCGGCTTCATCATTCTCGACAATGTCCTCAAGCTCTTCGATACGTGCAATCGAATAAGGCGTTTGCTGCACAATTTCGATGATGCGGATGCGTGTTGTGGGTTGCACAAGAAATTTCATAGAGCCATCGGGCAAACGCAACATTTTGATTATCTGAGCTTTGCACCCAATAGAATGAATTTTTTGCCCAGCTGCTGTGTTTTGTTCGGCGCGAGTTTTTTCGGTTTTCTCGTCAAATTTTGTGGCAAAAACGCCCAAAATCTTATCACGCGTAAGAATCTCGTTTACCATTTGCACCGAAACCGAATCGGTAACCATAATCGGCATTATAAGACCAGGGAAGGCAACATTATTTTCGGGCAGAGGCATTATTGGCACAAGCATATTTGTTTTTTCGTTATCCATTTCAACTCCATAATGATAAATAAGTTAATCCACCGTTATCGAAACAGTATTTTTTTCGGGCATTTCAACAATTATTTTCAGAAAACCGTTTTTGTAATTTGCCAACACATTGCCACCAATGAATTTTTTTGGTAGGCGAATATTTCTTTCAAATTGCCCGTAATTGATTTCGAGTAGATGGAATACTGGATTCGGTTCATCGCAAAAGCCTTCGCGTTTGCCTGATATAGCTATGATATCATCTTTTAACATTATTGATATGTCTTCCTCGCGCATTCCTGCGATTTCGGAAACAATTACGAGTTTTTTTCCGGTTTCGATAACATCAATTGGTGGATGCCATCTATCGATTTCGTCCACAACCACGGGCAGCTTCATCTGTGAAAAACCCGAAAGCAATCGCAGAAGTTCTTTTTCTGCATCGCCATCTTTTTTGAATCTTGTCATTAATAGCTTCATCATAGCCTTCCTTGTTTTCAGGACAATATCGATTTTACTTTCCTCAAATCAAGTTTTTTGTCAGTTTTTCATCGATGCCTGCACAAATTGTTCTATCATGTTTCGAGTTACAGCGAAAAACTCACAAACTTATGGTGCAAGCAGTCGCCGATAAAAAGAGTTGTTTTTGGCAAAAAGGATGTATATTTTAAAAAAGATATTTTTTAAGCCGCCGAAATATTCGTTTCGAAAAATTAGTATAAGGCGGCAAACTTTTTCGGATACGAAATATGAAAAATACCGCGCAATACATCGGATACGTTTTTGTTTTTGTGCTCATGTTTTTTCTTGTTGCGGTGAGTGGAGCTATGTACTCACTAGGCAACAAGATGCCATCAGATATTCTGCCATCGGGTAGCTTGATACTTGTAGAAATTGCGTATTATTTTGCCGTATTATATCTTTTTTACACCAACAAAAAAATAGCTACCGACGTTTGGTTGAGAGCTATGCTAGTTATTTTGATTGTGCGCACAATATTGGCTTTGACTTCTGGCTATGTGTTTTCTTTTATCGGCACCGAAAAACTTTCTCTCACCGATGGTTTTTTTGCCGCCATATACGGAAACTGGCTGGTGCAACTTTTTCAATTTGCAGCTACACCATTTTTGAGCTATCCTTTTTTGTACGCATCACTTTCCTCGACAAAAGCATCTTCTCGCGCAAGCATTTACACCGACACGCCCGTACAATCTCCGCAAATTTTAGCACCAAATGCCGAAGATGTTCGCGCACAAGCGATTTTGCCAAAACAATGGTCCACGTTACTCGAACCGAAAAATGCTAACGATACAAAAATGCTACTCAAAAACGTGCGTCTTTCGGCATTCTCGCGTGAAGCCGTAGTGCCAAAAAATGCGCATACCGCTACACAGCCCAATGCTGCTAAAACTACTACACCCACACCACAATCACAAGCTTCACCTCAAAATTCGCCACGTGCCACTCAAAACACATCTTCAAGCACAGATGAACTCGACAGGCTACTCGAAGTTGCTACATCTCAACCAGTTATATCAAACCCAGTTCCCATACAAGAACCCGTACAACAAAACCCGCCACAGCAAAAACAACAAATTTCCGAAATCTCTTTGCCGAGCAATCTTCCACCCGCACTCGATGGCATGGCACCTTTTGAAGAGCTGACATCCCTTGATGATTTTCTGCCGCCTATCGGTGTAAACATGAATTTACCTGATTTGCCGCCAATTGGTGCACCATTCGCACAAAATGTCCAACCAGGCGGTGCATCGACGCCACCAGAAGGCGGTTACAAAATAACAAGCATCAACGATTTTTATACCATACCTTTCCGCAAGCTCATCGATGTAAACGAAGGTTCGCAGGCTGCTGCAATTTTACAAAAGCTCATCAAACGCGGTGCAAATTTCGACCTCGCCATACCTATCGAATTGCTCGTGCCGATGTTGCAGCTCGGCAAAGCATCAGTTTCGGTAGAATACATCTACAGCGAAAGCCCTATTGAACTTGTCAATTTCATGTCTGCCGACCAAAGCGGAGATCTTTCCGAAATCGAAGTCCAACTTCCTTTGGGCGAGATCATGGCTATCACCGATCCCCAAGTTATTTTTGGTGGCGAAGGAACACCACGAACACCACAATCGTTTTCGCAGCCAGAGCCGGAGCCTGAACCCGAACCTGAAATCACGGAAGAAATTCCCATGACACAGCAATCTACAGGCTTCAGCCCCGAGCTTGTAGCTTTTGCAAAATCGCAGAAACTCACACCAATGTTCGAACAAACAGATACCATTTCGGTATTATCTTTGTCGCAACAGGGCATGACCTTTGCTATAGCACCGTTTGCGCAATGGGCTGCTACCACAAAACTCTCCGATCTTTGGGGTGCTGAAGGCGACTTCGCTTTTGTGGAATCTGACCTCGCAGCAATAATAGTGCGTTTTGGCTCGGCTATTAAAAGCGATCGCGATGCCATAGCCATTGTCGCATCGCCACAAATGCCCGACCGACTTTTACAAATTGCCGCCGATGCTGCATTTGCGTGGGGCAACCCCGAAAATCTCGAAACTGCTGATCTCTACGAACCCGAAAGTGCGCCTTTTGAACCGGCACGTCCGGCAGATATTTTTCCCGAATACTCTGGCTCTTACGCAAAATTTCCTGGCAAAACAATGATAATACTCTCGGCACTTTCGCATGACCCCGATGACATGGCACGTATAGCAGGTATTGGCATACGCGCTATGCAACATATTTCGGGCTTCGGCAGACTTTTTGCAAACTGGACAAAGGCATTTTTCTGCTCTGGCACATGGACACTCGGTGTTGTGCCTATGCCGGGCGGTGCAGTAATAGTTGAACTGCCCGCAAACATGGATATCACATCGATAATGCACGAACTGGAAAGAGTTTCCGTTAAAGCATCTACTTAAAACAATTATTCATTTATTCACTGCCATAATTGGCACTTGCAGCAAAATTTGTAAAAAACTCACAACGTAAATATTTTTTCAAAACTGTAAAAAAAAGTTTTCATCGGCGAATATTATATAATATTAATACGAATTGCACATTGCTTTCGCATCAAGTTATGGCGCAGACTCGTTTTCACTGCGCAATAGGGAGGATAAATGTATTTTGTCCTAAATGATTCGGATTTAACCGTCGCGGCTATTACTGCGGTTTTGGTTATTATACTTATCTTTTTGCTGGGCAAATTATCTTCGGCAAAGCGAGCAACAAAGATCAAAAAAGTTGAGCAACCTCTGCACAACGACGACGATATTCTAACTTTAATCCAAAAAACCGAACCACTTGCGCCAGCCGTTGAAACACCAGAGCCGCCAAAACCTATCGAAAAAACTGCCGAGCCCAAATCACCCGAACCCGATAATAAACCTTCAATTGTGCCGCCCCAGATACCTAGAGGCAGCCGCATTGAGCAAGTTTGTAGCGCTTATGCAAAGGTGCCGGGCGTGCTCGCAACGCAAATCTCCGATCGTTTCGGTCAACCGATCGCTTACGAAACTTCGCTTTTCATCGATAGTGGCATAATGTCTGCCAAAATTGCCGATATAGCCGAATACATAAAATCCAACGACTTTTCCGTAGGTAAACGCAAGAAAATCATCGTCATAGGCGATGGTTCGTATTGGATTAT
>CAYUDB010000018.1:0-19708 GCA_964443405.1 uncultured bacterium | reverse complement strand
AGCAAATTCTCCCAGATGCAGCACCAGCAATGGAAATTGTCCTCGCCCGAGTTGCCGAAATACTCGATCGCTCCGGTCAAATACGAAGTGTAAAAAAATTAATCGACGAACTCGCCTATCGCGAAAGTCAAGCTTCAACGGTTATAGGGCGCGGTTTTGCCATACCGCATGTGCGCTCAAAAAACACGCGCGATCTAGTTTTGTGCTACCTTCGTTACCCCGAAGGAATCATTTTACAAGGCGCTTTGGGCTTAGAGACCATCCACCATATTTTCGGCATGGTAACACCAATTTTCGAAGAAGACACCGATTACCAAAAAGTACACCGCAAGCTCATCTCAATGATTTGCACCGACGACACATTTGTAACCGACCTCGACGAAATGGCTTCGCAAGGTGAAATCATCCGCATACTCAAACTCCGCGACTAACTGGCGCAATAGGCAGTGCCCGACGGCGCGTTTAGAGCGGCTACACCGGTGCCGTTGTAATGATATCAGTAAGATACGGCTAGCACTAATACGCATGCCACATCTAAAAAGTTCTACATTTCAAAGCTGCAGCCAAAACTGCAAGCTCTGATGCAGCTATTCCCGATATGGCTGCAGCTTCACCAAGAGTTTTTGGCGCAAAACGCACAAATTTCTCACGAGCCTCTATGCGCAAATTAAGATTCGAATAATCGAACCCGTCGGGAATAACCATGGCATAAAGCGTTTCCATATTCTCCGCCGCACGAACTTGTCGGTCAACATAACCACCGTATTTCGATTCGGCACGAAAAGTAGCTGCAACCGTCGGCTGCAATTCCGCAAAACGCGCCTCTATTGCCGCAACTTTCTCCCAATCAGCATCGGGACGTGCAAGATAATCACGCATAAGCTCTCCAGCAGTAACTCCCAAAAACTCCGCCTCGTGCGTGGAAATACCACGGTTAACCAACACTTTCTGTGCCGCATCCAAGCTTTGCCGCCAAAGATCGATGCGCGGCGCATATTCGGGCGAAACCTTAGCAAAAATCTCTGGTGTCATCATCTTTGGAACCGTATGCCAAGCATTGTCTTCACGCAAGAGCAGTCGAAATTCTGCACGCGCTGAAAGCAAACGATAAGGTTCGTCTGCACCGCGATTCACCAAATCATCGATCATCACAGCAGCATAAGCGCATTGGCGGGCAAGCTTTATAGGCGCTTCGCCAATTAGCGAAAGTGCGGCGTTCAAACCCGCAAATGTGCCCAAAGCCGCCGCCTCTTCATAACCCGATGTGCCCAAAATTTGCCCCGCAAAATATAGTCCGTGCACTTTTGCCGATTCCAATTGCATGTTAACTTCACGTGCATCAACAACATCATACTCCACCGCATAGGCATTTTGCACAATGCGCGCATCTTCCAAACCCTCGATACTGCGCACAATGCCCTGCTGAATTTCGGGCGGGAAAGAATTTGATAGCCCACCCGGATAAATCTCATCTTCTTGTGCACCATCAGGTTCAAGAAAAATGACATGCCGCTCATGATGCGGAAATCGCACTACTTTCACCTCAACAGACGGACAATAACGAGGTCCTATACCGCAAATTTTGCCGCCATAAAGTGCCGAAAATTGCAAGTTTTCGCGGATTATCTCGTGTGTGTGCAAATTTGTATATGCGATGTAACAATTGCTTTGTTTCTCTATGGGCAGTAGTTTTTTTGTGGAAAGCGCAAACGGCACATAGTTTTCCTCTCCTTTTTGCACCTGCAAACGCGAAAAATCGATGCTGTCACGCTGCAAACGTGGTGGTGTGCCTGTTTTGAATCTAAAAAGCGTATGCCCACAGTCTTTTAGTGCCTGCGATATATAATTGGCAGCATTTTCACCGAGCCGTCCCTGTTTTTCCTCATCGAAACCAACAAAAATCTTGCCACTCGCAAACGTTCCTGTGCACACAATGATTTTTTCTGCCAAAACTTCGGTGCCATCTGTAAGCAAAATGCCAACCACTCGTTTGCCCAGAGAACTACTTTCGAAAACAATCTGCTTGCATTCACCCTCGACAACATCTATAAGACTTTGTTGTGCAATATAATGTTGCACGCAAGCTTCATATTTGGCGCGATTTGTTTGGCATCTTGTTGCCCATACTGCAGGACCTTTTTTCCGGTTAAGAATTTGGTAACATAGAGCCGATTCATCCGCCGCTTTTGCCATAACTCCCCCAAGCACATCAACTTCACGTGCAGTCCGTCCTTTTGCTACACCACCTATTGAAGGATTGCAGCTCATCCTTCCTATTGACGAGGCACTAAATGTAACAAGAGCGCAACGCAAACCTATTCTTGCGCAAACACTTGCAGCTTCGACACCCGCATGTCCGCCACCTATAACAATTACATCGAATTTCTTTGCCATGTCTGCAAAAAAGCTCTTTCATCATTTATCGCAACACTTTATTCACGATTGGCTTTGCCATTTATGCACACTAATATAGTTACGAAGACAGTATTTCCAAATTCTGTTCTAGTATTTTGGCATTGTCTTTCTTTCGAGCATGCGATCCTTATTAATCACAGCAAAAAGTCTCGCATTAACAGCATTTGTGGCACTAGGAAAACATCATGCAATGGCAGCTGCATTTTTTCCACTTTCTTTGTATATGGTAACAAATAACTTACAAAGCTGCACTTACTAAATTTTTCTAGACTAACTGAGCTAGCGACAAAACTGCCAGGAAATGCAAAAAAAATATTGACTTTTTTTGCTATACTATTATGATAATTAGATTGTGCGCGATGTTTAAAATTTTAAGAACAGTGAGCAGAGCTTGATTTTTTGTTAAGCATTTTTTTTAACCTGAGGTGCGAAATGCAAAGAAAAGAGCCTGTTGTTCCTCCTTTGCCGGTTGTTAAAACCAAAAAAATCGGCAATTATATCTTCTACGCTTCTTTGATAATCATCGGCATTGCGATGGGCATCGGTATCCCTTTCGCTTTTTTTGCCAAACCCAAAAAACTTACACTCCTTTCCGAAAGCACACTTAAGCCAAACCGACAAGGTGGCTTCAAGCTGTGTAACCCTCTTTTGGACTATGAAATTGCACTCGACTCAAAATCGCCGCTTCGCACTCGCATCATGCATTATATATCTGAAAAAGTTACCGCTAAAGATATTACCAGTGCCTCTGTTTATTTCCAGCATCTCGATAAGGGATATTGGTTTGGCATTAACGAGCGCGAAGCTTTTTCACCGGCAAGTTTGCTAAAAGTACCGCTTATGTTAGCATATTATCGAGAGGCGCAATGCTCGCCGGCAATACTCGAGCGACGTGTGTTCTTCGAAAAGCCCACAAGCATTTCAGTTGTCAATATCCGCACTGGTAAGTTCATCGAACCTGGCAAATCATACACTATCAATGAGCTTATCACCCACATGATAGTCGAATCAGATAATGAGGCACTCAATTTGCTGCTTGCGAACATCAGCCCAGAAGATCTCAACCAAATATACCTCGACCTCGGTATCGATATACCCGGGCTTTCGAGCAACGAAGATTTCATGAACGTCAAGGATTACTCTCTTTTCTTCCGAATACTTTACAATTCAACATATCTCACACGCGAAATGTCCGAAAGGGCACTCGAACTTTTATCGCAAGCGCATTTTGATCAGGGCATTATCTCTGGTTTGCCAGATGGCATTACCGTTGCGCACAAGTTTGGCGAACGTGGTTGGCAAGGGATGCACCAGCTTCACGAATGTGCTATAGTTTATTACCCTGGTCAACATTACATACTTGCTATTATGATACGCGGTGAAAGTGTGCCAAAAATGCAAGAAGTGCTGCGCGATATATCGAAAATTGTTTACATGCACATCGATCAGGGCAGCGAAAAAGAAGAACCAGCAAAAGAATAACTCACTCTGCTGGCGCGTATGCCAAGCTATTGAGATTTCTGTATAAGACTAACAATCGGGCAAGGCTACTGCGCTAATAATCCACGATTGAGTCTGTTAAGGGCGTTCAAAAAATTTGCCACCAAGTGAAAGCTTGGTGGTATTTTTTAAACTGTAATCTCTGGTTTTCAACCAATAAAGTGAGAATCATAATCATATCTGACAAGTGCAAGACAGTAAAGATGATAACAAACCTGTGTTTATATTTTTGGAAACACTATTATGGATGTAGCTTAATTTTTCTCCCGCTTTGCAAAAAAAAAAACTGCGCAACCAAATATAGCCTCTCAGCAATCTTTAACCAAAAGCAGTGCACTCACAGCCATTTTCGCTAACTGCAAAACTTTTTGTCCGTAAATATGTTATGAGAAATCGTACAAAGGTAATGCTTTAGATGACAGCTATTGACGTCCATTAGCACCGATATTGCGCAGCAGATTTGGAAGTTCGCCGGTCCATGATATTTGCAGAATTTGCGGATCGTTGCCGTGAAGTTTGAAGTAGCTTGATATTTCAACACCCATTACTGCCGCAATTCTCTTGTTAAACAGCACAAGCGGTAGAGAACTACGTAAAATTGGCGGCAGGGCACGCTTTTTGATAAAATGCGCAAGGCTTTGACTCACTCCGCCGAGCGGTTGAAAAAGCATATTTGCTTTGGCAGGTGAAATAAAAACGCGCTCACCCGAATAGCGCAGGTGAACTGTGAAGTTATCCGCGCGAATAGATGTCGGCATAGACGTGAGTAAATGTGCCTCAATTGTGCCAAGTTCATTTGAAAGCTCGACTTCCGTGGAAAATGGTAGCTCGAATGTGTCGGTTTGGTATGGCTCGGTGACGAAAAACACAAGTGCATTCAAAAAAAGTGAAGCTCGCACACCGCCAAACACATCGATGATATTGTGCGGATGTGCTCGAGCAAGCGCAAAGAAAACACGCTCCACGCTCGTGCGCGAGTAATCTTTCAAACCAATCCCAAGCTCAAAAAGTGAAGCTCGCATCATCTCACCAAAGGTAAAAACATCTGCCAATGCAAGAGTAGCATTTAATGCGATGACGCCATTGCATTTGCCAAGCAATGCCGAAGTAAAAGACGTTTGCGTGATTTTCTCGAGTGATTGCCTTGCTGAATAGAGCATTTGTGCCGAATTTGCCATGTTTTGAAGTGCGGTTTCACCAAAATGCGTGCGCACAAACGGCACAAGCGTATGGCGGATATTATTTCGAGAGAAATTCAAATCGGCATTTGATCCATCGTCGCGCCAAAAAATATCGCGCTTCTGCAAAAATCTACGCGCTTGCTCGCGCGATATGCGCAAAAGTGGACGCACTATTATACCTTCTTTTGGCAAAATGCCCACCAAACCACGTATGCCGGTGCCGCGCATTAAGTTGAATAGAAATGTCTCGACGCTATCGTTTTGTGTATGTGCCAATGCCACAACTGCCCGTCGTTCGGCAGCAATATCAGTAAAAACTTTGCGTCGCGCATTGCGTGCAATTTCCTCTATGCCAGCACTTTTTGGAGGAATTTCAAATCGGGCTATATCGAGCGGAATCTTGAGCTTATCGCACAAATTCTCGCAGAAAATCTGGTCACCTTCCGATTCGTAGCCGCGAAGACAATGGTTGATGTGTAGCGCTGGGATTTGTAAACAATGTCTTTTCGAAAACTCTTGTAATGCATAAAGCAAAAAAACCGAATCACTACCACCCGAAAGTGCTACAATAACATTCGAGCCATACGCCCAAAGCTTTTGCTGTTCAACGAAATTTTCGATTTCCTCGAATAATATTCTGTCTTCGCTATCCATGTTAAAAAAATATAAGTGAGAAAAAAAAGGTCAAGTTTTTGCATTCAAAATGCCTATATTATGAATTGCGAGCATTTGTGCAATGCTGAATTATCATAAAAAGAGAGGGCTTATGTCGTCGCAACACGATGCGCTTATGGAGAAAATAAATTCGCACACAGCACTTATCGGTGTTGTAGGGCTTGGATATGTTGGCTTGCCACTTGTGGTGGAATTTACAGGAAAAGGTTTTCATGTTGCAGGTTATGATATTTTACCCAAAAAAGTCGAAACTCTCGCAGCTGGCAAATCCGATGTTGACGACATAAGTGCCGAATCGGTCTCCAAGATCATCTCCAACGGGCTTTTCAAACCATCTACCGATCCCAAAACACTTGCGAATGCCGATATCCACATAATCTGCGTGCCCACACCACTTTCCGAATACAAAGACCCCGATTTATCCTACATCGAAAGTGCAACCATGCGCATAGTCGAAAATTTCAAACCAGGCAGCCTTGTAATACTCGAAAGCACAACCTATCCGGGCACTACCGAAGAAATTGTAGCACCGATGTTCGAGCGTGCAGGTTTTACCGTTGGCACCGACGTTTTCATCGCATTTTCACCCGAGCGCGTTGACCCGGGCAACCCACGATTCAACACAGGCAATACGCCCAAAGTTGTTGGCGGCATGGGCACCGAAAGCGTTTCGCTTTCGGTGGCATTGTACTCGAGCTTTTTAGAGAAGGTTATTCCTGTTTCATCACCAGCGGCAGCCGAGCTTGTGAAATTGCTCGAAAACACCTTCCGCTCGGTAAACATAGCTCTCATCAACGAAATGGCTATGATATGTGAGCACCTTAAACTCGACATTTGGGAAATCATCGAAGCTGCCAAAACAAAGCCTTTCGGTTTCATGCCATTTTACCCAGGACCGGGCGTCGGCGGACACTGCATTCCCATCGATCCACACTATTTGTCGTGGAAACTCAAAGCCCAGAATTTCTACGCACATTTCATCGAACTTGCAGGCGAAATCAACTATAATATGCCAAACCGCGTCATCGAAGGCATTTTGCGCCATGCTAATGATAATTCTCTCGTACTCAAAAACGCCGATGTTTTGCTTTTGGGCATGGCATACAAAAACGATATTTCCGATGTGCGCGAATCTCCATCACTCGAAGTCATGAAGCTTTTGGAAGAATGGGGTGCACATGTGAGCTTCAACGACCCATTTGTAGAACAAATTCGCTGGAAAGGCGGCATAGTTCATAGCGAAAAAATTACTGCTGAGCGTCTTGCAAAAGCCAATCTTGTCGTACTCACAACTGCTCACAGCACTTACGATTACGATTTCGTTGCCACAAACGCGCAGCTCATTTACGACACTCGCAACGGTTTTCGCAACGTAAAACATAACCGCCACAAAATTGCGGTGCTAGGCAACATGAAAGCGAGGTAGCTATGAAATCATGGATCTTTATCATCATCCTGGTTCTTGTCGCGTACATTATTTACCGCAATTTTACAAGCGAGGGCAAAGCGCCTGCACGGCAAGTCGATACGGTTAAAACTCCATCCGACATTGCTCTCGCAAGGCAAACTGAGGCAAAGAATTACGCTCACTTGCTTTCGAACAGTCAAGAGGAGTATTTTGCCATCAACAGCACATATGCGCTGGATATTCGCGATTTGAAAATCACCATGCACTACGGTCAAAACTACAGTGCAAAGGTAATTTCCGCAAATACATCCGACTACGAAATCGAAATTCGCGGCAATATCGACGCCGACCCGACCGAAGATGTGTGGAAACTGACCAAAAACGGAACTGTCAATCTCATCAACGATGTTACCATGCCATAATGCCAATGCACTGAACACTTTCGTCGGTTCCGTGTAGCATCGCCAAAATCACTGACACTCCCGCTGTGGCTTTCGAACACCACCAGCAATTTATACAAGCGAGCTTTTTAAACTAAGCCAGCAACGATTACGACACCCAAAAACCACCAAATGAAAATTTGGTGGTTTTGTTTCGCGTTATGGTTTTACAGTGAACTTTTGTAAACCCAATTAGCACAATAAGACTCGACACACTTTACGCAAAGCAAAAAAACGCTGTGTACTACAATCACAGATTTATCTCATTCCACCCAATAATCACCACACGAATTTTCATGTGAATGCCCAGATTACGCAGTTTTCGCGGGTGGAAAACGGCGATCGACACTATTAAACGGTGCAGTCGCTTTTTTCGAAAATTTACAATGCATGCCGCGCGAAAAGCTCGCCGGGTGCATCAGTGTAATCACTTGTAAAGCAAGCGCTTATTTAAGGTAAGTGAGGCGCAATAAAACGTGGTTTTGTCCAGCTGGGCGAACGAAATAAATTCCACTCGCGCAAGTTGACAAAGGTTTCCAAAGGCGCACGTTCGTGCCCGAAACTCGCGGCAAAGTGCCAATATGCTTGCCCGAAATATCAAGTATTTCCAGTTGTGCGTCTCCCGAATAAACTATCGAAACCGTTGAATTGAAAGGATTTGGAAACGCAAACAGCTCTTCTTTGCTTGGACGTGGTGATGCGTTCGTCTCGCAGATGAATGTCGTGTCAGCCCATGTAAGCAGTTTCGATATAAAGTTTTTCCGAGAAATCGCAGTTGGATAGAGCTTGCCAATGCCCTCAAATCCTAGCGATGAGAAAAATAACGCGCCACCGCCCGCAAAAGTGCGCGAAAAGGCAATAACATCGGCGTCACGCACAACAGATGTTTTCACTAACCAAATTGTGGCATCTGCAGGCGGCGTCATTTTGTCGATGGACGTTTGGTTTTCGGCAGATCCTGCGCCTGATGAAGTGACAATTGTCGCGGGTGTTGAAGTAACATCCCACATTGTGCGCTCTATGCCCGAAGAAGTTACTTCGGCAGAAATGTAAGTGTGCCAAAATGTTGTGGTCTCTATGCCCTCGGCTATGAATTGCCCATTCAAGATTGCACGTCCACCGTTATCGATGAAACTTGCCAAAGCCATTCTGTCTGCCGCCAAAAGTGTAGATGTGCTGTTGCCTGTGAACCAAAATATAGTTCGCAAATTGGAAAAATTGCCCAAACCCTCAAGGTCGCTGCTCGAATGTTCAGCAGTGTTGAAAACAGTGTGCAGCATATCGAGGCTGTCGAGGGTAGCGCCAAAAATCTCTGCAAATTCACCGTCGGCATCACATACCAAAATCACCTGCGGACGAGGCAACCCTAGACGCCTCGAGATGTTTGGTGTAAGGTCTAAGCGAAGCGAAAAACGTGGATACGGAAAAACAGGTGTAACATTCACATCAAAGGTTCCAAGCTGTGGCAAAGTGAGCACAATTTTACCCGATAAATCAGATGCATAAGTGCCAAGTTCTGCCGCTGTGGCAAAAGTGTCGCGCACCGAAATCGTGGTGTTCACAGCGTTTCCCAGTGTGTCTGTAAAAACAAGCGTGCAAGTCATATCGGGGGCAAATGGGAAATCTATGCGCAAGCTATCCTCCCCTGTTTCATGAAAAGCTTGCCAAAGTAAAAATCCATCGGCACTCTCATCGCCCAAAACCGGAAAGCGCATTGTCTCGATGGCAAAATGCAAGTAAGATAAAGACCCGCTCATACCAGATCTGCCAAGCGAACCACTGCTGAGCCTCGAGGAAAAACCCCATACAACATCTGTGCCGCCATTGGCAAGCGCAATTTCTACATCGAGTGTATCGCCTGTGCGGTAGTAATGTTTTGGTGTGCCGAGTATGCGCACACGTTCGGCGCAAAGCTTAGTTTCGGGCAAAGATGTCCATAATTCTTCGAGCGCCATAAAAACCACATAAGTGGAAACCCACGTCATGTCCATCGAATCTGGATGCGCAAAAGACGAAGGTATGCCCCAGTCGAAATCCCTGTCCTGTGATAAGAGATAATCGGTTATGCGAACGAAATTGTCGTGATAATGCTCGCTACCCGTGTATTCGTAGAGCGCACGATAGCCGTTTGCAAACCAAATATTCCATGAATTGTCCCAAAGGTAGTCGTCAAAATGATCAGCACGTCCTGCGTCCATAGGTAAATACGTGTCGATAAAATCACGCTCAAAGCCTTCAAATTCATCGGGGTACATTGGAAAATAAGCGTGCATAAGCCCCCAGATCAAAGTGCCGGGACTCATAGCCCAAGACGAGCTTGCAAAAGCACGCGACGGATGGCTTTCTGCCCAAAGTTTTGCGCGCAACGCGATTTGTGATGCAGATACATTGAAACTATCGACGCCACGAAAATTGCCATATTCCGCCAAACAACCCGCCACAAAAGCAGTGACAAAAGTGTGAAGCAAATCGTAGCCAGTAGCGGTGCCATATAAAGGAAGCTCTTCTGTAATAATGAATTCCGCACAACTATCGCCATACGCAAGCTTCGAACTGTCACCAGTGGCGTTCGTATATGCGAACACTGCCAACAGCGCAAGCCCCGAATTCCAAACAGGATAGTAACGGCTCTCATCCGAAACCTCCTCATTGTATGCGGGGAAATTTGCCACATACTCCCATGACCGCGCTAGGCTGGTGTCAAAATCGTTCCATTCACCAATTGTTTGATAAATCGACCAAATGATAATTGATTCTTGCGTGTTATCGGTCTGTATCACATCTCGCAATTCACCACTTTCTGCCTCAATTATGCCGCCAAATTCATTTGAATCGGTGTCGGCGAGCTGCCAAAATGCTGTGAAATCACAAATGCCACGCAAAAAAGCAGGATAGCATATATTTCGAGCTGCGAAGGTGTAATAAACAGTTGTATCGGCGGTGTCGGTATATCTTGCGCGAGCACTATACTTTTGCTCAAAATTCAAAAAATCTTCGGCAGTCCAAAATGGTGTAGCGCAAAGTAAAGTTGCACCTGTAATTAAAACTAAAAAAACTACTGTTCGACGCATATTCCCTCCTTACTTATCCACCCAATATATTCATCTTTTCCATTGCGTCGAGTTTTTTGTCGTGTGCTTTGCGGCTTTTGATAATATTCACACATCCAAGTTTTTGCATTACATCAGATTCAATATCGACTTTACAAATTTAAGCTTCGACGCAGTGCAAAACTCATAGCCACGTAAAACTGTTAGACTATTTGAAAATGATTACATCAAATATCATCCATGTGCACGTGCAAAAAAAACGTGGGCTTAAGAACCAAACTTCGACACGCACGCATATTTGAAAATGCGGCTATTGTTGCTCGACAAAAATATTGCGGAAGTGTGAAAAGCTTATTTCTTTGTGAGATGTCAAAATGGGGGTAATAATGTCGCTTGCAAAATTTTTCAACATGCTCGCCAACGATATAGGCATAGACCTCGGCACTGCAAACACTTTGCTGTGGGTTAAGGGTGTCGGCATAGTTATGAATGAACCTTCGGTTGTGGCTGTGGAAACCGAAACCGAAAAAATTGTCGCCATCGGCACCGAAGCAAAGGAAATGTTAGGCAGAACCCCCGACCACATCCGCACTATCCGCCCATTGAAAGATGGCGTAATCGCCGATTTCGAAATGACCGAACAAATGTTACGCGCTTTCATACGCAAAATAATCCGCACAAGATTTCTTGTCAAACCACGTATTGTGATATCAGTGCCGTCGGGCATAACTGAAGTCGAACGTCGCGCTGTATCCGAGTCGGCAGAAAATGCCGGTGCACGCGAGGTTTACCTCATCAACGAACCTATGGCTGCAGCTATCGGCGTGGGCATACCTGTCGAAGATGCTTGCGGAAACATGGTTGTCGATATTGGCGGTGGCACTTCAGAAATAGCTGTGATTTCACTCGGTGGCATAGTGAACAACACCTCCATCCGCATCGCCGGCGACGAAATGAACGAGGCAATAATCGCTTACCTCAAACGAAAATACAATTTGCTCATCGGCGAACAAACTTCCGAAAAAGTGAAATTCGAAATTGGCTCGGCATATCCGCTCGACAGCGAAATTTACATGGACGTAAAAGGACGAGACCTCGTTGAAGGTTTGCCAAAAACTATAAAAATAAGCTCTATTGAAATTCGTGAAGCACTCGAAGAGCCTGTTGCAGCGATTATGGCAGCAGTACACGAAGCTCTCGAGAACACCCCACCCGAACTTGCAGCCGACATAGTAGATCGCGGAGTTGTGATGACTGGCGGCGGTTCAAAGTTGCGTTTCCTCGACCGTCGTATTCGCAAGGAAACTGGGTTACCAGTTTTTGTTGTAGAAGACCCGCTAACATGCGTTGTGCGTGGAACGGGCAAAATAATCGGCGAATTTCCTCGTTTTGCAAAAATGCTTGAACGCGAAAAAAACGGCACCGCCACAAAATAAAACTTGTCACTACACCTAAAACCCGATATACTATATAGTATGAGTCCGAGAAGAACTACATTTTTAACTGGGTTTGGAAAAAAACTCGGCTGGGCATTTTTGCTCGGCACATTTCTGGTGCTTGTTTTCCCTGTGAGCGAAGCCGACACGGGCAAGGAGCCTGTGCACGTTGACATCAACAAGGTAAAACAGGAACCCCCTTCAAATGAGCGTTTTGTAAAATACCTTAAATCAAATGGTTATACCATTATCGAAGACCGTTTGCCATTATATATCGAAGTCAGCATACAACAAACCGACAAAAACCCAAATGTCGCTGTGCGCGAACTCGCCGATGCCGGCTGCAAACTCACTGGCAAATCGGTGAAAGTTATACTCCACACCTTTGGCGGCAAATACATCGCGCAAGGTTGCGATTAATTCATCGAGCTTTTAATTTTGCGTGTAGATTTGGGCAGACTTGCCGAAAATACTGTTGCCGATTTATTTTTTTGCATATAAGCCAATAACTTTTTCCGCTCAGTGCTTTACGCAACCAATCTCAAAATACGACAATCTTTCTTTTTTCGGTTATAAGCTTTGACGAAATTGCAAAACATCTAGAAATACATAACGTGGATACCTTTTTGGGCAGCTGTAGCAGCAAATTAAACATCAAAACATTACAAGTAGTAAACTCTTGTTTTGTGAGCAAAAATTTGCAAGAAACGCTAGCGCAGATTATTAATCGCGCAATTTAATAGTTCTGCATCAAATTTCTAAATACAAGTTGCACTGTCGCGAAAATAATTACCTATTAGGATACTGCAAACGCTTGCATCAGCATGTTCTGCGCGCCCGAAAAAAACTTGCTTTGAAGGTTTGTTTGCATATAATGGTCAGAGGAATAATGGAGGACAAAATGGCAAACATACTGGTCATAGATGACGAAAAAAACATTTGTGCACTTTATGCGATGGAACTGAAAAAAGAAGGTTACAACGTTTTCACCGCAACGAGCGCCGATGACGGTTTCAAAATTCTCGATACCGAGCCTATCGATTTGGTAATACTCGACTTACGCATGCCATCGATGCATGGCATAGAGGCACTCGAGAAAATGATGGTCAAACAACGGAACTTGGCAGTGCTTATAAACACCGCATATTCCGAATATCGCGACGATTTTCTAACATGGCTCGCGGAAGATTACATCATCAAGTCGCCCGATTTGAAACCGCTCAAAGAAAAAGTGAAGCAGGTACTCGCCAAAAAAAATCGCATTTAAAGCTTGCAGAAATTTAAAAAAGGGAGGCAAGTAATTGTCTCCCTTTTTTTGTTGTGCGCACGAATAGAACAAATACCTTAGCGCGGAAAAAACGAAAACGGCGAATAGAACAATTTCCGTGCATCGAAAATCCAACACGCACTATGTTTATATTCCATTTCCAGTAAATGAATTAGCACATTTACATCTTTTGGAATCGTGAGTTTGGCGCATGCTTTTCTCACCGAAAAGAAACCGAACTCAAATGCAGCAAAACTCGCGATAATAGCATCATCGAAACACGGGAAAAAAGTAGCTAGCCTTTCGAAATACCAGTATAAAACTGATGCTGCAGCTATAGCATTGGCATCTTCATCGAAAATATCGGCGCTTTGCGGTACAGTTTGCCTTACCGAATCTTCGAAAATGCGCTTCGATAACCCGAAAAGCCCGCGCGAATTTTCGGCGCAAAAACCCGAGTCCATTTGAGTTCGCGCGAATGCCGCACATGTAAGCCATCGCGAAGCACGTTTTGTTTCATTGCCAAACACATGTGATGCCGCTGTGCAAATTGCCAAAATAGCTGCAAGCTTATCGTCCCGCGAGCACATTTTGCACCTTTTTTGCCATCTGCGAAATTATTTCGCGACGCGCGATTTCGGGATTTTGCTCGAGCTTGCATGCACTTATGAGTTTGTCCACAGCAGCATCCAACCAGTCGTCCCATTTCGAGCCCGGAAACATAACAAGCATTTCGTCTGTGATGCGATCTGCTACAAGTGCTATTTCACGTGCGCGTTCATAACGCCAAGGAACTGCCTCAAGCCAAGGGGTAATGTATTTTTTCGCCACAATGCCCAGCACTATGAGCACCAAAGGCACACCGCCCACCTCGACGAGTTTTAGCAATAATGCATTCATTCTCAACCTCCTTAGATTTGTTAAGTCGTTGTATTTAAAAATATTATTATACGCAGAATCACTTTCCCAAAAACCACATCACAGTATTGAACAAAGTGCCCACGCCAACTATGCCCACAAGCCAACGCGCGAGTGCCATTGCACCCTGTTGGCGCAAAATGTAATTTTCTATTGCACTCAGCTTTTCATCGGTGGTGCGCAATTGCCTTGTTATCGCATCAATATTGCAAGCGATAAGCTCAACGGCTTTAGATATTTCGCCAAGTTTGTAATCCAAATTTTCCATGTCGTTGCCTTTTTAACGTAAAAATTCGTCACTCGAAACACGTCTGCCCAACCAATAATGATTAGTATATTACACCGATATTTTTACACAAAATAATACCTCCACTGTGAAATCACAGAATGTCTGCACATGCACATTGTTTCACAGCAAATGAGCATTGAAGCGAAAAATAGCTTAATATTTTGCAATATCAAGTGTTAGCTAGAAAAGATAACGTCTTCACTTGCGAGACATTTTGGAGTTCACGCGCGAAAATGGGATTAAAGCCAGAGATTGCGGTAATTTGCAACCACAAAACCAGGGCAAATCTTGGGTGCATATTCGTTGTGCCCGTGGATGTTATCTGCTGTGATGGCAAATTGTTGCGCAAGGCGCGCGATAACTGTTGCAAGTGTTTCGAGTTGAGCAGGTGTGAACCAATCTTCGGGTGTAGTTATGGCTGTTGGGCTGCCCACAAGGCAAATGCCAAGTGAGTCGTCGTTGTGCCCTTTTGTGTGTGCGCCGCAACGCCACCACGGACGCCCCACTTCCACAAGTCCATCACAGGTTTTGTCGAAAATGCCAAATGGCTCGCGGTGCCCGTTTAAAATTACATAATGATAACCACAATCTTCGAAGCCTCGCGCCAGATGCCACTGTCGAATGGCAGTCACATCACCAAAAATCGATGCTGTGCAATGAATTATAAGGCGCTTAATGCTGCGATTACATTCGTTTTCAAAATGAATATTCGTCATGTGTGCTTTTTTGTAGATGGACAGATTTTATGTTCGGGATCCCACCAGAGCATGTAGAAAATTTTTTCGTATTCAATACCCCAGATGCGCGCTTTTCCTCTGAGTCGAAGTGAAAAAAGCTCACAGTCATCTAAATGCATTTGTTGCAATTGTTTATACGCATGCGGCGCAACTGACAGTTTTTCAACACTATGCGATTTATCGCCTCTGAGCTCACCCCAGGTTTGCACTGAGATACTTTGCAGAAATTGAATAAGCGAAAATGCTTTCTCCTTGCAATGACAAAAGCTTTGCGGAAATTTTTCGTCGTTGTCAATTTTGCAAAAGGAAAATGTTACAAAATTATTGTTGGGATGCGGAAACACATATTTTGGTTCTTTCGATGCTTTAGGTTGCGGCGGCGGCACATTCTTTTTTATCTTGCTCATAGTAAAGGTTTTGGTAATACTGCTGCATGCTCTCGTGGGTTATGACATTACTACCTCTGTCAAGTGGTGCCATATTTTTGCGAGCCTCTTTCCATGGATCTTCGGCATGAGTGAGTTCACTCAGTTCATGTGGAGAAAACTGCCCATAGGCATCAATCACAGCATTCATAGTTTCTTTTTGGTCACTAACAAACTTTGAAACATCGCAACGCTCTTGTGGGATTGAGGATATTTCGAACAGTCCCTTGTGATAATCATAAAGCGCGCGTACAACAGGACCACCTACCCAAGCCTCAATTTGCTCGTCGAAAAGTGGTTTGTCGTCCCAGACAAGCGACCATGCTTGGCAGTAGTAAACAAGTTTTTGCAGTTTCATGGTTGTAATTGTGCCTGTTTTTTCAAGCACATATCCGGCAACGTCAAAAACGGTGATCTTCTCCATTTTTCCCTCTTTTTTGCAAAGAAATTATATATTTTTTTGTAGTTTTTTCAATCTTTTTCTTGACACTTTTTTCGGATATTTTCCGTTTTAATTGATTTTCTCATCATTTTTCTTTACAATTTCTGGGGGAAAAAGCTGCATTTGTCTAAATCAAACCTTTTTTCACGGCAAAAATCCCCTGCCATAATGTGCGAATTTCGCCGCTCGCAAAACGTAACTCGATTTCACCCATATAATTTCGTGCGGACAATTTAGTTTCGGCAGCGGTCAATTCGAGCAGGATCTTGCCGTCTGTAGGCGCAGATGGAAGAAGCAATTTTTGAATAACGAATTCACTATCATCAATATCGCATTTCGCACCAAAAATTGCCTCACAGCTAGAAAGATCAACAGGTGTTCTGCATGCATCGATCACTGTGATTTCCATTCTAAAGCTATCGCCGCAAAAGAATTCCATTTTTTTACGCGCACAATTGTCGAGGAGAATGGTGAATTCGTCATCGCTCATATCGAACGTGGCTGGCAAAGTGAATGCCGTGTTCCTGGATATGCCCAGTCCATACCATGCCGCAGCCGCAATTTGTTTCTGTTCAACATCTTCAGCGTCAACATCGAAACGGCACACGTAAAAGCCGTCTTCATGCGCGGCAAATGTGCATGAGTAAAAGCCAAGCCCATCCTCATGAACATCGCAGTTTGAAAAGCTCTCCGTGCCCAGGCGCATGACCTTCGCCGATACCGACAAACCGGTTTTTGCCAGCCCCGATGCGCTGAAAAATGCGGCAAAGCGAATTATTTCACCTGATTTATAAAACACTTTACGCTCCTTACTGTTAAAAGTAAAACATAGTTTTAAGACTGTGTAATTCTACCAAATTTCGCTTTAAATGAGTTTAGTTTTGCAAAAGACTCATCAAAAACCAGGTAATATACTACCGTTTTGCGCATTTGCACCAGCAAGTGGTGCCAGTGAAAAAAAACGACGCTGTGTGCTTTCGAAATCAATTACCAGGCTTGGACGACGATCGGGCAAAGCAATGTTCGACGACCACCAATGTACATAACTGCTTGGCACATCACCTTCTACGATTACAAAGCCAAAGTTGTGCGCCGAATTTGATGCCCACCGTGCAACAATGTGCCTCACATCGAAATTTGTATTGTGTCCTTCGACAGAATGATTTACGGTGACAGGTGACGATAGAAAATTTGCGCGATCTGTGTTGATTTTATCGCAACCCATTGTGCCCCAGTTGGCATCAAGTTTGCGTTGAATCCAGTTTGCTTCGCTCTCGGTGAACTCGGATAACAACATAACTACTTGAGGGTTAGGGTTATTTGAGCCAAGTAGTGCCGATACTTTTAGCGCAAGCCTGGCATCGATTATTTTTTTCCGAGCTATTACTGTATCAATTCCGGCAAAACGTAAGAGCGATTTAGCATAAGGTGTTGCACCAGATTTCCATACGGTAAGATATGCATCGTTGAACACGGCATTCGGCACATTGGCAGCAATGCGTGTGTCCTCTGCTTCGCCCTCGACTGGATTTAGAGCTATGCATGGATCGATTATCACCGGATATATAGCATTATCAAGCACTTGTGGCGAAAAAAATATTGTAAGTTCCCATGCTCGGGCATGTGTTTGCGCCATTGCAAAATCAACCGCCATTGCATCACCGTTCGCATCCCATGCGCGAACTTGTTCAAACCCAAAGAGTTTTCTGGATGAACAGTCTAGTGCTTCCAAAAAACCATCTCCAGATTCGGTCAGACTTCCAGCCGAGTGCGAAATGGAAAATGTAACAGAATTCCAGCAGGGACGTGTTTGCAAAACTAGGTGTTTCTCGATGCGATGCCCGCATATTATCAATCGAAGCAAAGAGTTACTGTCAATTTGCCATTGCACTGAATTGTCATCATGGTCGATAATTTCTGGTATGATGTAATTTTCATTCACATCAAAGGATTTTAACCATAACGCAAAGATACTATTATCTTTTGGAGAACGAAATCTAACAAGTGGCAGCCCAGTTTCACGTGGTGCCAAATCGATGTGTAAATCATGCTCACGCACAGAGAAATAATAATCGCTACCGTTTATCGGCATGCAATTGATTGGCAACCAGTTACCCGTTTGTGCATGCTGGTAGAACTCTCGTTTTACCTTACATGACACACGACGTTGGCAAGGAGTAATTTCTTCGCAAACTGTTGTAGAATTTACTATTTTCATGTAAAGTTTTCCTGCGTTTTATAATCGAAAAATGTGACCATCATTGAATAATGACTTTGCAGCCATAACTATAGTGTTTAACGCAACTTCACCACTGAGGCACTGGCGCGTCAAAAAACCACCAGCGCCAGCGGCAATTCGCGGCAAGCGGTGCACCAAAATTCACAATCAAGCTGCTATCTACAATGTGAAAATTCGCAGGTTGCCACATGCCATTGTTGCACCACCATGCAAAAACTGCCGAGGAATTGTCCAAACCAGCGATAGCAATTGTATCTGCGGAAAATCCAACAGCGCAAGATTCAATTGCATAGAGAGTCGGCTTGTTGAGAACTAGCGCATTCTCTGTTGAGTGCATTTCAATTGGCATAACATCTTGTAAATGAATCGATTCAAGAACAAAAATCACTTGTGCACCAATACATTCGGGTCGCGGCGCTACAACTTCCACCACAATTTTATTCGGGATATCAAAACGCAAATTCGGGTTCTCGATAATAAATTTCGCACCATTTTCTATCGTCTCGTATGGAACGCCATAATCTGGAAATTCACTAGGCAAGTGATACTCACTATTATTTATCCAAATTCGTGTAACGCTGCCAGCTGCAATGGCATACAAAATCAGTCGCAATGAACTTATGCTGGTTTCGTCATAGCCAACAGGCAAAATTCTTTCCGACGCAAGCTTGCGCAAGTCGATTGTGCCCGAAAAATGTAACAGATCTGCCGCGTACGTGCGTGAGAAACTACGCCCTGTGCCAATCATCCCAACTGTATCACATTCAAAGCATTGGCGCGAAAATTGACATTGCTGAAAATTGTCACACAGATTACCATCCGCGAAAAAAAGCGTGTCCACTGGACGAGAAAAAACAATGGGACATTCTGTCGAGGTGCTGTCAAAATTTTTGTGAAAAATGTCGCGTAACTTTCGAAAGCCAGGCTCACCGTGTTCAATAGCAGCATAAACTGAATCATTTATAAGTCCATCCATTTCAATTGAATCGATAATATCAGAGATCTGTCCAATCACCTCACCCGCATACACAGGCTGATATAACGCAGGCGCAGCCATGCTCGCATATGTGTCACCTATATCTCGATAACTTATTTCCGTCCAAGGAATTTCGTCAAAATATGTTATGTAGCCACTGTAAGTGTCGTATTCACGTGCGCGTTCATACAGCCATTTATATCGCACACGCCAAGTTTTGTCAATGCAACCTATTGGTACACGCAACGTTTCAGCACTTGGGACTTTGATGTTCGCAGGAAAATGAATTACCGGAAAATACCTGTCTTCC
>CAYUDB010000017.1:0-19898 GCA_964443405.1 uncultured bacterium | reverse complement strand
GGCATACTACACGCGTAATTATTTGCATTACAATGAGTTCTGAATATTAATGGAAATTACTGTGCGCACACACTATCGCAGAAGCTTTTCTGCAAATTGAACGTAGTTTCCCAACAAATAATCTGTTTTTGGATAAAATAACGATCGTAAAATGTTCTTTTTCGTTCCAGGGCGTTCTTTTTCGATGTGTACAATCAAATCTTTTATCCACTGGCGCTCTGTTTCGCCTGCAAACTCGCAGTTCTTGTTGAAGCGTGGGAAATTACACATTTCTGCGTAGCGCTTTATGCGAGATTCATCCACAAAAGCAAGCGGTCGCACTATGTGGAAAGTGCCACCAAACAGTGGTTGATTTGGCAAAATGGCGGAAATTTGTCTCGACAACAAAATGTTCAGCAGAAATGTTTCGATAACATCATCTTTGTGATGTCCAAGTGCAAGTGTGCTAATACCTTGCTCTGCAGCAATTTCCAACAAGCGCTTGCGCCGCATGCGTGAGCAAATAAAACATTCGGACAAACGAGTTTGTTTATTGCGCACAAAATCGCTAATGTTGTAATACGGTTCACGCAAAAACATAACTCGACGTTCCTCACAAAAAGCACGCATTCTGTAAAGCTCATCGTCAGTCAGGGTAAAAAAACCTGCATCTATATGCACTGCAATGAATTCAATATTCTTACGCCATTTTTTAGACAAGGTGGAAAGTATATCAACGAGCACAACGCTGTCGGCACCGCCTGAAAGCCCTATAAGCACTTTACCGTCGTCGGGAAACATGTTAAAGATCGCCGAAGCTTTTGCGGCTTCGCGCATTATCACAGTTTGCATTTTTCCTATCGATAACATAATTTATGTTTCTCTCAATCGGAAGTTGCTAGAGTTTGATTCCGCAGACTGTTTGCTCAAATTCTCACGAAAACTACTTTCTTATTGTAAAATATTCGTTTTTTTGAATTATTTTTACTGTTAAAAGTGTGCATTTGTTAAAACTGTTTTTTCAAAATAAGCTATTTTATATCAAAGCATAACGAGTGAAAGATACCACGATATTAGAATCTGCCCAAAATTCGAGGCGATGAGCATAGCAACAATTATGCATGGACCAAAAGGGATCATGGACAGGTTTTCTTCGTGTGTGTCACGTATCTTGCGTATGGCAACTACCACTGCACCAACGATGGTGCCCAAAAGTGCCGCAATAAATATTGTAAGCAAAGTTCCAGAAAAACCTGTGTGGAAACCGCAGGCGGCAATAAGATAAATATCGCCCTCGCCAAGCGCCTCTTTATGAAAAATTTTCTTGCCCAGAAAGGCTATAATAATGAAGAGCAAACCGCCTGTGGCGGCACCCGCAAAAGCACTCCAAAGTGCGCAAAAACCACCGTCAAGCAGTGTGAAAAATAAGCCAAGTATAGCAATGTAAATTGTTAGAGCATCTGGTATTACGTATTTTTCCAGATCGATCCATACCAAAGCGAAAAGTGCTGGCAGCAATAAAAAATACTTCGCAACAGCAAGATAGTTTTCGGGTGCATAAATAAAAAATACTGTAGTATATAAAATTGCCATTGCCAGTTCAACAAGTGGATAACGTATCGAGATTTTTACTCCACAATGTCTGCATTTGCCGTGCAAAATAAGATAACTCAACACCGGTATGTTGTCGTAAGGTTTTATGGCACCGTTGCAAACTGGACAGTGCGACCCGGGAAAAGCAATGGACTCACCACGCGGTAAACGCCAAATAAGTACGTTCGTAAAACTACCGAGAACACCGCCCAAAATAGGCGCAAATAAAGCTAAAACATAATCGAATGGCTGAAACATGGTCCCTCCAAATAAAAAAGACGCCACATCAAGCGCCAGTATCCGCGAAACAGCTTCGCCAAGCAAAAACTGAACTGCACTCCAAATGTGATTCGTCAAAAATTAGCCCTCATTCTGTGCCAATATTGTATGCTATTCTTGTGCAGCGCTCTAAAACCATTCTCGCCCGAATCGAAGATTTCAGCGAAAATATTGCAAAGTGCCCTCAAAAAGAAAGCTAGCATAAGCTCGCAAGCAGCTGCATATGGATAAATTCATAGAAGCAATTTCGCGCTACAAACTATTTGCACATTTGGAATTATCAATCATTCGCCACCTACAAGGGCACCATGGTTATCGATTGTTAAGGGCACAAGATCGCGCAGAGATTGATCCCATGAATCTGAAGGATCGGCAACTGCCAAGAAAGTTGCACCACTTTGTTCGATACGATACTGAAAACGAGGAAAACCTGATGGTTGATCGGCAATCATGCCGGGCAAAGGTGTCCAGTTGCTATTTTTTGTGGTTACGTCGTTGAAAACCCAAAGCTCGGTGCTAGCAAGTGAGCCTATATCACATGGTGGATAACAGCCGTTTTCGTGATAGTAAGAGTCGGCAGCCAGATAGATTTGCTTCAATATAAAACGCGCTTCGGCAATTTTGCTTTTGCGAGATGCTGCCAAATATCGCGGAATTGCAAGAGCTGCCAAAATGCCGACGATCACTACAACGATCATCAGCTCAATAAGAGTGAAGCCCCCCTTTTTGTTCATATCGACCTCCCTTTAATTTGCATTATTCTTTAGCAAATTTTGTGCCGTATATTTTGATATGATTTACAAGAAGTTACGAGAAATTGATAAATACTAGTGGTGTTTTTTGCTCTCAATTTGCAAAATAACAATCCCGGCGCAACATGTTCTCTTATGGTATTTAGCATAAAGATTGTTTAAAATATATTGTTGCGCATAAAAGTCCAGAGTTTTTTGATTAAAATTTTGCTCGACGCGTGCTTTTGTTGGCATTTGATACGGAAAAAGGATTTGACAGCACATCAAAATTTTACTAATGTCGAATTCACAATGAAACTGCGTGGGAAATGATTAATAACAGAACACCTGCACTGCTTACATTCGATATCGAAGAGTTTTATCACGGTGCGTATCCAAATTACGATTACTCAATGGTTGACAAATCGTTGACCCATGTTTGCGCTTTAACAGAGCGCATTTGCCAAAAACTTGTGAGCACAAAAACAACTGCTACTTTTTTTATGCTTGGCGAAACTGCCCGCGAACACCCACAGCTTGTGCCGATGATCGTTGAAACCGGCAGCGAAGTCGCTTCGCATAGCTATTCGCATTCACTTATATACCAAATGGATGCTCACACTTTCGAGCATGAGCTGCTTAAGGCAAAACAACTACTCGAAAAACAATCCGGAAAGCGTGTCATTGGTTTTCGCGCGCCAAATTTCTCTATCGATCCTCAACGCACACCATGGGCTTTCGAAACCCTTTCGCGCTGTGGCTTCGAATATGATTCGAGCATTTTTCCCGCACGTGCACTTTACGGCGGCTCAATTCACGAATCGCGTTTCATAGGCAAAATTCTCGGTATCGATGAATATCCAATGTCATGTTTCGCAACTCCTTTTGGTAAAATCCCTTTTGCGGGCGGCTTTTATTTTCGCCTGTTACCGCTATCTATTATAACATTCGGCATGCGCACGTATTTTTCGAAAAGTATTCCGCCAATTATATATTTGCACCCAAAAGACTTAGACGCATTTTCACCAAAATTGCCCATAGGCTTTTGGGGCAACGTGGCACATCGCGGTTTTACAACCCACAGCTGGCACAAATTCGAATCTCTTCTCCAAAGCGCCTCTTTTACTTCCATTGCCAACTACCGCATAAACACCGGCATTTGCTCACAAATCACGCTTTGACACACACACATTTGCATTGCGACATAACAAGCTTTAAATCTAACATGTCCTTGCCTATCAGTTTTTGTAAAACAAATAAAATTGCAAACCCATGTTTCATCGATATGGCAAAACTCAAGCTTTTTTGCACTATTTCGTGCTGCAGTATTTCGCAAAATACTTTAATGTTTCGGCGCTTACAAAAAATCAACTTTTGCCAACAAGTTGGTGTAATGCAGAAAATTTGTGCTGACAATCCGGTTTTCTATTGAGATTTGTGCCGAGATTAATCGCAAAAGACGTTGGAGAATCATTCTGTGAAATTCAGCCCGCTGCATCGTGCTTTTCCACTCAAAACTGAAACACCAAGCACATCCGCATGTAATAAGTTTTATCAGAAATAGTTCAAATCATTATGAATACCAATGCCACAATCCATATGGATTTTTGCGTTACAAGTAATCACTTTCCGAGTGTTACAAAAAAATAATAATAATACGTTTTATGATATAGGCAAATGCATCACTTTATTTTTATAAAATGCCAGTCGATGTATAAACTGCAGATTGGCATGTTTCGCCTGAAAAACCATAACAGCAAAACACCACCAAGCTTTCGCCTGATGGTGTAGTTGCTGCTTCAGTAAAACCCTTAACTGCCGTTTAATTAGGGTACGTGAGGACGAAGTGTGAGAATCATAATGAGCTGAGCAGGTGTGCCATAAAATGATGACGACGATGGCATAGTTATGCGCAACCATAAGCGCAAATCTTCATCTACAGGAACATTGTCGCCGTAAGGACCAAAAACTGTGGCATTTGACCAGGTGTTTGTGGATTTGACCATATCGCGAACACCATCGAATGCAGATGGGATTTCGGTAAGTGTGTGAAAACGACCGCGCAAGTTGAATTGATCGTGCTCGGTGGTCAAAGCCGGTGTCCATCTGCCCGAAGGATCATATACGCGCAAACCGTAGTCGAGTGGGAAGTTGCCGCAGTTTTCTACTATGGGCGATATGAGTTCATCGGTGGTTTTGCGCTCAAGTGGGTCCATAAGTCCATAATTGACCGTGTCGTTATCGATGCAGACGGCAAGGTTTATTTCGAATAAAGTGTAGTTGGCAGTGAGAATCTTCTCGTGGTCCATGTAAAGCGACTGCTCGCGTGTGCCACCATGTGCCCAGTTTGCAAAAAGAAATACCGTATCTGTGCCGGTGACGAAATCGTAGGGGCTCACCGAAACAGTAACTGTTCTACCAAATGGCATCCATTCTTCGGCAGTTGCAGTGTGGAAAGTTGTGTCGCCATTGAGAACAATATAACCGTAATCGTCTGCACCTGGATTTTTTGTCACCTGCAACATGGCAACTGCTTCGTAATCGGCAACCAAGCGCTTTGGACGAGTGAGCGTATCGGTGCGCGCACTGGTTGTCCTACCGTCTGTCCAACGTGAGAAGTTGAACTTAACATAACCTGATGTTGCCCTATCAAATCGCGAAACATTACCGTTGACGATGGAGCCTA
This sequence comes from uncultured bacterium, assembly GCA_964443405.1. Classification (GTDB taxonomy): domain Bacteria; phylum UBP14; class UBA6098; order B30-G16; family B30-G16; genus CAYUDB01. The sequence goes on along the minus strand of CAYUDB010000017.1, from coordinate 14,630 downwards.
CAGGCAAAAACTGTGCACAACTATCGGAAGCTGTTCCAGTGTAAACTGTTGTGTTAATTGTAGCTGTACCAAACGAATCTGCCATTGGGTTTTTCTTGATTTGGTAAATGTGTTGTTTTTGATAATTGGCGATAAAAGTGGTATCTGTCCACAGTGTGCCCGTTGTGCGAGAAGGCAAAGTGTAACCATCTGCCCAGTTTATGAATAGAAATCGTGTGGTGTCGGCAGAATAATCGGGCGATGAAACCGCAACATCGTGTATGGTGCCCGCATTGGCATAAAAACAGAAGGTATCTGCAAGCGCATGAATTGAGCCGTCTGTGGTGATGGAACCAAGTGTTTGATGTGGGGTTTTGCGCACGCAAATCTTTATACCACGCGCGTAAACTGCGATTGCTGTATCGGGTGCGTAAACCATAAAAGATGAGTGTGCATGTGTGGAATCGGTAGCGCCAACACTCGACCAACGTTGGAAGAAAAATACTGTATCGCCGTGAATTGTTGTGCTGTCGGCAGTTATGGAAGCTGTTGAACCATGATCATACCATCCTTCACCGAAGGTGGTAGGTGTGGCGCCACCACAGCCGATAAAACTCGTGCGTACATAGTATTTTGACCTAAAGCGCCAATCCAGTGTGGAGTTTGCGTTTATGGTGAAAGTAACAGAACTTAAGCTACCTGTGCCAGGAACGCTGCCTGTGCCAGTAAAACCATTGTTTATGCGACGAGTCTCTGGCTCACTTGTAGAATCGTCAACAGTGGCTGTGATAATTGTGCCACGCGGATAATAATGTGCTCCACGTGCTGGGTTTGGTGAACCGTATGGCGAAGAAATATTAAGCCACACTATGCCCGAACTGCCCACCCATGTCCAGTTGAGACGTGAATGCGTGGTGAGAACAAAACTCACAAGTGTATCGGTGCCAATTGCAGGAACGCTACCTGTGCCAGTCCACCCTGTGCAGAATAAGGTGTCTGCCGGTGAATGAACTATGGCATTTATCGCCGTGCCCGCTGCATACCAATGCAAACCTTCGGGTGGATTCGGTGAACCCAAACCACCACCGCTGTAAACGTTCAGTGAGTAGCGCAAAATGCCGTCAAAAACCCAAGTGATGGTGCTGTTCTCGTTGAGCACGATGCTCACTTCGTTGTCGGAACCTGCTACAGGCACACTACCTGTGCCAACGAATCCTGTGCACCTATGCCATGCTCCGCCCACATAAACACTGTCTTCTATGCGACACAAAACAGAGGTTCCTACAGGGTAAACAGTTACACCCGAAGGCATTGGTGAACCATAGGGTGAGTAAACCGTAAGCGTGCACACATCGCCCGTCCAGTAAGACCAATTCCAAGTTATTGAAGATGTGGTGGTCATGCTAAAAAGAGCACGAGTACCCGAACCTGCTGCAGGAACGCTGCCTGTGCCAGTCCAACCTGTGCAGAAATACCAGCCATCGGGAGAAGTTACGGTAGCTTCGATGGCAGTGCCCTCGCGGTAATAATGAGTTCCCACAGGTGGGCTTGGGCTATCATGGCTGCCCGGATTGTTCACTGTGAGTGGATACATTACAGGACCCGACCAACGCCATAATAGCCAAGAGTTCATGTTGATGACAAAAGTTGTGCTGTGAGTTGTGCCCGAAGGTGGTGTAGAACCACCGCCAAGCCAGCCTGTGCAGTAAACCCAATCTGTGCCAGTCCAAACAGAATCGGGTGCACTGCAAGTAATTGAAGTTCCGCGCGGTAACACTGTTACACCCATTGGTGATGGTGTGCCGTAGGGCGAAAAGACATTGAGCGTTACCAAAGTCGATGGGTCGCGAACTATTGTCCAATCCCAAGTGATTGTGGCAGGTGAACTCAATACGAAAATCGCTGTGTCTCCAATGCCGTCGCCAAGGCTACCCGTGCCAGCCCAACCTAGAATATAGGCTGTATCCACTGGCGAAGTTACGTATGCTGTAATAAGCGTGCCTTCATTGTACCAATGCTCACCTACAGCAGGAAACGGCGTATCCCATAGTTCGGGGTTGTTCACTGTGAACTTGTGCTGGCGGTGATAGTTCCACCATATTTGCGTATCTGTCCAAATAGCAAACGTAACAGTGGTGTCGGTGCCTGAAGCTGGTGCCGAACCTGTGGCAGTGAAGTCGTCAAACACGTAACGCGTGTCGCCCGTGTAAACAGTGTGCAGCACAGCATAGGTAACGGTAGCTCCAGCATCGTAATAGAGTGTTTCGGGTGGCATGGTAGGTCGATGACATATGAGGCGTTTTTGCGCAGCCCAAAGCCATTGCACTCCTGCCGAATCGGTGACCGTAAACGAGAAAGTCGTGCCGCCACCAGAGGACAATGCGCCAGTGCCAGTATAACCGATGCAAGTCATATGCGAAATGGGGTCGGGTGATACCACAGAGCCAGATTGTGTGCTACCTGCAACAAGCCAATGCTCGCCAACTGCTGGTGTCGGCGTGCCATATGGGCTTTGCACACGAAAATGATATTGATGAATCCAGGTTGCAGTTTCGGTTGTAGGTGCTGTAACTGCAAAAGTGGCAGGATTCGTTGTGCCCGTATAAAGTGCACCGCTCCAACCATCAAAAATGTAACGTTCACGCGGTGTGGCATCGGCAGGTGTAGTGACGCCTATTGTAGCGCTACTGCCCGCCACATACCAACCCGCGCCAGTTGGGCTACCATGCCCGGCACCATCGACAGTTACGAGGTGCTCGGTAACGTAATTTGCAGTAAGTGTTGTGCCCGCTGAAACTATAACTGTCCTGTGTGCAAGTGGTGTTATTAAATCGTTCCAGTTCACAAGGCGATAACGACTGCCTGTGGCAAATGCAGCGATTGAATCGACAAGCACATTGTGGCTTGTGCCCAGATAAACATAAAGCGTGCAAGGCGAATGTCGCCATGTACCGTCAACATTTACGCTGTCAGGACCACCTGCTGTCCGCACAATAAGTGGCGCACCAGCAAGCGCATACGTTGCTGTGAGCGTATATGGTGCCGAAACTACTATGCTCGTCGCAGCACTCGTTGGCGAGGTTACCGGTCCACCCGTCCAGTTGACGAAACGATACATTACGCCACCCGACCATGTTTCGGGAGATGTGCTTATAGATGCTGTTGATCCCGAATTATACCATCCCGCACCAGTAAGAGTTGGCGCCACTGGCGTGCCTGTGTAGTTGAGAGTTATGCGATGTTGGGTTTGCCAGTTTGCACGGGCAACACGTGCGGCGTTCATCGTGAGCGACGATGAACAGTGTGATGAAGTGCCCGAAGCGTCACCCGACCAGCCAGTGAAAATATATCGCGTTTCGCCTGCATAGACTATCGAATCGGTCACACAAGCGCAGACAGTTGTGCCCACATCGAAAAAGCCTTCGGAGCCAACACAAGGTGAAGAGTGTCCGCCTTCGTCGATGTCGAGGAAATATTGCTCGCGGTAAGCTGCGATAATGGAATCGGAAGATGTTATTGTGCCCGATGGTGCTGTGGCGCAAAACCATCTGTGCGTCGATGTAGATGCGGAAGATGTGAATGAATATGAGTACGGATGTGATGTGCCTATAGCCATCCATGTTGCCCAGCAAGAGCCGTCCCAAACCGCATGCGGCGTGCCATCGACGGTTACAGTAACACTGTTTGACGAGTTCAAAGATGCACCAAGTGCGGTGCGTGCGCAAAAAGCCACGCGATATTGACCGTTCCAGTTGGCGATTGCTGTGCGTGCTGCGGTCATGGTTATGGTGGAAGATGCGCTACGAGAAGTTCCCGAAGCATCACCCGACCAGTTTGAAAATACGTAACGCGTGCCGCCAGCACCTGTAATTATTGAATCGTTCACACAGGCAGTTACAGTTGAGCCGTGATTGTACCAACCTTCGCGCCCTGTGCAGGGTGATGAGTGCCCGTTTTCGTTTATGTCGAACCACCATTGTTCGGTGTAATATCCGCGAATTGTGTCGCCGGCGCTGCGTGTGCCCGATGGCGGCGATGCACTGAACCATCTGTGCGTGGAAGTTGATGCGGAAGAAGTGCTTGCAAAACTGAATGAATGCGAGCTGCCCGATGCAACCCATGTCTCATAACGATGACCGTCCCAAAGTTGTTGCGGGCTACCGTCGAGAGTGAGGGTTATGTAGTTACCCGACGAAAGTGCTGTGCCCGAAGTGGTGGTATAGGCTTCGAAAACTAGCAAATATTGGCTGGTAAAGTTTGCCGTAACTGTAAAATCGGAAGTTGGAGCTGTGATAGTATGCGATTGTGCGCCACCATCCGACCAGCTGGAATAAGTGTAGCGATTCATGCCCGAAACCTGTGGAGACGTTACAGAAACCGTATGGGATGTTCCCGGCAACCAGCGGAAAGTTGCGGGTGCAGTATAAGTAACGCCATCGACGATAATCTGTCTGCCTACAGGGTTGGAAGTTACAACAGTAGCGGGTAAAAGCCCCGCATAACTGCTGCCCGAGCACGAGCCACCAGTATTAACAGTGGAACTATTGGAATAAGTTGTGCCATAATAGATTTTCACTCGTCCGCCACCACCGCGGTTGCCGCTGCCACCATTGCTACCTGCGCCTTGGTCGCTGCCAGCAGACGAACCACCAGTACCTCCGCTACCGCCATAACCGCCCTGTGCCGAAATTGAGCCAGAAAGCGTAAGTGTGGGCGCCATAATTAAAATACCGCCACCGCTGCCGCCAGCACCGCCGCCACCACCACCACCTGGGCTGTAATACCAACCATCTTCAGCCCAATCGTCATCAATGTAGCCATTACTGCCGCTGCCGCCGTTGCCACCATTTTGCCCGTTGACGGTAAGTGTGCCCGAAAGCTGTGCCACAACACTTTTGAGCGAAATTGCGCCACCGCCGTTACCACCTCTACCTCCCGAAGAGGAATATTGGTAGTAACCACCGCCACCGCCGCCACCACCGCCACCGCCGCCGCTACCAGTTTCGATGGTGAAGCCTGTGGATGCGCCATATTGTGAACCGCCACTGCCGCCAGCTCCGCCGCTGCCGCCACCAGCGTAAGCTCCGCAACCGTTCGAGCGCGACCAACCACCAGTGCCGCCAGAACCTCCGCTGCCACCATAATTGCATCCGTAAGCTCCGCCGCCACCACCACCGCCGCCACCGCCACCGCTCCAAACATAGTCGGTGAACATGCCCCAACCCATAAATTCGTCGCAATCGGTGAGCACACCGTTTGAACCTTGTGTGCCAGAGTTTCCTGCGCCAGTTCCGCCGCCTGCATAACCGGCACCGCCACCTTGGGAATTTGCCCAGTTGCCTGCATAGCCACCGTTGCCGCCCGGATATCCGGAACCATTGCCATCGATGGTACCCTGAACGATTATGGTGTCGGCGGCAATTCTACAAGCGCCGCTGCCCGTAATAGACGAATTGTATGCTTTGATTATTAGGTTTGCGCCCGACGAAATTGTGAATTTGTTCACGTTGTAGAATTCACCGCAGATAGTTTTTGTGCCGCTTATGGTCATGTTTGCGTCGCTCATATTTTGCGAGCCGCCTGAGGCAACATAACCATCGGTTTCGCCATACAGGCTTACGCCGTCGATATACATGTTGTAACCATCATAGCCGTAATAATTGAAGCAAAAAGAGCACCGAGTATAACGGTTTAAGTAGCTCGACATGTCGATATCTTTGAGAACACAAGAGGCGGTTTCGTTGTAAGTGGTATAGTAGTAATAGTTTCCACCATCAACGGAATAGTAGAGGTAAAGCCAATTGTAATAACTGCCCGAACCAACTGTCATGCGAAGGTAAAAGCGCAAACGAACATTATATGCTGTCGATATATCTATTTGTGGCGTAAAGAGATATTCATCTTGAGTCGATGAGTTTTGCCAATAAACTTGTGCATCGTAAGATCCTGTACAGGGACCAGCACTTCCGCGATGCCAAGTGTATGTGCCCGAAAGCGTTGATGTAAGCGACCACCCAGATGGTGGGAAAGTTGTGCCTTCGAACGACTCGGTAAAAAATGTTGAAGCGAGTATATCGGAAGGCTCGGCTTCTTCGGTTGCGCGCATAAGCCCAGGGAAGGCAATTGGTTCACCAGATTCGAGCGGGTAAACAGCTTCGTCGCGCTCAACTTGGAAGTGCAGTGGCGGGCGCATATTTTCGGGCAAAGCAAGCCACGTTTCGGGAATATCGTAACCTTCGGGCGCAGAAGTTATGTCGTTGTTGCGCGTGAGCACCTTGCGACCACCAAAATAGCTTTCGGGTGAAAAATCTGTGGCACCAGGACGAGCATCGAGGAAAGGTTTTTTGCCCTGCGGACGCGGCGAAATTTCGAGGTCTTTAGCCCATTTATCTCGTGGAAATATTGGCAGTTGTGCATTTGTGGAGTGTTGGTCCCCGAGCTTGGGAATTTCACGCACGAGCAAACTATCGGGTAAGACTGCAAGCGAATCGCAAATTCGTGTTATGCGCGCATGACGAATAACAGCTTCTTTTGCATCGATAGCTTTTGTACGCTGCACTTCTGCGTGAATGAAAAATTCCATTTCTTGCACATCGGAAAGCACTTTTCGCGCAAAATTCGCATCTGTATTGGCAAATTTGCCCATGCGCATTTCTGACATATAAGTTTCTAGGCGTGCACGACGTGTGTCGAGTGCTTTGTCGAGCAATTTGGATTTGCCGTAAAGCAAATTATGATCGGCAGTGAGGCATTCAGAAAGCGCTCCACCGAAGCTGGCAGAAACAAAAGAAAATACCAAAATAAAAAACAAGTTTCGAATATTCATAAGTTCCTCCCCATGTCTGAAAGTTCGCGCATAATAAATAATAAGTATCAATATGTTTCCTTTAAGCAATATTTTTTTTGAACCTTTTTGTTAAAATTGTGTAAAGGCTTACTACTTGTCGCGCCACAAGCGCCCTCTTTTTCTGAGTTTTTAGTTTTAACTACAAAACATCTCGAGTGCTGACGGTGTAGCCGCTACAAAAGTGCCCACTGGCAACACTTTTAACACTTCGTGTTTTTCTTCTGTGGAGAGAGATAAAACTGATTACAAGTTGCCGTAAAACGCACGTTTCAAAATTTTCTGAAATAAAAAAAACCACCAGGCTTTCGCGTGGTGGTTTATCTGAGTGCAAATCCTTGCACGCGGAGCGTGCGTTTGGTGATTACGCAACTTTACATTTCAAAGCTTTCCGAAAGCTTTAGTAAGTGCAGGCGGCGTAGCCCCTGACAAAAGGGCACCGGCGCGCTATTTTCCGTTCATCATTGCGTCGATGTCGGCAGCAACTTCGCCGATGGGCATAAGCCCAAATGTATCGACAAGCACTTTCGCTACGTTTGGACTGAGGAAAGCAGGCAAAGTGGGTCCTATGCGTAAGCCCTTGAAACCCAAATATAAAAGCGCCAAAAGCACAGCCACAGCCTTCTGCTCATACCATGCAATATCGAAGGAAATTGGCAAATCGTTCACGTCGGCGGCTTTGAAAACATCTTTTAAAGTAAGCGCAACTACAGCAAGCGAATATGAATCGTTGCACTGACCTGCATCAAGTACACGCGGTATGCCGTTAATATCGCCTAAAGGCAGTTTGTTGTAACGATATTTTGCGCAGCCAGCGGTGAGAATTACAGTATCCTTTGGCAAATTTTGTGCCACATCTTCAAAATATGTGCGATTACGCATGCGCCCATCGCAGCCTGCCATAACCACAAAACGCTTTATAGCACCAGTTTTTATAGCTTCGATAACTGCTGGTGCCAAAGCCAAAACCTGATTGTGCGCAAAACCGCCGATTATTGTTCCCGTTTCAATTTCGGTGGGCGATGGTAGTGTTTTCGCAAGTGCAATGAGCTTCGAAAAGTCCTTTGTGCCATCTGGTGCCGCCTCGATATGCTCGACACCCGGATAACGAACTGTGCCTGTGGTGAAAATTCTCGAGCGATACGATTCTTTCACCGGGACAATGCAGTTTGTGGTCATCAAAATAACACCGTTGAACGACTCGAACTCTTTGTCTTGCTTCCACCAACTGCTGCCGTAATTGCCCGCGAGATGCGCGTATTTTTTGAACTCGGGATAGTAATTTGCCGGCAACATTTCCGAATGGGTGTAAACATCGACACCAGAATCTTTAGTTTGCTCGAGCAGCATTTCCATGTCGCGCAAGTCGTGACCACTTATGAGAATAGCTGGGTTTTTGCGCACACCAATGTCCACTTTTGTAATCTCTGGATGCCCATAATGCGATGTGTTTGCCTCATCGAGCAATGCCATGGTTTTGACCGCCATCTCGCCACATTCCATAACAAGCGCTATCATCTCATCGACACTGAGATCGCGCGTTGTGGATTCGAGAGCCTTTTCTACAAAATCGTAGATGCCAATGTTCTCAAAACCCAAGACCATCGCGTGATGTGCATATGCCGCAATACCTTTCACACCATAAACCAAAAGTTCGCGTAGGGATCGCACGTCCTCGTTTTCGGTGGCAAGCACACCAAAATCGTAACCAGCATTGATGTAATGTTCGGGTTTTGTGGGTTGCCAATGCACTGAAGCGTGATCGGGCAATTTGGCATCTGGGTTTTCGGCAATAAGCTCATTACGCAGGGCAGTTACTTTGTCGATGAGCGCGATGTAACTTTCATCATCGAAGTTCACATTGGTGATGGTGGTGAAAAGCACATCCACGAGCAGACGACCAGTTTCTACGCGAAGTGCATCGCTTTTACGCGTGGCACGTTCGACAAGCGCAAGACCTTTTGCTGCAAATAACATGGCATCTTGCAAGCGCGACACGTTCTCGGTTTTTCCGCACACACCACGAACTGTGCAGCCTTTGTTCATTGCGGTTTCTTGACATTGGAAACAGAACATACTCATTTTAAACCTCCCCGTTTAATTTGATTCAATGTGAGTTGATTAGTTACTTTTTTGGTTTTGGTGCTTTAACGACAAGTACACGAAACATTTTGTTAGCTTCGTTGCGCCATGCATGCATGACATTTGCGGGTGATTCGACAGCACAATTTGCGCTTACTGTCATTTCTTCTTCGCCGATTTGACATATTCCTTCGCCTTCGAGCACGAAAAAACATACATCCACAGGTGTGGAGTGCGGTTTGAGAGCTTGACCGCTTGCGAGCGCTATGTGTGCTATGACAGCATTATCGTGGTCATAGACGATTCTAGCATCCACGCCGTGTGGATTTTCTTTGGACGCGAGTTCATCGAGTTTTGTGATTTTCATCTGCTCCTCCTTTTGTTTGCGTACCCACTATAACTTGTCTTTTCCCGCAATACCTTGACTTAGGTCAAGCTTTGCAAATTTTTTTTGCAGCGATTTCACAAATTTGGAAAAAGCAAGCCATTGGCGAAAATTCGCCCACTGACACTTCGCGTCATTTCTCTATTGTCTTTAAAGGTTTTCACAAATTTTAATAAAATCAGAAGGCGTAGGCATGCAGAGCATGGTTTTCGGTGGCTACACCACCTTATCTTTCGAAACTTTTCGCCAATCTCGTTCAGACCAAAAGGAATAGCCTCTGACAAAAGTGCCAATGGGCATTGTCAACTGGCACCTTGACAAAAAAGTTGTTTTGGAAAGCTTTGGGTGTAAATTGAAAGTTTAAACTCACAAAGGAAAGATATGCTGTTAAAACTTCTCGAAAAAATATTCGGCACAGCCTCGCAACGGCAAATAAATAAAATTATGCCCCTTCTGACAGCGGTTCATGATGCTGAAGAAGCGTTCGAAAATTTACCAACTGACGAATTGCGCGATATTACAAATGTTTTTCGACGTGAAATAGCTGCCACTACTATGGAATTGCATAAGGAAGTTATCGCCATCGATAAGGAAATCACCGATTGCGATGACGCCGATGAAGTGGAAGAACTCCGCAATGAGCGTAAGAAAAAACTCGACGAATTGTTTCGGGTAGAACAAGACGCTCTCGATGCGATAATGCCACGTGCTTTTGCGGGAATTCGCGAGACATGTCGTCGGCTTGTTGGTTCGGAGTTCGATGTTTTGGGCAGCAAGTTCGTATGGGACATGATTCCTTATGATGTGCAGCTTTTGGGCGGCATTATTTTGCATAAGGGCAAAATTTCCGAAATGGCAACGGGCGAAGGTAAAACCCTCGTCGCTACATTTCCACTATATTTAAACGCGCTTGCGTTAAACCACGATTGGGTAGTTTTGGCAATGCAAAACTGGGGCGACGACCCTGAAAAATGGCAATTTGGGCTTTTTGTGAATGACGCCACTGGTGCAACTGTTTCGCCCGGGCGCGGTGTGCATCTTATCACTGTCAACGATTACTTAGCCCGCCGTGATGCCACTTGGATGGGACAAATCTATAGTTTTCTTGGGCTTACAGTTGGAGTTGTCCACGAAGGCATAGAACCATACTCTCAGCTTCGCAAAGCTCAATATGCTGCCGATATCACTTACGGCACCGATAATGCGTTCGGTTTCGACTATTTACGCGATAATCTCGCCCGCCGACCCGAAGAAGTAGTTCAGCGCGAACACTTTTTCTCGATTGTTGACGAAGTGGACTCTGTGCTCATCGACGAGGCAAGAACACCACTTATTATGTCGGGACCAGTCGAAAGCAATATTTCCGAGCAATTCAAACGTTGGAATTCAGCGGTTAAGCATCTCGTATCGCAACAAGCAAAACAAAGTGCCTCAAACCTCAACACCGGCACCATGAAATGGAAACGCGCCACCGACCTCGAAAGCGAAGGCAAAGGCAGCGAGGCAAACAAACTTCGCGACGAAGCAGCTTACGAACTTCTGCTGGTCAAACGGAGCACACCGAAAAATCCGCAATTTCTTAAGCTCATCAAGGAACCCGAAATTCTCAAAGCAGTGAACCACCTCGAAGCCACTTTTCGTGCAAACAAAGACCTTCACACTGTGGACGAGAAGCTTTATTATGCTGTGGATGAACACGATAGCTCAATCAACCTCACCGACAAAGGGCGTGATGAACTCGGTCGTTTTTCTGGTATGGATAGAGAAGTTTTCACTTTGCCCGACGTTGCCGACATGCTTTCCCAGCTGGACAACCGCGATGATCTCGATGAGAAAGATAAGGCAGAACTCAAAGAAAAAGCATACAAAGAATACGCAGAGCGCGCTGAAATCAACCACGCTATGACCCAGCTTTTGAAAGCTTACATAATGTTTGCCAAAGATGTCGATTACGTTGTGCAAGATAATAAAGTAGTGATTGTCGATGAATTCACCGGGCGTTTAATGCCCGGCAGACGCTTTTCGGAAGGTTTGCATCAGGCGCTCGAGGCAAAAGAAGGTGTTCACGTTGAAGGCGAGACGCAAACGTTTGCCACAATTACGCTGCAAAATTATTTTCGCATGTATCGCAAACTCGCAGGCATGACCGGCACTGCTATGACCGAATCGTCGGAGTTTTTTGAAATTTACAAACTCGATGTGGTTTCGATACCTACGAACCGCCCAGTGCGTCGCGTTGACTATAACGATAGGATTTACCTTACCAAAAACGATAAATTTCAAGCAGTTATCGACGAAATCGAAGTTTTCCACAAGCGTGGGCAACCTGTTTTGGTAGGCACAGTCTCGGTAGAAATATCGGAACTTTTGGCGCGCATGTTGGGGCGCAAAAAAATCAACTGCCAAGTACTCAACGCAAAAAATCACCAAGGCGAAGCCGAAATCGTCATGCGCGCAGGGCAACCCTACGCGGTAACTATCGCAACAAACATGGCAGGTCGCGGCACCGATATTAAACTCGGCGTTGGCATTGTGAAATCTTACGAACTTGTCTATACGCCTAAGCTCGAACAAATTGCTCGCGAAGTTGCAGAGGGAAAAAGCTTTTTGCTCGTTACCGAAACCGAAGAGGTTTTGCGCAACCTAGAAAGCATTTGTAAGGATATGCGCATTGAGGCAAAAAACTTCAACTTGCGCGAGAGCACCGTTGAGAATATCTCAAAATATCTCGCAGAAGGCGGGCACGTGGCACTATTCTCGGGTTTCGGGCTTGCCGAAATAATACCAGAAGGCAATTTCGAAGTGCGCGAATTTCCAAAACCCATCTGCAAGCTCAACAAAAAAGCCGAAGGCGAATGGGTTTGCACAGCAAATGCCGCAGAATGCATGAAACTCGGAGTGCCGTGCGGCTTGCATATTATCGGTACCGAACGCCACGAATCGCGCAGAATCGACAATCAACTTCGTGGTCGTGCAGGTCGTCAAGGCGACCCGGGTGCCTCGCGATTCTTTTTGAGCTTGCAAGACGATCTCATGCGCCTTTATGCAGGTGGCGACCGTGCTTTCAGCATGATAAAACGCCTCAACCCGCCAGAAGGTGAACCCATCGAACACAAATTCATCACCAAGCAAATTGCCACTGCACAAAAACGTGTTGAATCACAAAACTTCTCTATCCGTAAGCATTTACTCGAATACGACAATGTTACAAATATGCAGCGCGAAATAGTCTATGCCATTCGTCGCAACATACTATGGGGTGCAAACCTCAAACCCGATTATCGTCGTCTCATACGTGAGTTTACCGAAGATCTTGTCACCGAATACACAGATCCAAAAGCACCACCAGAAAGTTGGAACTGGACAGATTTACAATCTTCGTTCGCAAACACATTTTTACTTCGTTACGATCCAAACGCGAAAGACTTACCCGATGTATCACTTGCCGAGCAACTTGAGCATTTGGGTTGGAAGGCTTACGAGATGAAGGAAAGTTTTGTGGGTACCGACGTATGCCGCGCGCTTGAGCGTTGGGCTATGCTTGGCACCATCGACAAACTATGGATGGACCATCTTCGCGCCATTGACGAGATAAAAGAAGGCAGCCATCTTGCCTCATACGCGCAAAAAGACCCGCTCGTAACCTACAAAAAAGAAGCATTTGATGCGTTTGAACGTCTTATGGACGAATTTCGCCGTGAAGTATTAATGCGATTTTTTCACGCACAAGTTGTGATGCCAACAAAATCTCATCGCATGACAAACATTCGCACACAGCACACAGGCACATCGAGTTATGGCGCACAAACTGCCAACACAATGGCACAAAAAACGTTAGCCAAATCTCCCGAAGGTGAGGCACCGGAAAACGGTGACGACGACACGCCATTACCAGGGCAATCGGGCAAACAGGCACCAGTGCGTGTCGAAAAAATAGGTCGCAATGAACCTTGCCCTTGTGGCTCTGGGAAAAAATACAAACAGTGCTGCGGCAAACGTTAAAAAGCAGATTGCTATATTTGCGCATTTTTCGAGCACGTAAAGATTGCGCATCGATAATACTTACGATTGCGAGCCTCATGAAGCGAAAGCACGGCATTTTTGCAACTGACAAACAATGCCGTGCAGTTTGCTAAATGCTTGCAATTTTGGCATATGAAAGATTTTTATCAAAAAATTATAAAATATTCTTGACAAAACTTTGATTAAAAATAAGTTTCTCCCGACGGGGTAACTGCCGAACATCTGCGTTAAAAACCACAAGCACCTTAAGCCACATTTATTAATATTAGTGGCATGATGTTATCAATTTTATCACTATGCTATGAAAAGAATTACAAAGACGACAAATTCATTTGACGGTTACGAACTTGCGAAAGCATGTGCCGAAAAACTCGCCGAAAAACTTGCACTTGACACTCTAATCCTCGATCTTTCGGGCATTTCGGATTTTGCAGATTTTTTTGTTATAGCCACTGCTCAAAACTCCACGCACCTGATTTCTCTAGCAGACGAGATCGATATCTTATTGCAAGACAAATCCGTAGGCTCTTATCACATCGAAGGAGAAGCAAAATCGAGCTGGATACTCGTTGACGTATTCAGCGTTGTGGTGCACATTCTTTTGCCTGAGGCACGTGCATTTTACGATATCGAAAGTTACTGGGGAGAAGCTTCGGTGGAGCGCGTGGCGTAATTGCTTAATCTCAAAATCGTTAACACGCTATCAGTAAAAAACTTACGCCATACATGGCAAAAAAACATCGAACACAAAACGTGATTTATTGCTTCGTACAAAAATAAACAAATACTTTAGCTCATCTAAGTGGTTGTAGTTCAAATGGAAAATCCAATTTCAATTCTGAGCAATTGGCTTGCAGAAATTGCCGCCCGCGAACTCGACATAGCAATTGTGCCTGAAATATTCGAACCCGAATGCGAAAATTTCGGAGATTTCAGTACAAATATCTGTTTCAAACTCGCAAAATCTGCGCATAAAGCACCACGTCAATGCGGTGAAATCTTTATGAAACAAGAACTTCCACCACAGTTTTCGCACATAGAAATGGCGGGTGCAGGTTTTTTGAATTTTCATTTTTCCGCTGATTTTTTGGCGCGTACAATTGACGAAATCTTGCTAACTGGTTGGACATCAAATAGTAAAAATGAATATCTCGAAAACACAAGAATTCAACTCGAATTTGTGAGTGCCAACCCAACAGGTCCTTTGAATATTGTAAGCGCAAGGGCGGCAGCGGTGGGTTCGGTGCTTGCAAATGTGCTTGAGTTTGAAGGACATACAGTTGAGCGTGAGTTTTATATCAACGATGCAGGTAATCA
>CAYUDB010000016.1:0-20311 GCA_964443405.1 uncultured bacterium | reverse complement strand
ATATAAACTCTGTGAAATTATCAATCATGCTACTGCTCCGCATTAAAAGTTTTGCCCTGCAATATCGGGGAATTTTTCTTAGCTACAACTGTTTATTGCGATCCTTTACATTTTACTTGCATTTTTATTTTTCCGTTAGTGCAATACTTAAATATGATGTAAACTTAGTATAACTGCTAAATCATCGATGCTTGTAACTGCAAAATGTGAAAAATATTTGACCAATACTAATGCTGATTGAATTATTAAGTTATAAACAAGATATAAAATGCTGTGCATATTTGTTGAAAATTCAGAAATCATACTTGAATGTTAACAAGTGTATGTAAAAAATACTCACAAATACTAGGAAGCTAATTCTAGAAGCTCAATATCGTAAAATAAATTTACAATTATAAAAAATTTTCATGAATTTATAGATAAATTCTACTAATGCAATGTCGAATTCGGAAGATATATGAGCCTAATATGCAATAGATTATTTGAAAATGTCCACCTATTAAAAACGCAAGACGATAGAGCATAAAATTAATGCTCCATGAATTAATACGTTTACTTTCAATCGATTATCTAAATGCAAACTCTTTTTTGCCAAAAAATTCGACAAAAAACTTGCACAGCCGGTTATGGTCAATAGATTGTTGCAAACCACAATATGGAGCAAAAATGTCTCGGGCAAAATTTATCGTAATCACTGGTGGTGTGTTATCGGGTTTGGGCAAGGGGATTTCCACCGCAAGCGTAGGTCATTTGTTATCATCGCGTTTGCGCATTGTGCCCATAAAATGCGATGGATACTTGAATACCGACCCCGGAACTATGAACCCAGTTGAGCATGGCGAAGTATTTGTTCTCGACGATGGCGGCGAAGTGGATATGGATTTTGGACATTACGAGCGCTTTTTAGGAGTAACTTGCAAGAGCAAATGGAACCTTACCATGGGCAAAGTTTACTCCCGCATACTCGAACGCGAAAGGCAGGGTGATTTTTTGGGAAAAACTGTGCAGCTTATACCGCATGTTACAGATGAAATAAAGGCGCATTTTTTTAGAATTGCGCAAGAAGAAAAAGCTGACATCATCATAATCGAAATAGGCGGCACCGTTGGCGACATGGAAAATGACCTTTTTATAGAAGCAGTGCGTCAGCTTGGTCAAGAAGTTGGCGACAACGGTATCGCTTATATCCATCTAACATATGTTCCAATACCAGAAAACCTTGGCGAACATAAAACTAAGCCCACTCAACAAAGCATAAAGCTTCTCAACGAACGCGGAATAAAACCCGATATAATTATCGCCCGTTCACCAAAACCACTATCCGACGATGTAAAAGCAAAAATAGCACTGTTCTGCAATATCAAACCAGAAGACGTAATCTCTGGTGAAGATGTACATACCGTTTACGAAATACCATTACTCTATGATACACAAAGCCTTACCGAAAAACTGCATAAAAAACTCGGCATATATTCTCCCCCACAACTTCGCCAATGGCGCAAACTTGTCGAAGCTATAGAAAACCCTAAGCACGAGATTAATCTCGCGATTTGCGGCAAATACACAGCCCTTCACGATTCTTATGCATCAATTATTGAAGCTCTAAAGCATGCTGGTGCACATCTATCTTGCCGCGCAAACATCCGAATGATCGAAACCACTGAAATTGAATCGGGTGAAACTACCGTCGAAAAAGCACTCGAAAACATTCATGCGGTCATAGTGCCGGGTGGGTTTGGCTTGCGAGGCATCGAAGGTAAAATCATGGTAGTACGCTATTGCCGTGAGAACAACATACCATTTTTAGGCATCTGCTATGGCATGCAGTTTGCCGTTGTAGAATTTGCCAGAAACATTTGTGGACTTGTGGGCGCAAATACCACAGAAGTCGAGGAAGAAGGTGCCAAAATCGCGCACCCAGTTGTCTGCTTGTTGCCATCCCAAAAAAACCTGAAGAAAAAAGGCGGCACAATGCGCCTCGGCGGTCAGGATGTGCAAATTAAACCTAATACCTTAGCACACAAAATATATGGTACCGAAAAAATCCGCGAAAGGTTTCGGCATCGCTACGAAGTGAATCCTGAATATGTAAAAACTCTTGAAGAGCACGGCATGGTATTCTCTGGCTACGAACCACAGGAAAACATAATGCAGATTATGGAGCTTCCAAACCACAAATATTTCATCGGCGGTCAATATCATCCCGAACTCATTTCGCGTCTTGACAAACCAGAACCACTATTTTTCAATTTGCTCAAAACAGCTCTTGAAAAGTAACTTTTTCTGTTGCACAAATTGCACTACAGTCTATTTTGGCGGTTTCAACCGCAAAAACTGGAGGAAAAAATGTTCCGCACATACTGTAAATCGAAGCTCGATAGAGTTCGCGTAACGTCACTGCAACTCGAATACGATGGTTCTATCGAAATCGATCTCGACCTCATGGATGCAGCAAAGCTCGACCCATGGGAGCAAGTTCAGGTAGTGAACCTCGAAAACGGCAACAGGCTTTGGACTTACGTCATACCGGGCAAACGCGGTAGCGGAGTTATCGGTTTGAAAGGTCCTGCCGCCAGAACGGCTATGGTGGGAGATCGTGTTACAATTATATCTTACGTTCTCGCTACTCGCGAGGAATGGGGCGAAACTAAGCCCACAACCGTGCAAGTGGACTCAAAAAACGCAATTGTGAGCATAAAAAACTAACCACGTAGGGCAAATTATAACCCAAACGAGGAAAAAATGTCGAAAAACTCGCGTTCGAAAATTTTGGTAGTGGACGATGAAGAAAGCATTTGCCAACTTCTGGAAATAATGCTTTCCGAAGAAGGTTATAGTGTTCGCACCGCCCAAAATGCCGAAAACGCACTGCGTTTCTTCTCTATCGAACCTTTCGACCTAGTTATATCCGACATAATGATGCCCAATGTGGATGGCATATCGTTCCTCAAGGATTTGCGCCAAATCGACCGTGAAGTGCCAGTAATAATGATCACCGCCTATGCTTCTCTCAATACAGCTGTAGAAGCTTTGCGTTCTGGAGCCACAGATTACATAACAAAACCTTTCCCATCCAATGACCACATACGCAATGCGGTTAAACGCGCACTCGAAAATCGCATTCTCAAGCGTGAAAACCGCATTCTTAAACAAGCAATTAAATCGCAAAGCACTGCTCTCGATAAATTTATCGGCTCAAGTAAACAAATAGGTTCCATAAAAGACCTCGTACGTAAAGTTTCGCCCACCGAATCCACTGTGCTCATCACCGGCGAAAGCGGCACAGGTAAGGAACTCATTGCCCGTGCCATCCATCAAAACTCCAAGCGAAATAATGGTCCTTTTGTCACAATAAACTGCGCTGCCTTACCCGAAACCTTGCTCGAATCGGAACTCTTTGGCTATGTGAAAGGTGCTTTTACCGGCGCAAACAAAGACAAAGATGGGCTTTTCAAAACGGCTGATGGCGGCACATTTTTTCTCGACGAGGTCGGTGAAACTTCACTTACAATTCAAGCAAAGCTTTTGCGTATTCTCGAGACATCTGAGTTCACGCCACTTGGTGCCACAAAACCTGTCACCACCGATTGCAGACTCATCGCTGCTACAAACCGCGATCTCAAGAAAATGGTAGATGACAGCTTTTTTCGCGGTGATCTATACTACCGCCTGAACGTTATTCGCATTCATATTCCTCCATTACGTGAACGCCGCGACGATATCATTCCTATAGCCGAACATATCCTTATAAACCTTTCGGCACGCATGGGCGAAGAATTGAAAGAGCTTTCAATTAACGCTCGTGACATCCTGCAACATGCCATTTGGGAAGGCAATGTTCGCGAACTGGAAAATGTGCTTGAGCGCGCAGTATTTTTGTGCCGCGACATAACTATAGAACTCGAGCATTTGCCAGAATATTTGCGCGAACGTCCTGATAAAGCCACTACAAAAACTGAGCCGCGTAAAAACCTTACCGAAAGCAACGCATTTGATGAGATTAACCTCGTTCATCTTGAGGAACTCGAAAAGGCTTATATTTATTGGGCACTTATGCAAACCGATGAGAACAAAGCCGAAACAGCACGGCTTTTGGGCATAGATCTTTCCACGCTCTATCGCAAAATCGACAAATATGGACTCAAACGCTTCTTATCAGGTAAGTAAAACCTCCGTTATGATCACTGTGAAATAGCAAAGGATAAACTTGGCAAACCAGACAATTCAGTTGCTTTGCAAGGGTTTCGAAAAACCTGAAACCAAAAAAACTCAGTTTTGGCTACTTATCGACCCAGACAAATGCTCAGACGCAGGAAAAATCGCACAAAGCGCAACAGAATCTGGCGTGGACGCAATTTTAGTTGGTTCAAGCTTTTTACTATCCAATCCTCCAGAAAAAACTATCGAACAGATTAAAAAACGCTCTGCTTTGCCAGTTTTGCTTTTTCCAGGTGGGTCCGCGCATGTTAGCACAAATTGTGACGCAATGCTATTCCTAACCCTACTGTCATCGCGAAATCCACGCTGGCTTATCGATGAACAGGTTTTAGCGGCAGCAGATGTGTTCCGCAACCAAATTCCAGTGATACCTACCGCCTATCTGCTTATAGAATCTGGCGCATTAACATCCGTTGGCTTTTTTTCATCATCACCACCAATACCACGTGAAAAACCAAGTATAGCCGTAGCTCATGCACTCGCGGCAAAATACATGGGCATGCACGCAGTATATCTCGAAGCAGGCTCGGGCGCAGAACTTCCCGTGCCTGTTGATACTATTAAAAAAACGTCGCAAGCTACAGATTTGTTCACTATAGTTGGTGGTGGCATCCGTACTCCTCAGCAGGCGGCAGAGCGTGCCACTTTTGCCGATGCGATTGTTGTGGGCAACTTTTTCGAGAACGAAACAAATCTACCATTGCTTAAAAGTTTTGCGTATGCCATACATTCTGCACGATCGTAGTATCGCTATTGCCCCATAAATGCCCACCAAATAACCTTTTTCTAGTTCTACTTATGTAAAACTATAAAAAAAAGCCGGCTTAAGCCGGCTTTTTGCAGGAATTCGTGCTGTAAGCTTATTTTTCGTCCTCTTCATCTTCGACTTCTTCTTCATCCTCATCATCCTCGTCGTAGTACATTTCATCATCGTCTGGCGAAGATAGAAATTCTTCAATGCACTCGGGCAAATTGTGACCGTTCACTTCCATTGTCTCGAGATCGATGACTAAAAGCACATCTTTGTCTTTGAGAGTGCTAGTGAGTTCGTCGATAAGCTCTTCAATTTCGATGTCGGCTTCGACCATTAGCGTTGTTGCAGTGATTTTGCAAGCTGTTCCCAAACCTTCAATGGTATCGAAGAATGCGCGATAATTTTTTCCGCTACCCTCGATTTCATAAGAGATGAGATAAACGGGCATATAAACCTCCCAAAAAGTTTCGAAGTCGAAGAAAAGTAAGTTTCTTTTTTTGTCAACAAAATATTTCATTAAAAGAAAAACATGTCGAGAAAATGCAAAAAAACTTGCGATTTAAGCGCACGAAACTATTTTGCTTTTCTTGGAAAACGCTTATGGAGGAAAATCATGATCACCGCTCTCATACCAATAGACGAGCTTAGATTGCGCTTTGAAAATCTTAGGGGGTGGCTTTAACCCGGATTTTCTGCAACAATCTTTAGAGGAACTTGAGGAAAAACTTGCTGCTCCAGAAATTTGGAACGATCCCAAAGAGGCTCAAAAACTTCTCGAACAGCGTAAAATTTTTTCTGAAAAACTTTTGCGCTTTACAGAGTTTGAAACATCGACGAACTATCTGATTGAAATGACAGAACTTATCGATGTTGAGAACCCCGATTACGCAGAGCTTTTTGGCGAATACGAGAATCTCGACGCGAATTTGCGCACATTTGAAATCGAGTGCTATTTGTCAGAACCTGAGGATTGCGGCGATGCCATCCTCGAAATCCATCCAGGCGCTGGCGGTACCGAAGCTCAAGATTGGGCACAAATGCTAATGCGCATGTATTTACGATTTGCCGAGCGCAAAAAATGGCGCGCCACTGTCATGGATGAATTGCCTGGCGAAGAAGCAGGATTGAAATCTGCAACTATCGAGATTAAAGGTAATTATGCATTTGGATACTTGAAATGCGAGATAGGTGTTCACAGACTTGTACGCGTATCACCTTTCGATTCAAATAGTCGTAGGCACACATCTTTCGCTTCAGTATATGTTTATCCCGAAACACAAGAAAGTCTCGACATAGAAGTGAACGAGGCAGATTTGAAAGTTGACACATATCGCGCTGGCGGACATGGCGGTCAGAATGTAAACAAAGTCGAAACTGCCGTGCGAATAATTCATGTTCCCACAAATATTGTTGTAACATGCCAAGCCGAACGCACGCAGTTCAAAAACAAAGAACTAGCCATAAAAATGCTCAAAGCAAAGCTGTATATGCTTCGCAAACAAGAAGAAGAAGAAAAAAAAGCCGAAGTAGAGAAATCAAAGAAAAGAATCGAATGGGGCAGTCAGATTCGCAGCTATGTGCTTCATCCATATAAAATGGTGAAAGATTTGCGCACAGATTTTGAATCGGCACAACCAGATCGCGTGCTAGATGGAGAAATTGATGGATTCATAGAATCATACCTTGTAAAACATTAACGTTTTTCAATGATGTAATGGATTAAAAGAAACATGGAACACATTGTCTGTACAAATATTATGATCAATACACTGGATCTGCCAGAGTTCCCTGTAAAAATATTTGCACAAAGAAATACACTGTATGCCGTGTGCATAGGCGATTGTGATTTTACACAACAATTTATCGACAAAGGATTTAACATCCAGCGAGGCGATAGCAACTGTGCAGAACAAATCAAAGCCTATTTCGATAGAAAGCTAAAAACTTTCGAGCTAGAATTCCACTTCTGGCAAGGCGGAATTTTTGCACAACAAATTTGGCAAGCACTTTGCACTATCCCTTATGGAAATGTAACCACATACTCACACATCGCAGAAATCGTGGATAAACCAAAGGCTTCGCGCGCAGTAGGAAATGCCGTTGGCAAAAATCCAATGCCTATCGTTGTCCCATGCCATCGAGTATTGCGCGCAGACGGCAAACTCGGTGGATTTAGCGCCAATTTCGCAAAAATAGAAAACTTTGGTTTGAAACTCAAACAAAACCTTCTCGAATTCGAGAAATCGTGAAACGAGGAAAGAAATGCAATTCAAATACCTTTTTCATACGATGATTCTCTTAATAGCATGGACATCAATAGCTTTTGGTGCGGAAAGTACTGTTGTTCCGCGTTCAAAGGCTGTGAAAACAGCACTCGAAGCAATCAAAATGATGCCAGACTATTTATCGATACAGCCCAATATCTCCGATCCGTTCAGGTTCTCATTGATTAACCGTGCACTGGCAAAACCTGTCTATTTACCCGAAATCATCGACACAATGGCAAGTTCCTTGAACTTTTCCTCGGGCGCAAGTGCATTTCTAAACTCGTGCACTTTTCTTTTAGATATCGAACCTTCAAGCCCAACGATTTACAACTATAAAGACGAATATCCTTGGACAAACGATCTTTCGGTGCAGCCCAATCGCAAAACAGCATTAACTACTCTGATAGACGCATTTAAAGACGCAGATGTCTTGTATAAAGATGCGTTTGCAGATCTCGACTCGATACTAATCGATTCTCTTTTTACTCGTGCTCGTAAATATTTACGACCCGGTCCAACCAAACTAGATGAAGAAATAGACGAAGCTACTCTTGAAGAGCTTGATGATCAGGAGCTTGTTGAAGAACGTATCGATAATCGTTTTTTCGCATCCGCTGCCCGTATAAAACGCCAGAAACTTCATTCGGCAGCTGTGAGAATCGCTCAAGCGGCTTGGAGTGCGCGCGAATTACTTAAAGACGACCGCAATTCTTTCGGTGAAGCAAGTGCGCCAGACACACTCGCTTTCGGTGACATTATTTACTATGCCGAAACAAAATATGGACCTGTGATAATTGGTGGCTCTGGTCCCACTGTTTATTTGGGCAAATTTGCAGTCATTATAGACCTTGGCGGCGATGATGAATATCGACATGCTGCTGGTGGCGCCGATAAGACAATGAAGTTTTCCGTTGCTATCGACATGAACGGTTCCGATATTTATTGGAGTGATGAATTATTTTCCTTTGGCGCGGCACTTGGCGGTGTTGGCATACTCATAGACGCACAAGGTAATGACCTCTATCGAGCGTCGAGCTATAGTCTTGGCACAGGTGTTTTCGGCTGGGGCATATTATGGGACTCCGAAGGCGACGATATATATTCAGGTAAATCGGGCACACAGGGCGTGGGCTTTGGGGGAGGTGGATTACTATGTGATAAACAAGGTAACGATGTTTATGAATCGAATATTTATGCACAAGGCTTTGGTTTTGTTGGTGGCTTGGGCATTCTCTCCGACCTCGAAGGCAATGATTCCTATGTTTGCAGTGGCGCGTCTTTTGACAAAACACGCTACGCCGATCACAATGTTTCGCTTGCACAAGGCTTTGGCTATGGATATCGCCCTAATTGGTCGGGAGGCATAGGCATTTTACTCGATCAAGCAGGCAACGATTCGTACACTGCCGATATTTTTGCTCAAGGTGCCGCACATTGGTTTGGTTTTGGCGCTATTTACGATGCCAACGGTCGCGACACGTATAGCGCTTACCAATTTGCACAAGGTTCTGGCGTGCATTATGCAGTAGGTTCGATAACAGACCTCGCAGGCGATGACGCATATGTATCATTTGGGGAATCACAGGGAACTGCACACGATTTGGCAATTGGATTGCTAAACGATCGACATGGTGACGACAATTATATTACGTGGGATATTTCTCAAGGCGCTGGCAATGCCAACGGTATCGGCATGCTCATCGACGAAGGCGAAGGCGACGACAGTTATACAGCTCGACCAAATTTTAACATTTCCGGTTACGGCAACTGGCGACGTGATTTCAGCAGCATTGGTTTGATGCTCGATTGCGGCGGAAAAGACGTTTATCTTGGCAAAGGCTCCGAAGGAAAATGGTGGAGCTGGTCAAATTATGGTGTTGGAATCGACTTTCCAGATGGCGTGCCAGAAATAGAAAAAAAATAAACATTTGTTTCACCTTTCCAATGTGAGAAACATGCAAGATTTTGCGCAACGGACAAGAGCTTTCGATCTATCTACTATCGATACAATGAGTTCCATTTGCATAGAGCATAAAGGGCTTATGCTTGCTGGTGGCACCCCCGGCTTTGATGTGCCTGAAAAGCTGTCGCAACTTGCAACAAAGTACATCAACTCCGCGCATAACCAATATACACTCAACCGCGGAACTAAAAAACTGCGCGCCGCTATTTCTGAACATTGGCAATCCCAATTATCCCGTTTTCCGCACATTGATGACGAGATAACCGTAACTTGTGGTGCAACTGAAGCTTTACTTGCCACAGTTATGGCTTGTGTTGATGTGGGCGATAGGGTTATCATCTTCGAACCGTTTTACGAGAACTTCAAAAACACTGTGCTTCTCGCCGGCGGCATCCCAGATTTTGTTCCATTAATACCGCCAAACTGGGAAATCGATTGGGATGTTTTTCGTGCGAAAGCTCCTGGCGCAAAGCTTATTATTTTTAACAGTCCGCATAACCCAACCGGCGCAGTTTTCGACGAGCAAACACTTGTCAATATTGCCGATATAGCCATACGAAACAACCTTTTCGTGCTCTCTGATGAAACGTATCGGCACATGAGCTATATTTCCGAACCACGTTCTATCGCTGCCATTGATGGTATGGCACCTCGCACCGCCGTAGTTTCCTCTTTCTCCAAGACGATGACCGCAACCGGATGGCGTGTTGGTTATGTCGTTGCATCGAAAAACTTTACCGTTGCCATACGCAAGGTTCACGATTTTACTTCGATATGTGCCCCAGCACCGTTTCAGGATGCTGTTGCAGACTTTTGGCTTTCCGATGACTTCGCCATTTATTTCGCGCAATTATTAAACGGTTACGCAGAACGCAGAACCATTTTCTGTCAGGCGCTTGCCGATTTCGGGTTTGAGTTCGCACAACCCGCAGGTGCCTACTACGTTCTCGCAGATTTTACGCATAAGTTCCCATGTTTCAACGACCTCGACGCAGTAAATTTTATGGCATCCCGAGTTGGTGTTTGTGGTGTCGGCGGGCGCGCCTTCTTCGCCGACTCCTCCAAAGCAGCGCGCTACATGCGTTTCTCCTTTGCCCGCACCAACAGCGAAATTCACGAAGCAGCGAGGCGCCTTCACGCGTTCGTTTCGTGATGTGGCGCAAGTTGTTTGAGCTAAGACGGTTAAAGCTTTCTAGGTCGCGCGAGATTTGATGGCACAAACGAAAGCAATTGTGGCAAATTCGGTTTCTAACTCCTTATAAACTATGAGCTTAATTTCACAAATGTCGCTTTCGGCAGATGCAACGTCTTTATCGGTCGAGGGCTTTTTTTTAGTCGGCTGGTCAGCGCAAAATGTGCCGCGACAAACGTTCTCCATTTCCAATTGCACGGAAAAAATTGCCTACCTATATATACCATTTTCTGCCGTCACGAAATCCATTGCCGCTACCGCCTCAGCTTTTTTCGCACGGGCGCGTCGCACAAAAATGATCGCGAGGCACAAAATTACAGTCGCGACAAAGATTTTACCCAAATCGACAAGCTGCAAAACTTTCGCGCAAGGATTTTTTTCCGTTGCGCCGAATGAAAAACACTTAACGTGAGATATATTATGAATGACTCCTTCGAAATTCACGGCGGCGTGCCGCTTTGTGGCTCAGTCGCCGTTCGTGCCGCCAAAAACGCCGTGCTGCCAATGATGGCTGCCGCTCTCCTCGCTTCTGACGGCGTCGTTTGCCTGCAAAACGTCCCGGACATCGCCGATCTCCGAACCATGATCGAGGTTCTCGAGTTCCTCGGCGCGCGCGTCGTGTTCGACCGCCAAACCCACGCGCTCTCCATCGACGCAACCGCCGTCGCGAGCACCGAAGCCCCCTACCACCTCGTGAATCGCATGCGCGCGAGCTTCGTTGTCATGGGTCCGCTCCTCGCACGCTTCCACGAAGCCCGCGTTTCCCAGCCCGGAGGCTGCGCAATCGGCAGCCGTCCCATCGACCAACACCTTCGCGGCTTCGCTCGCCTCGGCGCGAACATCGTTGACGAGCGCGGTTTCACCGTTGCCCGCGCCAACGACCTCCACGGCGCCAACGTTTTCTTCGATCGCCCGACGCACACCGGCACCGAGAACGTCTTGATGGCAGCGACCTTAGCCCGCGGTCGCACAACCCTTTACAACGCCGCGCAAGACCCCGAAGTTGCCGACCTTGCCCGCCTGCTCAACGCCATGGGCGCCAAAATTTCCTTCGACGGCGGCTCCAAAATCATCATCGACGGCGTCGAACGACTGCACGGCGCGAATTTCAACCCCATCGGCGACAGGCTCGAAGCCGGAACCTACCTTTGCGCGACCATGTGCGCGGGCGGCAGCGTCGAAATCCTGGGCATCGACCACGAGCACCTCGCGATGCCCCTGTTCAAGCTCGAGGAAATGGGCGCGCGCGTGTCGCTCATCGACGGCGGCGTGAGCCTCGAGGCGCCGAAGGTCATCCAACCTGTGAGCCTCGTCACCGATCCCTACCCGGGCTTCCCCACAGACCTCCAACCCCAATTCATTGCTGCACTTACCCTTGCGCGCGGTGTCAGTAACGTCTGGGAGCGCATATTCGAGCACCGCTTCATCTTCGTCAACGACATGCTTCGCCTGGGCGCCCAGATCACGCACCAAGCGGACCGCGCCACAATCGAGGGGGTCGCGGCACTTGAGGGCGCGCGCGTCGAGGCGACGGACATCCGCGCGGGCGCGGGGCTGATTGCCGCGTGTTTGGCGGCGCGGGGCGTGTCGTTCATCGAGCAAGTCCGGCACATCGACCGCGGTTACGAGAGCATCGAGACCCGACTCGGGCAACTTGGCGCGAAAATCGTCCGCCTGGAGCACCAATGAGCCTCCTTTTTGAGGCGGAGCGCCTCGTCTCAGAGGCGTATCGCTTCGTTTTAGCGGCACGCCGCCTTACTGGCTCACCATCTCCGAACGATGTAAGTCATTCACGCAATACGTTTTATGAAAATCGCTTAACGCAAACTGAAATACGTTCTTTGCAACCATCTGCGCGTGAAACAAATTGCACCAAACGTTTTCTGTTATCGCCGCAGCGCCAGCTTTTTACTGCCACGCGCAGCACATTTGAGGCGTATCGCCTCCTTTTAGCGGCACGCCGCCTTACTGGCTCACCATCTCCGAACGATGTAAGTCATTCACGCAATACGTTTTATGAAAATCGCTTAACGCAAACTGAAATACGTTCTTTGCAACCATCTGCGCGTGAAACAAATTGCACCAAACGTTTTCTGTTATCGCCGCAGCGCCAGCTTTTTACTGCCACGCGCAAAATGTTCTATGAAAATCGTTACTTTTTATCATCAAAACGCAATTTTTCATCGCAAACGCGTAATTTTCTACCACTGTCGCTAATCTTTGAACTGCAAAAACTTACGCACGTTTCGCCGCCACGCGAAACTGCTCCTATCGAACGCAAAAATTCTTAACAAATACGCAAAATGAACCAACACAAACTTACAATTTTCGGCAAATCGCGCCTCGCAAGCCGACTAGCACCCGTCGCTTTGTCGCTTGCGCTTGCGGTGGCGCCGGCGGCGGGCTACGTTTCGTCGCAGTTGAGCGCGGCTTTGGTGCAGTCGCGTGCGCAAAATTCGCCGTCGAGCGGATTTGGTGCTAAGCTGAGCGTCCTTCATTACCACCTGTGGGACATGCGGTTAGGTGGAACGCTTGCATTGAGGCATTTCGCGGAAAACGATGCCACTTTCGCGTCTCTTGCGGGCACAGGAGAGTTGTATTTGCCCATCTCGCCGAAAGTTACGTTCACAGCCGCGCCGCAATTAGGGCTTGCCATTGCCGACGGCGACGCCGATGCCGTTTTCGGTGGCAATGTTTCCGTAAAATATTCGTTATCACACCTCTTGCAAGTCGGTGTCCACGCCATGTTTGACCGCTACCCCGTTACAAATCACAGCATATACGGAGGCGGCGTCCTATGCGAGCTGCGCTTTGGCTACCATGACGCCGACAATGACCGCGTCGAGGACTATCGAGACAGTTGTCCCGCAACACCTTACGGCGCCGCCGTCGATGACAACGGTTGTGCCCTCGATGCTGACGCCGATGGCGTGTTCGACAGCTACGATCGCTGCCCGCGCACTCCATTTGCCGCGCTCGTTGACGACTTCGGCTGCCCAATGGACACCGATGGCGACAGCGTTTTCGACGGGGTCGATCGCTGCGACGAGACGCCCGCCGGCATTTTGGTGGACACCGCCGGTTGTGCCCGCGATGACGACCGCGACGGCGTCCCAGACTACGCCGATTCCTGCCTCAGCACGCCCTTTGGCGCCCTCGTCGACAACCTCGGTTGCCCAATCGACAGCGATGAGGACGGGGTCGCGAACGGCATCGACCTTTGCGCGAAAACGCCCACCGGTTTCGACGTCGATCGCTTCGGTTGCCCGACCGTCGCAACTGTCCACGGCGTAATTGTTTACAATCTCTTCAACGAGACTCTCTCTCTCACCGCCGCCGCCCTCAACACCCTCAACCGCGTCTCCACCCGCATCCGCGCGTACCCCGATCGCGTGACCAAAGTCCACATCTACACGGATTCGGAGGGCAGCCCGAAGTACAACGTCAACCGCGCGGCGCGCGTGGGCACGAACCTGCAAAACTTCCTCTTCGAACAGGGAGTTGACACGACGATGGTGCGAGTCATCTTGCGCGGCGAGGAGCAACAATTGGTTCCGGGGTCGTCCGAGTTGGCAAAAGAGCGAAACAGACGGGCAGAATTCTTCGTCGAGCAGCCCGTCGAGGAAAAGAGTTCAAAATAAGCGCCTTTCTCGAAACTCTTGACGTTCAATGCATTGCATTGGGCGTCTTTTTTTTGCATCGAAACTAGGCTTTTTTCGCACCAAGCGAAGCGCTTGTTTATTGTCGCGCGGCTTTCGCCATTATCCCCGCGCTTTTCAACAATCATTTCGCGAAATATAACGATTTTTCCGTGGCTTTCGCCATTTTCAACGCGGCTTTCGCCGTTTGTAACTTTGTCTTCACTTTCAATTTTGCGAAGATTCTTTACAAAAACGTGCGCTTTTTAGATAATTTCGCAAAGATTACTAATCAAAACTTGGCTTTCGCCATTATCACCGCGCTTTTCAACAATCATTTCGCGAAATGTAACGATTTTTCCGCGGCTTGCGCCACTTTCAACGCGGCTTTCGTTTTCAATTTTGCGAAGATTTTTAATAAAAACGTGCGCTTTTTAGACAATTTCGCGAAAATTGCTAATCGAAACTTGGCTTTTGCCATTCTCACCGCGCTTTTCAACAATCATTTCGCGAAATATAACAATTTTTCCGTGGCTTTCGCCGTTTGTAACTTTGTCTTCACTTTCAATTTTGCGAAGATTCTTTAGAAAAACGTGCACTTTTTAGACAATTTCGCGAAAATTGCTAATCGAAACTTGGCTTTTGCCATTCTCACCGTGCTTTTCAACAATAATTTCGCGAAATATAACGATTTTTCTGTGGCTTACGCCACTTTCAACGCGGCTCTAGCAACTTTTGACGTGGCTTTCGTTTTCAATTTTGCGAAGCTTTTTTACAAAAACGTGCGCTTTTTAGACAATTTCGCAAAGATTACTAATCGAAACTTGGCTTTCGCCATTCTCACCGCGCTTTTCAACAATCATTTCGCGAAATATAACGATTTTTCCGTGACTTGCGCCACTTTCGACGCGGATTTCGTTTTCAATTTTGCGAAGATTTTTTACAAAAACGTGCGCTTTTTAGACAATTTCGCAAAGATTACTAATCGAAACTTGGCTTTCGCCATTCTCACCGCGCTTTTCAACAATCATTTCGCGAAATATAACGATTTTTCTGTGGCTTACGCCACTTTCAACGCGGATTTCGTTTTCAATTTTGCGAAGATTTTTCGCAAAAACGTATATATAGGTAGTCATCCCTTAAAACAGACTCACCTTCGCAAAAAAATGCCCCACCGAATTGTTGTTTCAACTCGATGAGGCGTAAACTGTTGCACAAAAAACTTAAAGTGCTTTCGGAATAATGACAACTTCAGTGCGCGGCGTGGCATAATAACCATTTGTAGCCCAAACCTGCATTTTGAGATCGACTTCCGGATCCGGCGCAACGTGCATGAAATTCACGTGAATGGTCTCGCCAAACGGCTCATCGTTGGCAAGCACCAGATAATCGAGAGCACCCTCGACAATATCCCAGCGAAGCATCTCGTCTGCGCTTTCCCATCTGAAATTCGCGATTGGCGCAAGTGCATGAATCTCAACCTCAATCGCCGGGCAGTATTCGCCAGTATAGTCGCCGTCGAGCGCAGCCACTCGGAAGGAATGCTTGCCGATAAGCGGGTCGATTCGAGGCATAGTCGTGTCGATTGTGCGACCTAAAACGGTGTAATGATTTGCACCATCTGGTTTATATTCAACGACATAGCCAGTTGCCTTCGCCACTTCTTCCCATTTGAACTCCTGAGCGTTAATATCTAACTCAAAGTTCTTTGGTGCTGGCAAAGCTACGTTTTCGTTGGCAGTCCAAACCTCAGATTTTGGCACAAAACCGAGCAAATTAAGCTTCGCACTGTCAGCTCCCCAGACAAACTTGGCAGTATTATACAGCACCCTGAGCTTATCAGTGTCTTCAGCGAACGTTTTTTTCTTAACATCGTAAGCATTTGACGAAAGTTCTTTCTTAGCAATAGCTTGCGCCCAAAGTGCTTGCATTTGATCTTTCAGCATAACCAAATTCGCGACAATCATATCCGGCAAAACGCGCGGATCACCAGCAGCTTTGAAAATCGCATCCTGTTTTTTGAGCTGCTCAATCGTGCCAACGAGTTCGAGACGCTTCGTCGGGGAAGGCTTCATTATGCCATAGGCTTCCATGGCGTCGTCATTTTTTTGCAAATCCTCTATGATGGAGCGCAGCAAGTCTTTAGCGCCTTGAAAATAATTGCGCGTCTCGGCAAATTTCAGGTGATACTCCTGATAAGCCTCATTTAGCTGACCATCTTCGAGCGCCGCGGTAGAGAGCACATCAATCCAGTGAGTATAGCTCTGCTTTCCCCAGACCGCAATTGGGCTTTCGGCAGTGAAACCTAGCTCAGCATAATAGCTAAGTAAGTTTGCTTCAATGAGTTGCAACCGACTACCGCGAAGCTCCTCATTGTCGTGCCCCACATCATTCGACTTTAACGTCGCCATAACCTCCTCCTTTTTTGATTGTCTCGAATCTTATTTTTATTATATGATCTACTAAAGTTTTGTCAAGCTTTTTTTTACAATTTCAAAAAAATCTTTTCGATTTCGTAAATAATTTTTTAGATATGATGAATCTTGCCGACGCTTTGCTTAATAATTTTCTCGATATTGTTGATGAGCTTCGCGCAATAGTTGATCAATCTTACGCTACTGTTAATAACTTTTACGCTTTTACCGATACAATTGACGATTTTGTTAATCTATTTAACGCTATCTTGAATCTATTTTACGCTTTTTTTATCATATTTAACGCGAACTTAAATACTTTTAACGTTAGCGTGAAAAAGCTTCACGTTAGTTTGAATTTAGTTTACGCTTTTGTGGCTTTTTTTCACGTAACTTGTATTTATTTTTACGCTGAGGTGAAGTAAACTTGCATGTTTGCGGCTATTTTGCTAAAATTTGCTTTTATATCTCGCGTTTGCGTGGATTAAATAAAAACAGCTATTATAAATCTTAACGATTAAATTTATAGCTTTTGCGCTATGATTACAATTAAAAAAAATATTTTGAATTAAGCCAAAAATTTTATCGATACACCACACGTCACAGCACCACAAAAGCACGATTCGATAAATATAATGCGCGGCTTTATGCGTAATTTTCGCGAAACATGTGTGAAAAGCTGCGGATTCATAATCAAATTTCACGCAAAATTAATTAAAACTCACGGATTTTCGGTAAAAACTTACAGAATTGCCGATACACCACACGTCACAGCACCACAAAAGCACGGAAACATCTATAGAGAACGCGCGAAATGCTCACGAACCTGCGCGTCAAGTTCCAAGATGTCCGAAACTGAGGTCGCGCCAAACGATGCAAACTCACGCATTGCCGATATTGCTCGTAAAGTTATGTCGGAGAATGAAATGCGCTCCGCTAAAAACGCCGCAACTGCCGCCTCGTTTGCCGAAGAAAGCGCTGAAGCTGCACTTGTTCCCAGTTCGAGCGCCTCGTAAGCCGCCGGAAGCGCTGCAAATCGCGTCATATCCGGCTCGAAAAACTCGAGCGTGCCCACTTTCGACAGGTCGAGCGCTCGCGTTGGCGTGGGAAGCCGATGAGGAAACGTAAGCGCGTATTGAATCGGCAATCTCATGTCTGGCAACGACATTTGCGCAATCTGCGACCCGTCGATGAACTCCACAATCGAGTGGACGATGCTCTGAGGATGGATGAGCACGCGAATTTGCGACGCGGGAACCGCAAAAAGCCAAAATGCTTCGATGACTTCCAACGCCTTGTTCATCATTGTCGCCGAATCGATGGAAATCTTCGCCCCCATTGACCAATTCGGGTGCGCGAGAGCGGAACTCGGCGAAATTTGCGACAAATCGCAGCTCGTGCGAAAGAACGGACCCCCCGACGCTGTCAGTATAAGCGACGCGATTTCCGCGCGCTCACCCGCCCGCATCGCCTGCCACAACGCGGAGTGCTCCGAGTCGATGGGAATTATCCGCGCACCCGACGCTGCAAGCTCGCGCGTCAAAAATTCGCCCGCCATGACCAACGATTCTTTGTTCGCGGTGCACAGCAGCTTGCCCGCACGCACCGCTGACAACGACGGCGACAACGCCCGAGCCCCAACTATCGCGTTCACAACGACATCCGCTTCCGGCAATGCCGCCAAAGCGTCCAGCTCGGCGGGCGACGAAAGCATTTGCGTGCGCGGAAATGCCGCGGCAAGCTCATGCGCTCGCGTGGTGTCGGCGATGAAAGCGTATTTGGGTGAAAAGCTAGAGATTTGTGTGGCAAGAAGTTGCGCGTTTGTGCCCGCAGCGAGCGCTATAATCTGAAAATCTTCGCGCATGCGAGCAACGACGTCGAGGGTCTGGGTGCCGATCGAGCCTGTTGAGCCGAGCAGAACGATACGCTGGCTCACGGACAAAACTCCTTGGCATCGAGCACCGTGATGGTGAGCGAGGATAACCTTATGATTTGCACTTGTTTCTCGAGGCTGCCCGAGAGCAACTTTATGTGGGCTGCGTCTGCCGGCGACTGCCCGATGGTCGCGTCGAACGAGTGCCATTTTCCCGCGATAAAGCATTGATTCCACGCGTGATAGAGAAAATACCCCGTCTCGGGCATATAGACAAGCCCGATGTTGATGCGCGTCGGGATGTTGAGCGAACGCGCGAGCGCGGCGAACAGTGTGGCATGCTCGTTGCAGTCTCCGCGCATCTTGGCGAGCACATCGAGCGCCGATGGGATGGAACTTTGGTACTCTTTTTTGACGTTGGAATACAGGTGTTGGAACAAAGCTTGCGCCATTTCGAGTGTATCCGTCGCATCGCCGACGATTTTTCGCGCGGCGCGAGTAATGCGCTTGTCGTTTTTCTGTATGAACGGCTCTTCGGCAGTATCAGCTGGCGTTGGAAGCGGTGATTTTTGCGTTTGTGCGAAACCTTGTGAGCAGATGCGCAATGTATCTCCCGCGAGAACCTGATTGAAATCCGCGAGTTCGAGCAATTGAATCGCATTTTTGTCGAGAACATACTCGGCGTAATATGCGTCTCGCGCCTCGACCTTTGAACCCCACTTCGCGCGAATGCCGAAGCCCGTTAGCAAATCGCTGTTTCCCGACTGGGACAAATCGAAGCGCAGGGCATCATTCGGTTCATCAATTATTTGCTCGAAGCCCGAAGGCGAGGTTTCGTAAACCACATTTCCGTCATCGTCCACCCACATTTCCGAAGACATGCCCGAAGCCTCGACTAAAAGCTTCCACACTTCGCGTTCGGTGCCAAGCACATTGCGCTTTGTTCTTCGCGACCAACGAATTTGATAAGTAGAACGCGAAAGCGAGAGCGGCTCAAAGGAAGCTATGCCAGTGAATTCCTTCCCGGCACGTTTGGCAGCGATGAACATGTCAGGCAAAAATGACGGTGAATAAAGCTCCCCTTCGATCGGAATCGAAAGCGAATCTGAGCTTTCGGGAGTTGTTAGCACGGCTCTAATTTTACCATTCTCCACTTTACCCTCAGCAGTGGCGCGATATGCTCCGCTCTGTATTTCGAAAGAAAATGTGCGAACGGCAAAAGTAGAATCAACTGTGGTAAGCGATTGTGCCAAAACCTCTTGCACAACACCACCAACCGGCATTCTGAAGTAAGTGATGTCGGTAGCAAGAAATGCGCTGCCTATTTTTTGCAAGGCTCTGCTTGCATAGCCAATTTTCTCGCCTTTATAATATATTGAATGCCACGTCTGTTTCTCGAGCTTGCCAACAACTATGATGTCGATTTCGGGCGCGAAGGTTTTCTGCGCCGAAGCGGTACTCGAATTGAGAAACACCATCGTGGCAATCCACCAGATGCAGATTGCGCTAAAAGCTATTTTGCGTGCCAAAGTTATTCCTTGCCTAAACTGTGCAACAATATTATATTTTTCTGCGCTTTTCGCAAATAAAATGCTTATGCAGGCGAAAAAAAAGCAATCCTGCAGCACAAAGCGCGAGCGGTTTCAAATATCGAAGCGCGCAAAGCGCTGAAATGGAGGCTAACAATGCGTAACTTACTGGCAACATTATGTTTGGTTTTGGTCGCGAACCTTGTTTTTGCAAAAAGCTTCACCGATCTCAAGCTCATGCTCGACGAAGCAAAAATACCATACATCGCCGATGACGCAAAGGAAATCTGCGTTGTCAACATAGACGGTTTGCAAAAATCAGATGGGCGAACTTTATATATACGCCTTGAAGGTAGCGCGAAAGATTTTTTGGTAGCAAGAATAACAGTTGTTGACAAAGAAGAAGGATTTAAATTCACGCAATCGGTTATGCGCGAATGCCTTGCTTTCAACCAGTCCACAG
>CAYUDB010000015.1:0-21123 GCA_964443405.1 uncultured bacterium | reverse complement strand
CGGTTCGTCGAGGATGATGAGCTTTGGTTTTGCCACCACTGCCGAAGCTAGCCCTACTCGCTGACGATAACCTTTTGAAAGCGCAAACAAAAATTCATCCCACACAGGTGCAAGCCCGCATTTTTCGCGCACAAAATCGAGTGCGGCTAGCATTTCGCTTGTCGGTATTTTTTTTAGGTTGCATACAAAACGCAGAAAATCGCTAGTTTTCATGTCGCGATAGAGTGGCGGGTTTTCGGGCATATAACCAACGTTCTCGCGAATCTTTTCGGCATCTGTGGCAAGATTGTAGCCGCAAACTTCAACACTGCCCGACGATGGTGGCAAATAGGTGGTAATTATGCGCATGGTGGTGGTTTTTCCAGCGCCGTTGGTGCCCAAAAGCCCAACTATTTCGCCATGTTCCACTTCAAACGACACGTCATCAAGCGCGGTAAAATCACCGTAGCGCTTGGAAACTTTTTCGAGCCTCAATGCCTTCATAGCGTCAAGATACGATATTTTGCGAACACACAAATACAAAAATTTCACAACGCACTTTGCCAACAGAGAACACTTTTAGAAATTCTGCATGGTGCGACAATTTTTTTCAAAAACAAAATTTGCTTTGCGCGAATTTTCGCATAACTTGCGTCCAAGATTATAATGGGGGAAAATGTCTATTACCGAACTTAAACCCGGCGAACTTGCCGAAGTTGAAGAAGTGCATGGTGAAGGCGAATTGCGCCAGCGCCTGCTCGATTTGGGCATTTTTCCTGGCAGGGTAATCGAATTTGTTCGGTTTGCCCCGCTAGGTGACCCTCTCGAAATCGAGGTTTTGGGTTCGCGCATTTCCTTACGTGCCTCAGAAGCCAATCTCATCAACGTGCGCAAAATTTCCGAGCAGCCGCATAAACATCGTCACCGCTTTTGCCAAAAGCTTTTCCGTTAACGCTCCGCGTTTTCGCATGCGAAGCATGCCCTTCAGAGGCTACGGCATGCGAAGCATGCTCTTCAGAGGCTACGCCTCCTGACCAATAAAGTTTTTTAGTGTAGCAAATCGTCAAAAGGTAAGGCGCCGTAGGTGCTGAAACACACGCTATGCGTGCCCAGATTTTCGTAAGATTCGCGGCAATATTTCATAACTGCCGTTACAAAATACGCAAATTATGCCCGACAGAAGAACGAGCTTTATCGTAACCGGCATCGGCGTGGCGGAAAATACCCATGCCAGGGTCGTTGGTGAGCACACGCGTAAGCCGAATGTCCATCTCTTGCGAGCCGTCAGCGACGGTAACTTGCCCTGCGTGCAGCGAATAACCCATGCCAACTCCACCACCATGATGGAACGAAACCCACGATGCGCCCGAAATCGCGTTCACCGCAAAGTTCAAAAGGGGCCAGTCGGCAATAGCATCAGAACCGTCGAGCATTGCTTCGGTCTCGCGGTTGGGCGACGCAACACTGCCACAGTCGAGATGATCGCGACCAATAACTATTGGGGCACGCAGTTTTTTCTCGCGCACAAGGCGGTTAAATAGAAGCCCAGCACGATGCCGCTCGCCATATCCCAGCCAACAAATTCGCGCAGGCAAACCCTGAAATGCCACACGTTCGCGAGCGAGGTTTATCCAACGGTGAAGGTGCACTTTTTCGGGAAAAAGTTTTAACAATTCATCATCGATGGTGAAAATATCCTCTGGGTCGCCCGAAAGCGCTGCCCAACGAAATGGTCCTTGCCCTTCGCAAAATAAATCGCGAATATACGCGGGCGTAAAACCTGGATATTTCCATGTGCCATCGGTGTTGCGAGCTTCGGCTTCGGGCAAAAAACCACCGGCTACGGCATTGCCGCGCAAATTGTTGCCGTAATCGAAAGTTTCGGCGCCACGAGATTGCAAAAGCATCATCTGGCGAACATGCTTTGCCATTGTGCGAAAAGCTTCCTGGCGATAATGTTCTGCATCGGTAGCGCGAAGTTCCAGAGCTTGGGCAAAAGTCATGCCGTCGGGAACATAACCTTCGAGCGGATCGTGGGCAGAA
This sequence comes from uncultured bacterium, assembly GCA_964443405.1. Lineage (GTDB taxonomy): Bacteria > UBP14 > UBA6098 > B30-G16 > B30-G16 > CAYUDB01. Next base: position 19,101 of record CAYUDB010000015.1, on the reverse strand, counting down.
GTTTGGTCGGTGAGGAATTCGGGCGTAATGTTTCGCTCGATAAGCCGCGCCAAAAGCTCGGTAATGTTGCCTATCCAACAAATGCTCTTCGCGATGCCCGCATTTTTGTAATCCATTGCGCGGTCGATTGCAGCATCAAGCACATGTTCGATTTCATCGAGGTAACGCGTGGCAATGCGTTTTTGTGCGCGCGCTTCGTTGACCTCCGCACTTAAATATGTAGCGCCGGTCATTGTGGCAGCCAAAGGTTGTGCTCCGCTCATGCCGCCGCAACCTCCGCTCACGACGAGTTTCTTTTCGAGGTTGTCGGTGCCAAAACGTTTGCGCCCGGCTGCGGCAAATGTTTCGTAAGTTCCTTGCAAAATGCCTTGCGTGCCGATGTAAATCCAGCTGCCGGCGGTCATTTGTCCATACATTATGAGTCCGCGGCGCTCTAATTCGTCAAAATGCTTCCAGGTTGCCCAATGTGGAACCAAATTGCTGTTCGCGATTATCACCCGTGGGCTATGTTCGTGCGTGCGCAAAATCCCGACAGGCTTGCCGCTTTGCACGAGAAGCGTCTCGTCGTTTTCGAGGTTGCGCAATGCGGCAATTATACGATGAAAGCTCTCTTCGTCGCGCACGGCTTTGCCTCTTCCACCGTAAACGATGAGTTCATCGGGTGCCTCGGCAACTTGTGGGTCGAGGTTATTCATCAGCATACGCATCGCTGCCTCTTGGTGCCAACTCTTGCAAGTTTTTTCGCCACCGCGCGGCGCTGTGATTTGTCCTAAGCTCATTTTTCCCTCCAATTTTCTTTCGCTTGCGCTCGTTTTTTTCAATATAAACCATGAAAATTGCCTGTAAAACAACATTTTTTACTTTTTTTCGTTCACAAATCTCATTTATCAGCTCACAAATTTTCCTCATTCACTTTCAAACTTCTTCATCACAACACAAAACTCATTTGCTCAGACTACAAATCTCGTTTTGCCATTCACCCGCGCAAGTAATCAGTAGTGCGAAAATGTTTTACATCTACCAAATTAACTTTCTCATTTACCAAAAATTCCATATGCTCATGGAAATTAATTAAATACGTTCGTAACTGTTTCTCGTCATTAATAAATTTATGTTCGTAATACGCACAACCAAATTCGCTCTCTACAAAAGTTACTTTCTCTTCGAGCAAACTTTTTTCAGAAAAATTTTGACTTACAATATCCATTCATTAAAATACTTTTATCGCTCATGAATTTTCGCAAACAGTGAGGGAAAATTTTTTATCATGCTTCTATTAATTTCATTTCTCATTATCGCGGCAGTGGTTTTTGCCAAAATTAGTTCCAAATACAACGTGCCAGTTCTTATCGCTTTCTTGGGCATCGGGATTCTCTCCGGAAGTGACGTTCTCAACCTGTTTTATTTCGATGATGCCTCGCTGACAAAAAAAATTGCCGACATTTTACTCGTCTTCATCCTCTTCGACGGTGGTTTTCGTACCACAAAAAAACAAATCAAACTCGCCGCAAAAATTGGCTTCACGCTCGCAACTCTCGGCGTTGTGGCAACTACTTTTGTTCTCGGCATAATCATCTACAAAATCTCGTCGTTCAACTTTTTCACTTCCATGACCATCGCCGCTATCATTGCCTCAACTGATGCTGCCGCTGTTATGTCTATCACTCGTCAATACCCAATTAAAGATCGTATCGCCGCCATCTTAAATGTCGAGTCCGCATTGAACGATCCTCTCGCAATTATCCTCACCATCACTTTCGCAAGCCTCGCCGTCGGGATAACCAAAAGCCCTATCAACTTGGCAATCAATATCATCTGGCAATTCATCGGCGGAATCTCCATAGGTTTCATTGTCAGTGTCGCAACCAAATTTCTATTCGACAAACTCGAGTTCGAAAACCGTGGATACTATTATATACTCATCGTGGGAAACATTTTATTCTGTTACAGCATCGCAAACACTTGCGCCGCAAACGGTATCATCGCCGTGTTCATCATGGGTTATAGGCTGGGAAATTGCAGTTTCGTCGCAAAAAAGTCCGTGAGCAATTTCCTCGAAGGTATCAACTCATTCGCAAACTTTTTTCTCTTCCTAATGCTCGGTTTACTCGCTTTCCCAAGAAATTTCATCTACATATGGAAAGAAGCAATCGTCATCTCCATGTTAATCATCTTCGTGGCGCGCCCAGTTGCCGTGCTAATTTCAACTATTCGTTCCAAATTATCTTTCGGCGAAAAGTTTTTTATTTCCTACGGTGGCATAAAAGGTGCCGTTCCCATCGTGCTAGCAACTTATCCTTCCGCCTTCAAAATGGATCACGCCGACCTCATCTTCAACATCATCTTCGCAGTTGTTTTCATCTCATGCGTGCTTCAGGGAAGCTTTTTGGGCAAACTTGCACGTCTTTTGAAATTATCGGTAAACGCGCAAACCAAAAATCCCTATTCCATGGAGCTTCACGGAGTTCGCAAAAGTGAACACGATATGCTCGAAATTCATCTCGTCAACGACGCAAAAGTCTTGGGAAGTAAAATTTCCGAGTTAAATCTCGACAAAAATATCCTCATCACCTCAATTATCCGCAATGGCAACATCGTTCCGCCAAAGGGCAACACTATTTTGCAGTCGGGAGACATACTTTTTATTTTGGCACCCACACAAATTTTCTCCGAAATCGAGCAAATTTTTAATTGACATTACTTGTAAATTTTTCTCAGCATTCCCGCCATGTTTTTCACTGCGAAAATCATATTTTTAATTGTCACAATTTTCATAAAACTCTTGTCAAAATCTTTTTTCCCTGGTAAAATCTGATAAATTAACCACTCAATTATCTTTTTTATCAAAACAAGTATTATTAAAAGCTCCAAAATGTAAATTTTCATCCACAAAAAGTTTTTCAAACGCTCATAAAAATTGTAAATCATTGATGCAAATAAAAATATATATTTCCCATGAAAGTTTTTCATCTGCCGTGTAAAATTTTTTATTAAGTCAAAATTTTTTGTCATCAACTCAAAATCTTTCGTCATTAAGTCAAAACTTTATTTCATCAAGTCGAAATCTTTCGTCATTAAATCAAAATTTCATTTCATCAACTCAAAACTTTTTATCAATAAGTTTTGAAAATATTTTATTGTTTCCAAAAAGTATTTCATTAAGCAAAAATCTTCCGTAAACATTCCCGAGAAGTTTTTTAGTAAGTAAAAATCTTTCGGAAGTGTTCCCGAAAAGTTTTTCATCAAATCCAAATGTTTCGGAATCAATTCCAAATAAAAAAATCATTAATCCAAATGTTTTGTAAACGTTCCCGAAAAATTTTGCATTAACAAAACTTGCCATATTCAACTGACGAAATTCTTTGTCATCAAATCGAAAACTTTTATCATCAATGCGAGAAACTTTTGCATCGATATAAAATAATTTGGCGAAAGATTCTTACAGATAATCTTTCGCCGGAGGGTTGTCAGTAGCTTTATTGTGGGTTATTTCATTTATGAGGTGGGCTTGGTAATCGATCAAATCATTTATATACACTTCCCAATCATCTTTGTCATCTCTCAAAAATCTCTCCCTTGTTGCCTAACTTTTCATTTCTATTCACCGATGAAAACCTTTCGTTTTAGCAGTTTTTATTGACTTTATCCTCCGTTTTATTTTGTTTAGCAGATGCAGTTTGTGAGTTTGCAATCTATCTATTTCAACTTTCTACCACGTTCCAAAAACCTTTAGATAAACCTTTTTATCATCAAAAAATCTCTCCGTTGTTGCAAAAATTTTTATTCTATCACGTCGATGAAAAACTTTCGGCTTAGCAGTTTTTATTTCAGTTATCCTCCGTTCTATTTCGTTTAACAAGTGCAGTTTGTGAGTTTGCAATCTATCTATTTCAACTTTCTACCGCGTTCGAAAAACCTTTAAACAAACTTTTTTATTATCAAAAAACCTCTCCGTTGTTGCAAAAATTTTTATTTTATCACGTCGATGAAAAGCTTTCGTTTTAGCAGTTTTTATTTTCAAGCATCACCACTTTATTTTGTATGTCGAAATTTTTATCGCCGTTCACAAACTTTTTATGTCAACTATCGAAGCTTTGTAAAACACAGCATGTCAAAAGTTCTACGCTGCCAAAGTCTTATGTTTCATTTGCGAAAATTCAATTTCCTTATCTTCAAGCTGTCGAACATACTCGGATAAAAGTTCTACAAACTCCTTATCTGTTCGAAACAACTGCATATTCGCGTAAAGCGGGTGCAAATCTGTTGCAACTTTCGCCGAACTTTTTCTTTTATCGTGCGCATGTTCTATTTTCACGCTCTGAACATTCACAATCGTCGCCAAAAGCATCACTTGATTGTGCAAAACTATCTCTTTGCCCTGCAAAAGAACTTCTATCGTGTCGCCAAACTTTGTTACACCTTTGAAATTGAAGTAAACATATTTGTCGCGACTTTTTATACCTCTTATAACATTTTTCACAAACACTTCGCGATCTTCGGGATGTGAAATGTCCATTGGATTCATGCGCCCGATAACTTCATCTCTTGTGTAACCAAATATTTGCGTAAATGCCGGGTTCACATACTTAAACACACCTTCGCGAAGCACGATGACTCCACATAAACTATTCTCCGCCAAAAGCCAAAAATTCTTTTCAAATTCTGTAGCATTGAGCTGCAAAAACTTTATCTCTGTCAAATCCTCCATTATCACAGCGAAATTTTTCTCGTCAACCCTCGAAACTTTGTAGTGAAAAGCCTTTTTCATTTTGCCATTGAAATATTCAATGTCGTCAAACTCGTAAACTCCTTTGTCATTGGTTGTATTAAAGAAAGCTTCAAGCAATTTCGATGAAAGCACAGGCGAAAATACTTCGCGCACGTCATTACCTTTCATATGTGTAATGCTTTTTCCAAAAAGCTCTTTTGTGCGAACATTTGTATCGGTCAAAATATATTCTCCATTCGAGAAATGTTCGAAAATCATAAGCCCTTCCGAAAGTGCACCGAATATTTCTTTTGCGCTCTTCATTGTGCGTTCTGCATCCTTTTGCACTTTTGCGCGAACAGATATGTCGCGAAGTATAATCACACTTCCAAATTCATTTTTCAGCTCGCGACGAATTATTTCAACAGCCAAATTTTCTCCGTACTTAGGTTTGCAAATTCCGAGACTGCAATGAAAACCTTCGCGCTTATAGTCGAGAAGTTGGTTTTCACAATAAGCATCGTCGGCAAACTTCTCCTCAAATAGTTCATCAAGTGAAGCTCCGTAAATATCTTCCACAGGACGATTCAACAACTTGCCGGCAGCTTCATTCGCGAGCACAACCTTTTCTTTATCGTCCGAAACAAGTATTGCATCGGGGAAAATACTTGAGACAACATCAAAAATCTTTTCGAAATCGTTGCGACGCTTTATATACATCATCGAAGAAACTGTTGTCGTAATTGAAAATAGTATAGTCAATGCGCCAAGAAGAACTTCATTACTTGAAAGATTTAGAGCACTTGCGAAAAACCCTACGTTAACAGTCACAGCAATTGCAGCTATTGTGAAGAATATTGTTGCCACGTAAGCCGCGACTTTATTATTGCGAGATTTAAGTTTGATGTTTCTCATTGTATTTTCCTCCGTCGTATTTTGTTTTTAAAGTTTTATCACGTAGATTAGTTCGAGCATGAAGATTATTGCAACTATGTATATTATTATTTCTATTACTCTCGAGTTAAGTTCATCATCTCCACGCCATATTTTGGACATTAGTAAAGATTTCATATACATTCTCCCGTCATTTTATGCACTCAATCTTTTTAGTTTCGACATTACCCGAGGAAGTTGCGCGAACGAAGTATGTTCCAGTTTCGATGTTCGACGAGTTCCATACAACTTTGTCCGATTCGAATCGTTGCACAAGCTTTCCATTTACGTCGAAGATTTCGATAAGTGCGTCTTTGGTTTGATTTTGGAATTCGATGGTTATAGAAGAGTTAAAGGGATTTGGATAAGTTTGAACGTCGAAGTTTGTTGGTTTGTTCGACGAATTTTCTGCGATACCAAGAAATGCGCTTCCGGAAATCGCGATTTCTCTATTTCCGTAAGGGGTTCTAATTTCGATAACGTTTGAGAAAGTTCCGGTTTCGGTTGGGTTGAATGAGACGTTAATGGAGAAAGTTTCGCCAGCAATAAGCTCGGGCAATTCATCGTGCGACACTGTAAAAACACCTTCGGGCAAAACAATTTCGTCGATGGGCAAAATAAATCCGCCATAGTTTGCAATTTGTATATTCATCGAGGAAGTTGTTCCAACTGCAATTTCTCCAAAATCGACGTTCGATGAACTTATATAAATGCTTGGTGCGGCGAAAACGTTAACGGAGACGGGGATATCGTAGTTGCCGCCATTAGTTTCGATGTGCAAGATAGTTGAGAATTCACCGGCAGAAGTTGGGACGAATGAGATTTGGATATTTTCGTCTTCCCCTGGGTTTATTTCACTGTGCGAGAAAGTATTTTCGAACTCTGGCGAAGTGCATTCAACGGAAGTTAAGTTCAAAACTCTGCCGCCGATGTTTCGCACATTAACAAACCCATTAGTTTCACGACCAACGCAAGTTGGATCGAGCACGAGCGAAGTAATTTCAACCTGCGCCGAAGCTGGACGATAGGCAACTGCTCTCAGGACAACGACCTGAGTGTCTGCATTAGTCGCCACAATCATGGAATCGAGGAAAAGTCCGGTATCTTCGCTGGAGAAGTTGATCTGCAAAGCCGCCGCCGAATGTGGTAATACGCTTGCGGGAAATTCTTCGATGCTGAAGACGGGATTTTCGATTGTGAACGAGAAAAGTTCGAGCGCTGCATAACCAAGATTCTCGACGATTAATTGTTGGCTACCCGACGCGGAAACTGCGATTTCACCGAAGTTTACAATTGTATCGCTGAGCGAAAGTTGGGGCTTTGGCACAAATTCGCAGGCACCGATGTCGAAAGTTTCGCCGCACGGACGAGGATTGCCGAAAACGTCGATTGAAGGTGCAACATAACCGGCATCGTGAAAATCAGCTTCGTTTGTTCCGCCGTCAACAAGCTCACACTCTGGGCTGAGGCGCACACAACCCGAAACGCAGAACGCCGGCTCAATTGCAACGTTCGATGCGTCAAAAACGAGTGCGCTGCCAGTTGCAACAGTGATTTTTTCTTGGCGGATGTCGGAGAACTTTGCTTCGAGGCGGCAGGCATAACCAGGGTAAAAGGTTACCGAAATTTCTTTGTCGTCGGCGGCAGTGTTGCCCCACACGATTGAATTGAAAACTTCTGCATGCGAACCATAATCGACGTAAATGGCGCCGCCTGTGCTTCCCGCGCGATTCTCGACGATGGTGTTGTTTATTGATGCGAAGTGCGAGTTTTGCAAATAAACTGCGCCACCTTCTGCGTTGGTAACGTTTCCTTTGAAAACACAGCTCTTTGCTTCGGCGCGAGATTCGAAATTGAGTGCAACAGCTCCGCCCGCAAGTGTGGCAACGTTGTTAACAAAAATGCATCCCAAGAATTCGGGTGCGCTCGAATCGATGTAAATTGCGCCGCCATTGTAAACGGTAAAGTTGTTCTCGAATTTGCAAAACTCAACTTTCGGTGCACTGCGATAGATGCCAAGTGCGCCACCGCAACCATATTGTGCTTTGCTGTCGGAAATGCGACAATTGCGTATGGTGGCATCGGTGTTGTTGAGCATGATGGCGCCACCAAAAATGTACGGGTAAAATCCGTTGATGTTCCCGTATTCGATGGCACAATATGAAAGCGAGCAAGCGGGAGAGGCATTTTCGAAAACGATGCTGTTGAAACCAGCAGTGTGGTTTGTTGCGGTAACGCGAACCGAATCGGTATAAGTTCCACGGCATTTGAGCACAGCATCTGCGCGAACAGTAAGGCGATAGTAACCGCTGAAAATAATCTCTACTCCATCTTCGACAATCAAACTATCGCCAGGTTGAATTTCAACATTAGCGATGATGAAATAGGGAGACAAATCGCGGTAAAGTGTTCCCGAAAGCGAACCCGAGATGTAAGTCTCGGCAAAGGCGCCCACCATGAGCAGGCAAAGTGACGATGCGATGATGATGTTTCTCATTGGAACCCTCCAGATTTTTTTTGTTTGTTTTTTCCTTCACCTCCAAGATGTCCACAGGGTCAAAAAAGAAAATCGGCGCAATCACCGATTTTAGCAGGAAATATCACCGAATTTATATTACGGCACCTTGCCATCCTTCTCAGGTAAATTCCCGAATTTTGGCACATGCATCACCCGCAATATTACCTACGGTGGTGGCGCAATTTTTCTCGCCTTCGCCATTTATCTTATTGATTATAAATGAGTTATAACTTCGCTATTTTCCGAAGCACACATTGGAAAAATGCCATCACACGAAAAATCAGTTAGCTATTTTGCCTTACTTGCCACACAAAAAAATTCACTTTTCACACAAAAAAAAGACGGCTGCAAAAATCTTGCAACCGTCGATGCCTGGATACACAAGTTTTGAGAAATATCAGCGAGTGCAAATTGCGGCATGTTTTTGGGCAATAGTTGCGGCAAGTGCGTCGATTTTGGCAAAATCTTCGTCTCGTGGTGCACCTAAAACGATTACGGGTTCTATTATTTCGGCTTTGATAAGTGGAATTGTACCGATGATCTGTTCGACCATTTTGCCGCCCCAACCATAGGAACCGACAATCGACACGAATTTAGTTTTTGGGCGCAGAGCATTTGCCACAAAAGCCGCATGTGCCGCCAAAGGATGCGCTCCACCCAAAACTTGCGATACTCCCAAAACTAAAGTTGCCGCGTCGATTAAATCGGCTGCAAGTTCGCCCAAATCGGTAACGGAAAGCTTGCGCACAACCACATCAACATTTTGAGCGACAAGAGCATCGGTAAGCCGGCACACAAGCTTTTCGGTAGAACCGTGCATCGAAATATAGGGCAAAAGAACCATGTTTTTTACGGTGTCTGAAGACCAGCGCCCATAAGCATCAATTATGAAACTCGTGTCGCGATGAATTGGTCCGTGGCTTGGGCAAATGCATGCGATATCGTATTTTGCAAGCTTTTCGAGATGCTTGAGTATATTTGCGCGAAAAGGCATCATGATTTCGGCAAAGTAGCGCTTGGCACCAATGCGAAATCTCTCGTCGTCGGTATTGAAAATATTCGATGTGGCAAAATGCGCGCCAAACATGTCGCAAGAGAAAAGCATTTTGCGTTCACGCAAATAGACGAGCTGGGTTTCGGGCCAATGAACCCACGGTGCTGCAATTATTTCTAAAGTGAGGTCGCCAAGCGAAAGTGTACCGCCATCGTCGATAACGATAAAGCGGTCATCGGGAATGTGTAGGTGATCGGCGAGCACCTTTTTTGCTTTCGAGTTTGTTACGACCTTTGTTTCGGGGTGATACTCGAGCACTTTTGGAATAAGCCCCGAATGATCTTGCTCGCCGTGGTTGGCAATTATGTAATCGAGCTTGTTTGAAAAGCCAATTTCCTTACCCAAAGCACGCAATGTGCAGAAAAATTCCTCTTCAAAAGCAGGATCTGCCGCATCGATAAGTGCTGTTTTCTCGGAACCTTTTATAATGTAGCTATTGTAACTAGTGCCTTCCGGTAGTGGAATCAATTCATCGAAAAGCCTTCTGTTCCAATCTATTACGCCAACATAAAAGATGTTTTCATCTATTTTCCGATAACTCATTTTTGCCTCCATTTGTTTACCTAAAAATACCGACTTTCACCGCATCCTCAACATTTTTCTCTAGCGCAACTGTGGTTCTGCACACATCAAAAGTGCAGGTGCACAACATTTCAGCTATATAAAAATTCCCATTATAGCATATGCTTATGGCATAGAAAGCTGGGCACTTTTCTGCGAATCGGCAATGGCTGCGGCAGTATCGCCCATTTTTAAATAAAGTTGAGAACGATACAGAAGTGCTTCCGCATCATCGGGAAATATAGTCAGCACCAAAGAAAGTGCCGCAATCGCATCGGGCAATTTGCGCATATCCTCATTTGCCACAGCGCAATTGTAAAAAATATCCGCACTATCGGCGGCATTTTGCGAAAGTTCTAATGCACGGGCAAAATCGCGCAAGGCTCGTTCGGGTTGGCTCATAGCCAAAAGCGCATTACCACGATTATTGTAAGCCACTGAATAACGCGGGTTTAGACGAATAGCTCGATCATAATCTTTCAGCGCAGCTTCGCTCTTTCCCATGTGCAATTTTGCATTGCCGAGATTGTTATATATGAGTGCACGCAAGGTGTCTTCGATGGTAAGTTGAAGTGCTTCATTGTAATCGGCAATTGCCGCTTCGAGTTTGCCAGCTTGAGCGCGTGCGTTGCCGCGATTGTTATAAGCCTCAGCGATTTCGGGATCCACAGCGATGACTGAGTCGAAAATTGCCTCTGCGGCGTCGAAATTGCCGGCTAGTAGTTGAGTTTGTGCCTGATAAAAATACGTAAGTGGATCTTTTGGGTAGCGACGACGGTATTTTTTCATCGATTCTATGCATTCAATGCTATCGCCGCGCAAACAAGAGGTGTAGGCAAGCGCAAATTCAGCAGGATCGGCAATATAACGCATATCCACTCGCATCGAATCGGCGAAGCGGCGAGTGATGTTGTAAAGCTCGGGCATCGAAAGCGCCTCAATGCGACGCGAACTTATATCGGAACTGTAAAGACTGTAAACTGCCAAAACTATGCTCAACACACCAAGCACAATGGCTAAAACATCGATTGTGCGAATGCTTTTGTCATTGCTTTGACGATTTTCGAGCAACTGTGTGAGCTTTTCGACGCGCCGTTCTAGATGGCGAATGCGCATCGAATCATGATTTAATTGCCTGTGACTAATTATTTTCATCGTGAAAATATAGCGCAAAATCCGCTGTGCTCCACTATTTTCTATCGAGAAAACACGATACCGGCAAGCATTTTCGCCACATTATTCATCGATATGTTCCTGAAAAAAACTTGCAGAAGACTTTTTTCTCTGTAGTTTCGCACGCAGGGAGATAACATGGCAAAAACATTACCCACACTCGAAACCAATATCGAACAAATTGGTTTGGTGCATATTTATCGTTCGACGCGCGCAAAACATTTACGTATAATACTTTACCCATTTGAGCCAGTGCGCCTCGTAGTACCTTCAAATGTAGATCTAGATTACGCCTTCACTTTTTTGTACTCGCAAAGATTGTGGATTAACAGGCATCGCGCAAAACTTGCCGACTACGAACACAAAAGCCGCACAACGACCATCGAAATACCCGACATTGACTTTTCGTTTGCACGCGAAAAAATAAACACGCTAACAGCTGAACTTGCAGCAAAATTCGGTTTCTCATATCGAAAAGTAACAGTGCGCAAACAAAAAACACGTTGGGGGAGTTGTAACGCACACAACGATATAAGCCTCAACTATAAAATTGCCGCATTGCCACAAGAGCTTTGCGAATATGTTATTCTACACGAGCTTATGCACACAAAAATCCGCAATCACAGCGCGCGATTTTATACTGCCCTCAATGAACTCGTTGCAGACGCACACGATTTACGCAAAAAGCTTAGTGTTTACCGCTTGCGATGTCTCTCTCACTAATACACTTATCAAAGCTCACATTACATTTTGCCTAGGTTTTGCCAAAACTTCTCACACCGCAAATTTTCTACTCCAACACATTTTTCTCATCGCATTCTTCCTGCACATTGAAGTGCCTAAGGAAACGATAGTATGAATTGAGAATCTCGTTCACATTGTTGAATAAATGCAGCGCTGCAATTGCAAAACTGGGCACTGCAGCCAATGAATTGTGAGTAGTAATAAGCAGAGCAGATTTTTTTCGCCAAACTGTGTTTTTTAATCAACGAAGTTTCGAATTGTTAACTTTCGATTCATAAGTTGACATTAACAAATGTGTTCACGCTTGGATGTGGGATATATTGCGCAAATCATTGGACAAAAAGCTGTCTTAAGCGCTGAAACGTTGGTCATCATGCGTCCAACATCACTTTTTTGCATCTTTTTTCTGGGCTGAAAGAGCAGTGCGAAAATTTTCTGCATTTCGTCAGCTTTTGAATGCAAAAAACTCTCACTCGAAAGAATTGTGTTCAGAGTGGTGGTGCAAGCCGTTGGCAAGAATTGTGGCTATTGTGTGCGTGCAGCGTAGAGGTGAACAAAATGGAGATGCCCGTCGAAAGCTATTGGCGGTAAATCGGTTATGCTGTAAAAATTTGCATCGAGTGCATCATCACCGGCGATTACATTGCCGGTTGTTGGGGCAATTAGATAGCCCAGCAAAAGCACACGTCGATATTGCGGTGAGCTTTGGCTGTAAACGCCCAAAAGCTTGCGCACTGTTCCATTAAGCCCAGTTTCTTCAACGAGTTCTCGCAAAGCACCTTGTTCGGGGTTTTCGTCGATTTCGAGAAAGCCACCCGGCAAGCACAGTTCACCATAAGCCGGTTCTACTGCACGACGAACCAGTAAAATTTGACTGTCATCTTCTGGATGTGGCACAATTAAAGCTGTTGCAGGAATTGGATTTGCGTATGTGATTTCGCCGCAGCCAACACATGTTTTGCGCAAACGACCCTCATGATCGGGCAATTCTGCCAATGGTGCACCGCAGAATGCACAGAATTTTTTCTGGGGATATATGATAGTATTTTTTATCATAATTTTCAGGACAGATGCAGCATTCTGTCGATAGCATTGCGAGCAGGCTGTGCGATCTCTTCGGGTATGTGAACTTCGTAATAATTCTGTTCGAGTGTGCGCAGAAGCTTTTGTGGTGTATTGAGTTTCATGTTCGCACAGATGGCATGGTCGGAAAGTGGGAAGCATGGAGTTCTTGGAAAGGTAGCTCGCATTTTTTCGACCATCGTGATTTCGGTGGCGAGAACGATAGGCTTGCCCGGATAAGAACGCGCATAACGTATCATGCCCGAAGTAGAAAGTATTTCATCAGCATAGCTTTGAATGTCAGGTGGACATTCGGGATGCACCAAAATAGCTGCATTCGGGTGTTTCTCGCGTGCTTCGATAATCTGATCGAGCGTGAAACGATCGTGAACATAACAGCTTCCATTCCAGCAGATTATATCGTCGCGGTTGGTCTGTGTGCGAACGTAATAACAAAGGTTTTTGTCGGGTGCAAAAATTATAGGACGAGTTTTATTTATAGATGCTACAACACGTGCTGCATTTGCTGATGTGCACACGATATCGGCTACTGCTTTCACCTCTGCCGACGTGTTCACATAGACAACGACAAGTGCATCAGGGTTTTCGGCTTTCAACCGCAACAGGTCTTCGGGCGTAACTGCCGCAGCAAGTGGGCATCCTGATTGTGGTTCGGGAATCAGCACTTGCTTTGAGGGGTTCAAAAGCTTTGCGGTTTCTGCCATAAACATGACACCACAAAAAACGATAATCTCCGCATCCGTCTCCATAGCCTTTCGCGCAAGTTCTAGCGAGTCGCCACAAAAATCTGCTAGGTTTTGCACATCGAGACGCTGATAGTAATGCGCCAGAATAGTTATGTTACGCTGTCGTTTTATTGTATCAATGCGCTCGGCAATCTGTGCATAAGACAAATCCATGTAGCTGAAAGGCATAGCAGCTCCTTCTTTTGTGCCTCGCAAAATATGCACTTGCCTCATTTTCTGCAACATTTTTTTGATATGACCAATGCTTTCGCGGTGATAGGGTTGCTTTATTTGCAGATTTTCGTCATCTGTCACCGCAAAACATCGCCAGGCAGCAAAAAATCTGTGTGCCACTCATCTAATGCCAAGCCATGCAAATTCTACGAAAGATGTGTGCCTCATAAAAAAACCTTCGTTCACAAAAAACGAAGGTCTGGTAATTGTAGAAGAACTTGGAAATACGGGAAGATATTACTTGGTGAATACAACGATATTCTCTCTATCTTCTAGCAATTGACCTCTGACTCCAAAAGAATCGGCAAGCTCCTCGATGAAATCACGCACTGCAGATAAATCCATGCCGTATTGAGTGTAATCGGCTTCGAATTTTCCTTTCATGTTTAGCCCGCGCAAAACATCGGTTCTAAATTGCATCTTATCCATTCATCCTCCTTTTCTTCTACAAAAGGTAAAAATTTACGCTTTTCCTGTCAACTTTTAAATTTTCAACAGAAAAAACTTTTCCACACGCGATGTCAGTTGCAAGGAGCATTTTTTGAGAATCTAATATTTTTTCGCTCACAAAAAATTGCTGAAACATTTTCGCAAAAATGCTGTCTAAGTGTGTGAAAGCAAAAAGGAGGAAAAAATGCTTCAACTTTCCATCATCATCTCGGCACTCATAGCAGTTTTTGCAACTGCCGATTTTGTGAAGATCATCAAAAATTCACGCTAAAAAATTCGTGAAACAAAGGAGGGAAAGATGTTCGAACTAGGCATAACCATAGGTATCGCAATTATCATCGGAGCCATAAACGATTTGGCATCGAGCGAGAACTACAACTCAAACAAAAAAACACACGAGAACACGGGGAGGTCCAAATGATCGGTTTAGCATCTGCAATCGCAACGGTAATTTCGGCGGCAGCCTTTTTCGACCTCGCAGCTGCTGCAAAAAAGTGGAATATTAAATTTGATGTCGCGAAAGTTTTGTTTGGCATATGTTTTTTTGCTATTGTGGTGCTTTTTGCAGCACAACCAGCCTTCGCTCAAACGACAACTACAACAAAAGTCACCAAAGTCGATACGATAAAAATCGACACACAAAATGCCGATTGCAAAACAACAAAAGTTGTGGTCTCTAACGATGCTGCTGTGGTGTCATCGCCCGATTTCAAAATAAATATGGGACCAATGAAAGTTTTTTCCATGAGCGCTTCTAAGAATAAGCCTGGGAAAATGAGCATCGTGGTCATGGGCGAAACTACCGAAGTTGAAATCGACACATCACAAATGCCTGCCGAAACACTCGAAGCCTTTATCGAATCGCTCGCCGTGGCTGGCAAAACCATAAGCATGAAAGATGATGGCAATTTCCATGCTTTTGCTTTTGGTGACGAAGACGAGGACGAAGAGGAAAATGAAGGCGGTTTTTGGGGCATGGTGAGCAATCTTACCGATTCTTTCGCTAAAGTAGTCATCATTCTAATCGTATTTCTCACTTTAGCATTGATGTTGCTTGGAGTGCCATTGCTTTTGGTTATATTCTTATACAAGCATGGTCAATGGATACACGAAGAACGCATGCGCGCAATCGAAGAGGGTATGCCAGCCGACATATTTCAAGACAATACCGGCGAAGCACAAGTAAAAAAATCACTTCGCAAAGGCATGTCGCTCATATTCGTAGGTGCGGGCATCGGTTTTGCGTCGATACTTCTTCTCGGCAAATTTTTCGGCGCTATTGCGGTAATCCTTATAATGTGGGGACTTGGCAATGTAGTTTGGGCTGTTTCTCAACAAAAGAAAACTAAGCCTGTTGAATGACAGAAACTACTTTCGACATAACATTGCTCCGAAATGGAGACGAAAACGAATGGGAGAGGTTGGTGCAAGCCACCTCTCCGCGAATTTACACGTTTTTTCGTTCGGTTGTGGCTGTTTCCGAATCGGTTGCCCGCGAACTTGTAAACGAAACCTACGAAAAAGCTTTTGCAGGCATATCAAAGTTTCGTGCTGAGGCAAAAATAGAAACTTGGCTTTCGGCAATAGCTTCAAACATGGCAAAAGATTTTTTACGCCGCCGTAGCCGCGAAGATTTGCACGTCGATTTTGATGATACCGAAGGCGAAAACCTATATTGCGAACAAAAAGAAATAGACGACGAAACCGAAAAAATTGCACACCTGCTCGAAAAATTGCCAGAAAACTATCGAAAAGTGCTATTTTTATACTACATGAACGAACACAAATATGAACAAATAGCCGAAACTCTCGGCATACCTTTGGGCAGTGTGAAAACGCTTTTATTTCGTGGCAAAAAAGCTCTGCGCGAACTTTACATCAAAACTTATGGCGAATACGGAGACTAAAATGAACGATACATGCAAAAAATTCGACAAATTTGCTGATGAGCTTGTTGCATACAAGCTATATGGCGAACTTTTCGACCTCGATGAGGCGAGCGCAAAAGCTTTGCTTGCACATGCAGAAACCTGTGCACATTGTTCGCGCACCTACGAGCTTGCATTGCAAATCGAGCGCAACTTTTCGCCCGAATTACGTGAACTGCCACTTGGTTTTGCAAAATCAATTGCACACCGCGTATCTGTTTCTACGAGCAAAAAGCACATGCCATCCTATGCCGATTCGCTTTGGTGGCTTGCGCCATATTTAGCTGTTATCGTTACAATTGCCGGCATCGCTTGGAACTTTGCCGAACCAACCCTGCCATCTTTCACGCGCATGCTGCCACAAATCATCGCATCACCATGGGCTTTGGTGGCAACAATTGCGTTTTCCACACTCATTTTTGCCTCAACACTCAGCACCGCAATAATGGGCTTTTTCGCCTCACGCGACAGATAATACTGCATCTCACAAAACTTACCCCCATGCATTGAAATAATGCAGCCCCTAAAAACTCACGTGCTTCGGTGCGTGAGTTTTTTGTCAGTGGCACTTTTTCAGCAATTACGCCGCCTGCCCTATTTAAAATGTGGAAATTGTTTATACGCAGCCCGTCACAAACCAAACACTTTCTCACACCGAAAAAGTAGTGAGCTTTCAACCAAAAATCTTCATTTTCAAAGCTTTCGCTAATTAAAGATAACCACGCTGCCGAACTAATGTTCTCATTTTTGGTGAAAACAATAATTACCAGTGCTTCGAAAAATCACCTGGACCTCGATTCATATTGTCTTCGCAAAGTCTGTCAAACCGTGCTGACAGCAAATAACTATTTTTCGACAAGCTATTTGCGCGCATTCAGCCAAGCAAGTGCAGCGTCAAAATCGGTGAACAGCTTAACGCTTTGCCCCAAATTCACAGACGTGGTTTCCAAAAACGCAAAATCGCTCGGCAATGAATGCACCAACAAAGCACGTTTGCAGTTTAATGGCACGCCAGCATCGCGAACAATACGCGGCATTGCGTATATTTCAAACGCCGATTTGCTTATTGACGCCTCACATAAATCGTTGAGTATCAAAATGCACCCAGTATCAGCTATAAGCGCTGCAAGCTGTGCCGACATCTGCTCAACTCCAAAAGCATTCAGCTCGCCAACAACTTGCGCTACAATGATTTGCTCAATGTAATCATAATGCAAGGTGTATCGCATAGAAATCACCACGCAAAAACGCGCTTTCGCTCAAAACGGAAAGCGCGCAATAGATGTTATGTTATTGGTTTGATATAAGTATAAAACCAATTTATTAAATGTCAAGTTTTTTTACGCTGTTGCGTGGTAATAGAACGATGTCATCGGTGCGTGTAAGACTTGTTACGTCGATTTGCTTTGTCAGTTCAATATTTTGTGCCACATAGCCTAAGCTCGAAAATAGTTCTAGCAAATCACTAAGTTTGCAGCCAAGTTTTGGATAAGCTGCAGGTGCAATTTCAACAATAATAACAGGTAATTTTTCCCATGTGCGCAGTGTTTTTGCAAAACCTTTCAACACAGGAAATTCGTAGCCTTCGGTGTCTATTTTTACAACTTGAGCGCTCGAAATGTTTTTTTGCTCGCAATATGCGTCAAGTGTGGTAACCGGTATTTCGATTTCTTGTGCTATATTATTGTTGCTCATAAAATTGGGCACCATAGTGTTCCAACCTATGTTTTTTGCATTGTTCACTGCGATTTTTGCTGTACCTGTTTGCTCGCCCAGAGCCAAGGCGTTTGTTGTAATATGGTAGCTTGGGTTTTTTGTGCGCACCAGTTCTAGGCGTTCGAAATATTGCGGCACAGGTTCAAATGCATGAATTTCGCCGGTAGTACCAACGATATTTGCGGCAAGCGCCGAAATGTATCCGATGTTCGCACCGACATCGATGAAAGTATCGCCGCGCGAAAGGAATTTCTCGAGCAGCTTTTTCACTTCGGTTTGGTAGGCACCAAAATACATGCCACGCATAACTGGATCGAGGTCGAGATCAATTTCGAAATTCACAGCACCAATTTTTATCGTTCCCGATTTTGCCGAAAACACATGTGATTTCACGCGCACCCAAAAATCTCTTGGGTTTGTGAACAATAATTTTACCGCTCTTCCCAATCTCATTCCAAAATGTCTCATTACCTTCCACCTTTGTTTGAAGTTTACAAAATACCGCGCTCTTATCAAGTTGTCACCTGTAATTTTGTCATTTGGCATCCTTCTCCTTGCAAAAGAGTTATAGCGCTTTTCGGAACAATATCTTAAGCACCCTCGATTTTCGAAATAAAGCCTCCACATTTTATCATTTATTAACCTTGCGAAGTGCACAGACATGGACAAAAGAATTGCGAGGTGCAGAAAAAACTATATTTTGTAAAAATAATCTCTATGCAGGATGGCTTTTGTGGACAAGAAAACGATTATAGGAATTGGAATTATAGCGTTCATATTGATTTTGTCACCGTTTTGGCAAAAACTTTTAGTGGGTGAGGCACCCGCGCAACCTCCTCAAACAGAACAAAGCACCGCCCAAGTTGACACAAGTGTTCATACCACCATGTCGGCAACTACGCCCACCGACTCACTATCTGTTTCGGCTGCGCAAAACCCTACCAACCAACCAATTCCGCCGCAGAACATTGCACCAGCAAAAGATATTGTTGTGCGCACCGACAAATTTGACATAATACTTTCAACTGGCGGCGGCGATATCAAATCGATAATACTCAAAGAGTTCAAAAGTGCCGCCGGTGCCAAAATCGACCTGGCACCAAACCCGCTTGAACGCCACAATATGGAATTTGTTGCAAATATTGCGGGCACACAGCAAAACATCTCTTCGGCAAATGCTGTGTATAACGCCGATGCCGAGTCGCTTGTCATCGATGAAAATAACCCAACTGGCGCTATTACAATGTTGGGCGTGTTGCCAAACGGCACAGCCG
>CAYUDB010000014.1:0-21727 GCA_964443405.1 uncultured bacterium | reverse complement strand
TATGAACCCTTCGACGAATTACGAATGTGGCACGTTGGTGGCTGGTTTTTCGACGCCGCCATTTGTGATGATGACACACAATTTGCCATATTACGATGATCTCATAAAGAGTTGTGGGCTTACAAAAGAAAAAGATCTCTATGCTTGGCTTGTAGAATCGGAAAAAGTGCCCGAGCGAATTGTAAATCTTGCCAGCTACTCTCAAAAAAAGACGCACTTCAATATTCGCCGCATCGATCTCACTAAGCTCGACGAAGAAGTGACAAAGGTTATCGAAATTTACAACAGCGCATGGTCGAAAAACTGGGGTTTTGTACCAATGACCGAAGCCGAATTCCGACATGTGGTTCGCGACCTCAAAAAAGCTGCCGACCCCGATATCCTTTTTATCGCCGAAACAGAAGACGGTTCACCAGCTGGTTTCTCCGTATCACTCCCCGATATCAACCAAGTTTTTGCGCATAATCGCTCTGGCAAGCTATTGCCATTTGGTGTGTTAAAGTTCCTCTACTATTCAAAACGCATAAACCGCATTCGTGTTGTAATTTTCGGCATAATCGAAAAATACCGCAACCACGGGCTGGACTCTGCATTTTTGCTCCGAACTTTCGAAAATGGGTTAAAAAAAGGTTATCGCAGTGCCGAAGGCTCGTGGATTTTGGAGGACAATGACAGCATGAACCGCATATTAGAAGACGTTGGCGGGAAAGTTCACAAACTGTATCGCATTTACAAAATGGAGCTGTGATGAGGGTAACGCAATTAGTTCAAACCATTGTGGGTGAAGGCACATACGCTGGTTTCTCGTGTTTTTTGGTGCGTCTTTCGGGATGCAATTTGCACTGTGCCTGGTGCGATACACCTGTTTCGCATTCACCGGGTTCCGAAATGCCATTGAGTTCTGTAGTTGAACGAGCGCTTGCTTTTTCGGGCAAAATAATTCTACTCACTGGCGGCGAACCGCTTGCCAATGCCTCAACATCCAAAATTGTTACTCAATGGATTCGTCACGACAAAATCGTCATTATCGAGACGAACGGCACTTTTCCCATAAAGTCTTTTCTCAAACCTGGTATCATCATCTCCATGGATGCTAAAACTCCATCATCGAATGAATGCGGCAAAACGTGCATGGCGAATTTACCACTTTTGCGCCCTGAAGATTCATTAAAATTCATTGTTGCAAACCGAACCGATTTTGACTGGGCAAAGGATTTTCTAAAACAAAACCCTGTGCGTGCTGAAGTGATCATGCAACCGGTGTGGGGGAGACTTTCACCAAAAAAGCTTGCCATGTGGATAATCGATGAGCTTCCACAAGCACGGCTTGGTGTTCAACTCCACAAAATTTTGAAGCTTCCCTAATTCCTTCTCAACGTCTCACAGTTGCTCTGAATAAGCCGCGTGTAGTTAAGATGCATACTTGCACTCTGAACAAGAGATTGCAATTTATTAAACAATTAATGGTTTTGAAATTGGTGGAGGTGGATATGAACAAAGAAAAGCGAGAGCATTGGGGTTCGAAACTTGGTGTAGTGCTTGCAGTTGCCGGCAGTGCAGTGGGATTAGGAAACTTTCTACGTTTTCCAGCAAAAGCCACTCTGAATGGCGGCGGAGCCTTTATGATTCCGTATTTTATTGCATTTTTGCTTCTTGGCATACCGCTTATGTGGGTCGAATGGACGCTCGGTCGCATGGGCGGTGAGCGCGGGCATGGCACAAGCCCCGCAATTTTCGATATGATATCTCGCAATAAATGGCTCAAATACATTGGAATTCTAGGTATTTTGGGACCATTTATAATACTTTGTTACTATATATATATCGAATCATGGACGCTTGCCTACGCATATTTTTCCATCACCGGCAAACTTAGTGCACTCACCGATCAAACAGCCATGCGCGATTTTCTTGCGGGTTTTCAGGGTTTGAAAACAAACGAACATTTCGATGGTTTAAACACAGGATTGATTTTTTTCGCTCTAACAATAATAATAAATTTCTATTTCATATATAAGGGCATATCTGGCGGCATCGAAAAACTCTCGCGATACGGCATGCCTCTTCTGATTATTCTGGGCATTATCTTGGCAATCCGCGTGCTTACATTGGGCACACCCGACGCAAATTTTCCCGATCGCAATGTTTGCGATGCGCTCAGCTTTGTGTGGAAACCAGATTTCAGCCAGCTTTTGAACAGTAAGATATGGCTTGAGGCTGCAGGGCAGATTTTCTTCACACTTTCGGTTGGCATTGGTGTAATTTTGACATACGCAAGTTATCTCACCAAGCGCGATGACATAGCGCTTTCGGGGTTAACTGCTGCTGGCACAAACGAGTTTTGTGAAGTGGTTTTAGGCGGTTCGATTGTGATACCTGCCGCGTTTATTTTCTTGGGTGCTGCCGGTGCCACTGAAGTTGCAGCGCGAGGTATTTTCGATCTTGGCTTTGTGACTATGCCACTTATTTTTAAGCAAATGCCTGCAGGACAACTGTTTTCGACATTATGGTTTTTGCTTTTGTTCATAGCGGGCATAACATCGTCGGTATCGCTTATTCAGCCGATGATGAGTTTTGCCGAAGACGAATTTGGGCTTTCTCGCAAGCACTCTGCGCTAACACTTTTTGTTCTTTCGTTGTTATGTTGTTTGCCTGCGATTTTATTTCTGCGCTACGGTTTTCTTGATGAACTTGATTTTTGGGGTGGCACGATGTTTTTGATAGTGTTTGCCACTATTGAAGTGTTTTTGTTTGCCTGGGTTTTAGGCATCGATCGTGCGTGGGACGAACTTCACGCTGGGGCAGCATTTCGAGTGCCGAAGGTTTATAAATTCATAACACGTTGGATTACACCAACTTACCTTTTGATTTTGCTTAGTGTATGGACATATCAAGCAGGCACATCGACGCTTTTGCTCAAAAATGTGCCGCCAGAGAATGTGCCGTACATTTGGGGTGCGCGCGTTTTAATCGTGGCACTTTGGATAGGACTTGCAATACTTGTTCACATCGCTTGGCGCAAAAAGCCCAATAAAAACACAGCACGCACCCACTAGCGATTTTTTTGTCAGCACAAGCACACAAAATCGGCGTATAATCGCTAAAACGCATTCGCTTCATATGCTGCTGACAAAAATCGCTAAGTTTGGGCACCTGTGGTGCTGAAAAAGTGCTATTGGGCTGGTATCGAGAGTGTTACGAAAGCTTTGCGCGCTGTTCGTCGAGATTGGCTTTAATATTTGGTGCCATTTCGAAAAAGCTTGTAAGTGTTTCGCATGCATAATCATCGCAATATGCGCAGTTGATAACACCTTTTTCCATGCCACATTTGCGAATGGCGCATTCACCACAATAACCTATGTGAACACCTTCGTCAGTGCAGCCTACACAGTTTATATCCTCGGGCTTGATGTCCGGCGAGTTGTATTCTTCAACCCATTTGCGTGCAAGCTCACGGCGCAAGTTATCGTCGTTGTTGAGAGTAGCTATGCGTGCATCGCAGATACTGCAATCGATGCCACATATTGCCAAACATTTTTCCATAGTGCACTCCGTTAAATATTGATACTCAAAAGATAACATTATTCTTGCAGAAGGCAATAGGTTTATGTTTCGGCAAAAATTGTTTGCCAAAAAGAGTTTTACAAGCATCTTTACACCGTAACAAAAAAGCGAGGTGAACATGATTTATCTCGATAACAACGCCACTACTCCATGCGACCCACGTGTGGTAGAGGCAATGTTGCCATATTTTACCGAAAATTTTGCAAACCCTTCGAGCGTATATTCCATCGCTGCAGCTTTGGCGAGCGATATAGCAGCTTTTCGTGAAAAATGCGCCGAACTTTTGGGTGCGAAACCTTCTGAGATAATTTTCAACTCGGGCGGAACAGAAGGCGATAATACCGCAATTATCACAGCAGCGCTCGCGAACAAAAAACGCGGTAACCACATAATCACAACGCAAATCGAGCACAAAGCAGTTTTGGAAGCGTGCAAATTTGTAGAAAGACACTTCGGCTGCGAAATAACATATTTGCCTGTAGATTCGCGAGGTATTGTTGAACTCGAAGCTCTTGAAGCCGCTATAAAGCCAACTACCATTCTCGTTTCTGTGATGTTCGCAAATAACGAAACCGGTGTAATTGAACCACTTGACGATGTAATCCGCATTGCTCATGCTCATAACGTTCATGTGCACAGCGACATAGTTCAAGGTGTGGGCAAAGTGCCCATCGATTTGCACAAACTCGCCATCGACTATGCCACACTCACTGCGCACAAATTTCACGGTCCGCGTGGTGTGGGAATTTTTTACAGACGAACTGGTGTACCATACGTGCCGCTTATTACCGGTGGTTCTCATGAGCGAAAAATGCGTGCCGGCACCGAAAACACTCCAAGTATTGCGGGCATCACACGCGCGTTAGAGCTTGTGCCACAGGCGCTTGAGAATGAAATGCCGCGCATCGTGATTTTGCGCGATAAGCTCGAAGCAGAAATGCTTGCAAAAATTCCCGAAATCATTATCAACGGTGCAAACGCACCGCGCGTGCCAAACACCTTAAACGTTTCGATAAAATATATTGAAGGCGAGTCGATACTGGCATTGCTCGATGCAGCGGGCATTTATGCTTCATCTGGGTCGGCGTGCACGTCAGGATCTCTCGACCCTTCGCATGTGCTTTTAGCGTGTGGTCTCGACCATGGCACCGCACATGGGTCTATTCGCTTTTCTCTTGGCGCTGACATCACCGAAGATAACATCGCCTATGTTGCCGAAAACATGCAGAAAATAGTTGCCCGACTTCGCAGGATGTCACCACTTGCACCGCCGAAATATAAGTCGTAAGCTTTTGCGTAAAAATATTTTAGCATGCATACTCTGCCCGTTACTATTTAGCGGGCAGTTTTTACTAGAGGCACCTAATATCTATTATTAAATAGAAATTTGCGGCACATGGTTACTGTTGTGGCGTATTGGCAAGTGCAAACGCATAACCTGCCCAAGCTGCTATAAGCCCTCCGCTCACATGCAAAAACACATTCGCAACAGCAAAAAATGCCTTTCCGGCACGAAGCAATGCGAGATTTTCGGCACTGAATGTCGAAAATGTTGTGAACGCACCCAAAAAACCAACAACCATAAATAAATATGTGGCAGACTGATGTGTAAGCCTTTGCGCAGCTATTTCGGCGGCATAACCTATAAGAAAAGATCCCAGCACATTCACGAAAAGTGTGGCAAGTGGTAACTGTAGTTTCTTGAAATATGTACTCATAAAACTTGCCACCGCAAAACGTGCAATAGCTCCCATAAACCCGCCTGCACCAATTACTAAAAGCTTTACCATGCGTCCCTCAGATTTTTACACACCAAACTAACCAAAAAGTTGGAATGTGCAATTTTTTTTGGGGCAATTGTGTCAATTGAGGATTTTGAGAATAGCTTTCAAGCCAATGCCATATTCGTCTGCGCGAATGCGCGCAACCGCAAAAAAGTTTATCGCTACAATGGTAAAAACGTGCACTAGCACTGCATACCAAAAAGAGCGCGCTCGCCATGCCAAAATTCCAAGCGCGATGCCGCCAGCCACAGCACTTACCGCCTCAATTGGTGGCTTGCCGAAATGCAATATAGTGAACGGTATCATTTGTATCAAAATGGCATTATAACCGAAATCGTCCTTTAGTCCAAAAAGCATATAACCGCGCCATAGAAATTCCCAACCGGTCATGTAGAGGAAATATGATGCGCCGAAAAGCCAAAATTTGCCCCAATCGGTGCTTACCTGCGGACATGTGGGATAATACTGAATGAAACTCTTCTGAGCCGACGCAAACCATGTGCCAAAGAGCATTACTATGCAGAAAATAGCTGTAAAGCTTAGCCCAAATTTCCAATCACCGAGCGAAACTCCAAAATCGCGTGGGCGTTTGCGCAAAAAGACGCAACCTAGCAAAAGTGGTAAAGCAAATTCATAGGCAAAACGTGACCATTGACGCACAATGTATGCCCAATACGCTAGTTCGGCACGGTCGGCAGCGAAATATGACGATAAGGCTTTGCGGAAAAAAATCGCACTGCCCATGTAATACGAAACTGCGCATATTAATGGTACTGTTATGAGTATGAAGGCGGTAGTGAACTTTACTTTACCAAGCTCTCGAAAAAGTGTGCGAAGTTCGCTTATTATATTCATAGGTTCTCCAATTTTCACGCAGAGTATTTTGGGGTGGGATTGTCTTTGATAATTTACTGCACCTATTAAATACAAAATCAACTAATAGTAGAAGAATCAATTTTTACGTTCAGTGGCGATAGAAAAGGTAAAACAGCGTATTGTGCAGAAATTTCTGTGCACATTTTTGCAAAATGCGCTGCCGCAATTGCACTGCCACGCATTGGCACAACATTGCGCGTGTGAGGTAAAGTGAAATTGTCCCAATGAGATGCTAAAACTATGCTCGGCGAATAGCGAGCCACACATTTTTCGAAAAATTGCCTACGATAAGATCGTTTTACCCAAATCAAACCACCAAGTGGTACGATGATGCAATCGATGTGTTCGACTGGAAATATATTTTCGTTATCGGGTATTCCACCACAAATCACTGCAAGTGAAGAAGTTTCATGTTTTATTAGCAGTGCTATACTTTTTCCAACTGGCAATTCATGTGGTCGATAGGGTGGTTTGACCGGTGTGCAGATTTCGGGTGCAGATTTTGCAAAAATCATCTCAACTGGTGCTGGCAAAGGTGAATGTGCACTCTCACAAAAGGTTAGCTCAGTGCTGCCGAAATCCACACTGTCTCCAAATTTTATCTCCGAAATTTGCGCATCTTCCATTCCAGCGCCGAGACAGAAATTTTTTGTTGAAAGTGTGCCAAAAACATGTGCGCCCGTGGTTTTTGCTACAACCGGCACATCGAGAATGTGGTCAAAATGGGAATGTGTTACGATAATGCATTGTGGTATAGGAAGTTGTGCACAAAAAGTGTTTATCGATTGTGTATTAGGTTCAATACGTGCGGTTATAAATCTTGCACCAAGCAAACCTTCTAGTCGCGAAAAATATGGATCGATGGCGATAGTTATATTGGGTGTTTGTACATATAAAGCGTTTGTGCCACAAAAAGTTATGTTAAAATCACTCTTACAAGCGCGTAATCTTTCCACATTATGGATGCGCAGCAGTCTTTTGGCGAGTAAACCGTAATCGATTTTCATGTTTTCAATATCTGAGTTTGTTTTCATATTGCCACTTTTTTGTTATTTAAACGGCATGTGTGCCATCATACAATTTGGGCGAACATACTGCTCAAATTATAATCTTCGTAAAATTAATGAGAAGAAAACGAGAATAATCGCTGCTTTAGCGATTTTAGGGTGTTGGCATTGTGAGGAAGTGAAGGCGTGCATTTTCGAAAATCGCATATGAGAAATTTTTGTAAAAATCACCGGTATTACAGTAAAAATGGATTTTTCCGTTCTGTTCGAAAGTTTCGAATATTGGAAGATGCAGATGACCGAAAATCACGTGGTCTATATTTTGCTCGAAAAGCTTTTGCGCAAAGCTACGGTATTCGCCTTCGAAATGAGCATTGCGTTCTTGGGTATAAAGTTTGCTTGAGCTGGATACTTTGCGTGCCAATGCGCGTGCCACACTTGCGGGGATGAGCTTGAAAAGTGCTATGTTCACGCGATTGCGCAGAAAAGGTTTTAACAGCACGCGGTAACCCCAATCGGAAGGTGCAATGCCGTCGCCGTGCCCAATGAAAAAACGCGCGCCCAAAATCTCGATTTCGGTGGCGTTCGCAAAAAACTCAATGCCGCATTCGTGCGCAAGAATGCCAGTGTGAGAAACCCACCAGTCGTGGTTGCCACCGAAAAATTTCACCTTCACTCCACGACTTGTAAGTTTTTTTAGCTCGAATAAAAGTGGCACAAATTCGCGCAAAACTATTGTATTGTAATCGAACCAGAAATCAAAAAAATCACCGAGGATAAAAAGTTGCGCATCGTTTTCGATTTGTGATGCAAAACGTGCGAACATCTCGCGCTTGTGAGCTTCGCGTTCGGGTGTCTCGGCGCCGAAGTGGCTGTCGGATATGAAATAGGCTTTGCTCATCGGCTTGCGGAAATGGTGACAAAAAAGGTGTCCTTCACAGCCGAAAATGCACCTATGACACCGATATAACCATCGCCTTTGGGAATAGGGTAAAAATCTTCGTCGTCATCGTAGCGATCGAGGAAATCGTAATAGCGTGAAAGTTGCTCGCTGCGAGCGTAGATGGTAAACTCGTGTTTACCTGTGGAATAAATGTTGCACCATTGC
The DNA here is from genome assembly GCA_964443405.1 of uncultured bacterium. Classification (GTDB taxonomy): domain Bacteria; phylum UBP14; class UBA6098; order B30-G16; family B30-G16; genus CAYUDB01. Next base: position 13,388 of record CAYUDB010000014.1, on the reverse strand, counting down.
ACCTTTACCGTTTCGGGCATTGAGGATGTGTACCAGCGCAAATCTGCGCAATCGCCATCGTTAAGTGAATCGGGCAACGATATAAATGGGTATTCCCAATCCCAAAAAGTTACAATTTCGCAATATATTTCGCGGGTATCTTCGTGAGCATTGGTTGAGAATTCGAAAGCATATTTGCGAACATTGTCGAAGTAGATAGTATCGGGGATAGATGTTAGGTCGGGTTTTGGCGGCACGGTGCAAGATCCTTGAAAATGCCCGAGTGCTGTTTCGCCCGAAAGTGTATAGCGCACGCCATAAGCGACCCTGAATGTTGTGTCTGTGGTGGCGTAATATGCTTCATCTGAACCGTAATATGAATAGTAAATGTGCTCTACGAAATCAATCGAACCGCCGTCCCAGCTGAGTGTGAGTGTGGCACCATGCACAAAAAGTGAGTCTTGTGGATTCGGTTCATCGCTATATGGCACAACCTTCGTTATGTAAACGCGCACTGGTTCATCGGGTGAAAGTGCAGCCCAAACAGCTGGTATTGATTCATCGATGGTATCAGAGTTTTCGGGCAAATCGCACCCGCCGAAAAACAGCAGTGCGAGGAGAACAGAAAATGACAAAAATATTCTCACTTTTCCTCCAAATGGCACACATTTGCGCAAATTTTCGCGCAATAAACTAATTAATAAATATACAGAAATTGCTCTGTAAGTGCAATTGTTTTGCTAAAATTCACTGTTATCTTCGATGCTCGAAAAAATCACTTGCTCGAACGCACGCGCAACATTTTGAGATGCAAAAGCTTTACCTTTTGCAGCGCGTGCTATGGAAAGAATTAACTTGCGCGTTAGTTCTGTTTTTTTTGCAAAAGTTTTTGTGGAAATTTCATCCTCAAGAGTTTTGTGTTCGCTTTTGGAGCTTGGTGAAAAACTTATGCCCGAAGCATCTTGCCCATCGAAATGCGGGCACACGAAAAAACACGTTTTGCAAAAAACGCAGCGCGAATAATCGAAACTAAGTGATAGAAATTTTTTATCCCCACGGGAAAAAACTTCTTTGTGTATGGCTCCATTTGCACACAAGCGCTCGCAAACCGAACAAAGGTCGCAAATTTTTATGTTAAAAACGGGGTATTCCATAGTATGCCAAATAGTTAAACGGTTTTGTTTAGGCTCGATTAGCAAGGAGCGCATTTACACTAAATAAAATGAAAATATGGCACAAGTTATCGATGCCAATGCAAAGCTTACTCCTAAAAGCTTTGTGCCTCGAGCACTTTTTGTGTGGTAAAGCTTTACAAGTGATGCAATTGCAAACAAAATAGCGCCGAAGACAAAAATCGAGCCGCGCATAAATGTAGCAGTTTGATCAAGTGTTTCAAAAAAAGACGACTCGATGTACTGTGCCTGCACAAGTTTTTCAGGTTCAATGAACTGCACAATTTTCTCAAAAATTACATCTGGAGCAATGGCAAAAAATAGGCAAAATCCCAAAAAAATGCCTCGCAACCAATGTGAAAACTGCTGTTCATCGTTGTGGGAAGGTTTTGCCAACTGCGCAAGCGCCAAAAATGAACAAATAAAAACGGTCAGGTAAAAAGGTGCCGCCGTTGGCGAAAAGCCATTTTGCAAAAGATGCGCAAAACTAATGAAAAAGCTAACACCCGCGCAAGATATAGCCACTATCCAAGTCAAAATTGCATTCCAACTATGTCTTTCGCTCGAAAGCGAAGTTAGTGCCAAATTTGCCACACATAAGGCGAGCATGGCAAAAACCACTACACTTGTGCCAATGGTGCTCGTCTGTGCACAGGCAAAAACCACGAGGATGGCAGCATTTGTGGCTATGTCGAAATCGGCGCGTGAAGGCGATGGTGCGTAAATTTGTGTTATAACCGAAAAAAGCGATGTGGCGAAAGCGAAAAATAGCGCAATCGACATGACTATGCCAGATAAGTTCGCCGCTGTTACAATCGATAATAGCAAAAATGTGCCAAAAATTCTGCTTTGTATTTTTATGATGGCATCTTGAGGCGAAAAAATGTCGCTCGAAAAGCTTTTTGTCCAGCCCGAAAGTGGAAAAATCCCCATGCGCGCAAAAGCAGAAAATGCAAGTGCAATGTTTTGAATATAAGTTGGTAAGTTTAAAGGTGTTGCGAAAATAATAGCACAGAATAATAATGTATCACACGCCCAAGGAACAAATGCCACAAACGACTCATCTTTCATGTTCTGTCGCAAAAAATATATCGAAGCGTTCGCTAAAGAGTTTGCGATGCAAAAAAAGGCGAGGGCTGCAAAGTTTGCCGAAAGCATGGCTCCTACAGCAAAAGCTGTGGATAAAGCAAAGAATCCCATCGTTTTAACGTTTGTGGTGCGCAAAGAAAAAAGCTTTACTGCCGCCAGCATCGACATGGCACAGAGCACAAGCGAAAGCGAAATGCCTGTGTATCCATTTACCAGTTCATCGGCGTGAAAAAAATCGAAACTTATCGCGGGTGAAAGTCTTTCCCCAGAAAACAAAGGTAGTGCCATGCCAAGCTGCACAGCTGCAAAAAACATTGCTGCCACAATTGCAATTGCGGCAAATATCTTCGTTGCATCTCGCCGATTCAAAAAACCACCCAAGAGCACAGAAAAAACTCCGGCGCTTGCGATGGCTGTAAAAGCGTTTGTGGCTACGTTAGTGAAGCTCATTTTGCCTCGCGCGGTTTTTCCATTTCGGTTTTGCGAAACACACCCATGCCGAACGAAAGTGCAATAATTTGTCGCTCAGTATTATCGCAATCGGAGAAAAGTGCCTGAAAAAGTTCATTCCGATCGAGCGCGGGCATGTGAAGTGATAAAAGTTCAAACGCAGGTGGTGCTTGTGCATGGATGCGGTAAGTTATTGGAGTGCAAGTACCTTCAAAGGTATATTCTCCATATGCATTACAAGAATTCCAAATATAGTGTGAAGTTTGGATTACATCGGGCAAACGCGAAAGTTTTTGCGCAAAGTGTGCGCACATTTTTGCTGAGGCTGCGCATTCATCAGCCATGACACGGAAACGTGCACGAGCGTTTGAGGCTATTTGCACGCAAGGCACAAAACTATGTTCATCACCGGCTTGCGAATACGGGAATTGGATTTCGGTGCGACAATCGATAGGAATATTTGCAGCACGTGCGGCGATGCCGCAAGCATTTTTGCCCAAGCTCTCAACTGGCACAAATCCACAGTCACCAAGTGCAAGCGCAAAGAAAATGTTTTTGCTTACACTTTTTGCAAGTTTCGAACAGGCAGTTTCGAGTGGCGTAAGTTTTTCGAAAAAAATTTGCCCGTGGGAAAAAGCCGATGAGTTTAACACGCGTGGATTTTGTATAGCAAAAAAGTGTTGGTGAACGCTTCGTGCAAGAGCGAGCACAGTGAGAGCGTTTTGGGTCACCGCTCCCGAATGCACAAGCTGTGCACCCAAAGCAATGGTATGCGAGTGTTCCAGTATGCGTTCAAGCTCTGCTTCGATGGCGAAAAAAAACGTTGCTGATTCATCGGGGTTTTGCCCAAATGCCTGTCTCAACGATTGCCACAATGCAAAGTTGTGTCCGCAACCGAGCTTTCGTGCCAATACTTGTGCAGTGAAAGCGTTTGCCCGCGCAAAACGCTCAGTGAAAAAAGTTTCGTCCATAAACCATCGCTTTGCAAATGTCGATGTTAAAGATGGCGTTTTTTCTTTTTAGCGCCACCTTTTTGTCATTGGCTAAGCCCATGTGTTGACGAAATTTTCAAATAGTCAACTATTGTATTGGTAAGAGCTATGCCGATTTTTGGAAAAATGATTTGCATGCGAAAAACCTGACTTTCAAATGCATTTGCAAGCGTTTATGTTAACCGGCAACTGCGATTGTTAAAAACCACTTGCTCGTATCGACAAAAAAGTTGGTTTTTGGTGATTGGCGTGTATTTTCGAGATATGACAGGAAAATATAGAAGGTTTTTTTTGGCAGCGGTGTCTTTGCTTTTGGCAATAGCCGCATGGTTTATGGTTGTGGCGCAAAAAACATACCAAACATCACTGTTTTTGCCGCTCAACATGAAAGGATTGTCACCAAAACTTGTGCTGGCGAACAAAATCCCATCGGCTGTGCATGTGGTGGTTTCGGGTAGCGGCAAAGAGCTGATATCGGAAATTCTGACCCCCGCGCCTGTGATACTCAATGCTGATAACTTCACCTACGGACGCAAAAAGATATCCACAAAAGATCTCGAATACAGATTTATCACCGAAAACATAACATTGGTTAACGTAATTTCGCCAAAGGAAATTGAGTTAAATATTGATCGTAAAGTTACTAACACAGTGCCAGTAAAATCTGCACTGGTGCTCAAAGCGGCACCTGGCATGGTGGTTGCGGCAGAACCCACATTCGAGCCAAAAGAAGTTACAATCGAAGGACCTGAGTCGATATTAAATGGCATCCGCGAAATTTTTACCAAACCTGATACTTTTCTCAACCTCAATATTTCCACGTCGCTACTCGCAGTGCTCGAGCCACCCGACGAAACAGTGAAACCCATCGCCGATACAATAACCGCTTTTGTGCGAATCGAGCAACTTGTACAACGGAAAATCGAAAATGTGCACGTGCAAGTTCTGAACATGCCCGCGAGAATCGGCACATTTTTACCTGCTGAAATCTCGGTTACATTGGCAGGAGCAAAGAATACTATCGATACAATCTCTGCATCAAACCTTAGTGTGATAGTAAATTACGCTGAAAAAAGCGAAATTTCGGCTACGGTAAAACCTACAGTTGTCGTCGAACCGAGCATAACTGTAGTATCCACCGAACCCGAATACCTTGAGTTTATCCCCGCAAAAGGTGCGAGATGATAATTCTCGCGCTCGAAACATCTTGTGATGAAACTGCTGCCTCGCTTGTGCAAAACTATGGTGCGGGCAAAATTGATATCCTGGGCGAACGTGTCTATAGCCAAACTGTGCACAATGCTTATGGCGGCGTTGTACCCGAACTTGCAAGCCGTGATCATATTCGCAAGCTGGGTATTTTGGTGCAAGAGCTTTTTGACCAAACGTCCATGTGTGCGCAAGATGTTAATTACATTGCAGTTACAACAGGACCTGGTTTACCAGGTGCACTTTTGGTAGGAACATGTTTTGCGCAGGGTTTTGCGTTTGCGCACAAAATCCCAATACTCGGCATCAACCACATGGAAGGGCATGTGTTTGGTGTGCGCCTAAGTTGTGGCATCGAACCGCCTTTTCTGTGCCTTTTGGTTTCGGGTGGGCATACAGAGATTTTGCACGTTGCCGACTGGGGCGATTATCGCATATTGGGTTCGACAGTCGATGATGCTGCGGGTGAGGCTTTCGACAAAATCGCGCAGGCACTTGGGTTGCCTTACCCGGGTGGTCCGGCAATTCAAAATGCCGCACTGGGCGGAAATCGTAAAGCATACCGTTTTCCGCGAGCAATGCGCCATTCGGGCGATTATAATTTATCTTTTTCGGGGCTAAAAACAGCGGCGGTTTTGCTCTTCGAACAGCTTGGCGCAGAATCGGTTGCGCGTGAGATAGCTAATATTTCAGCGTCATTCCAAGAGGCTGTGGTCGATGCACTTTTGGCAAAAACGGCGCTTGCTGCAAAGGACTATGGCATTTCGCGTGTTGCATTTGCGGGTGGTGTTGCAGCCAATGTGCGTTTACGCGAAAAAAGTGCGGGCATGAATTTCGAAGCATTTTTCCCGCAGTTGCGTTACTGCACCGATAATGCCTCGATGATAGCGGCGGCGGCGGCGTTTCGCATTGAATGTGCCAAAGGGAGTTTTGCGCCAATTGGCGTGAACCCGAACTGGCAAGTCGATGAGATTTAACCTGTCTGTGATATGCTTTATAGTATTTAGCGCAAAATCATTGCAATAATAATATTTTTTTGGGCAATATTGTCATAGAATATTATTAAATCTAAATATATTTGAATACTACGCAAATATGTTTTCGACATTTCATGCTAATTTATTGATTGATAATAAATTGCCATTACTTTCTCGAAGACCATTTGTGGTGAAATACGCGTAAAGCAGAGCTGTTCGGCAAATTTGCATTTGGCATCGCCATGCAAAGAACATGGTGCACAAGCCGTTTCGGCGGAAACATATGTGGAAAATTTTCCAGCTGGGCTAAAGCCCAATGCTGGGTGTGTGGGACCAAAAATCGTCACAGTTGGCACTTCGAGCGCGGCAGCAATATGTGATGGTCCGCTGTCATTGCCAATAAAGACAGCACCGAATGAAAGTGCGCCAACCAGTTCTTCGAGCGAAGTTTTGCCTAAAAACGAGTGGAAATTGCCACTTTCGCCCTCGCCAACGAAGATGGGATGAAACTCGTTTTCGAAAACCAGTCGTGCGCATTCACGATAATTTTCGATTCCCCAATCTTTGCCAGCGTATCGCGCGCCTGCATGTATGAATGCTATTTTTTTGTCGATATGAGCTAAGTGTTTTTCTGCGAAAGCGATACCGTTATTGTTTGGAATGATGCGAGTAAAATTGTAAGTTATCGGCAAGCCCGCGAGTCGGATTAGTCGCGCGTATTCATCGGAGAGCTTACGAGGTGTTTTGTCTCCACCAAAGTGTGTAAGCAGGCGTCTTTGCAGCGAACGCTTGTTTGCATGAAGAACTTTTGTTCCAGAAAGTGCCGAAATAAACATAGTTCGTGCCACCGAGTGAAGATCAAAAATTAAGTCGAACTTGTGATAACGGATTTCCCTAATTGCGCTGAAAATGCTTTGAAACACTATCGTGCCCGCAATTCTAGGGTCGCTTTGAAAAAGTGGTGCATACTCCGGTTTCGTTGCAAACCAAACTTCCCAGCCAGCATTGTAAAGGTTTTCGACAACGTAACTCGTAAGAACAACGTCACCGAGTGATGAAAATCGCAGGATAAGCACTTTTTTCATTTATGTAAAATTAAAGTTGGTTATTCTATATTAGTGTGCATTATGAAAATTTGCTCGCCGTTATATTCGAGGCAAAAATCATCTGCATCAATTTGCGAAGCGATATAAATATCATTGTCATATCCAAGTGAATTTTGCAAATATTGAGCATGCGTGGCAACATTAAAAATACTTGTATTAAAATAGGTGTATATAGCCCTGGCTGCCGAAATAGAATCATCTAGTACAATATCTGGTGTTTTTTTTGTTAAAATTTGTGCCAACATACCAGCGCAAAACGTGTCCTCGAGCGAAAAGCGCTTGTTTTGACCCGCACAGATTATCGCCACGTTCTGTGCACCCAACTCGTGAAGCTTGGATGCAACTGCCGAAGTATTTCGTAGGCAACAGGTTATCGTTCGAGAGGCAATTTTGCGCGCTGCTATTAGTGCACCTGAGCCATTGGTGGAAGCAAATACCAATATTTTTCCGCTAACTTTTTCTGGAGTATATTCTTGTGGCGAATTGCCAAGATTGAAACCGTCTGGGAGCATACCCTCGCGTTCGCCGCACAGCAAAGCTGTTGGCAGAGTTTTGTGCAATTCGCGAGCTTCATCGAGTGTTGCGCAGGGGATTATCATTTTTGGGCACGCCTTTGCGGCAAATTGCAGAGTGGTTGTTGCGCGCAAGACATCGATCACGATGGCTATATCAAAAATCGTATTTTGCGTATTGTTAAGCGCACATGGCAATAAAAATCCAGAAATTTTCATTATTAGATGCCTTTTTAGTATTACTTATACTTTGGCAAAAAATGTGGTCTTACGACACACAAAAATTGAAATTAGCCGAGAAAAACTATATTCTAAGTGACGTATATAATATTCATTTTTTCACCGAAACGGAGAAAATATATATCATAAAACTGAGAAAAATGGAATTTCGGATCATATGCCCATACACGTCCACCAAAGAAAATACGCTCGGCGCGAGTCGAACGCGCGACCAACGGATTAGAAGTCCGTTGCTCTATCCTACTGAGCTACGAGCGCATCTAGTTAAAATCTAAACTTTGGCACGTGTTGTCAAGGTGTTTTTTCATTCGGCGGGTGGCAAATCTATAGAGAAAGCTTGTCGTCGCATCTCCTCTGCTGTTGAACTATCACCTTTTGCATCATAGATTTGCGCAAGTGCCATCCAAAAAGATGGGTTATCGGGCGCAAGCTCCACCGCTCGATATGCCAAATCCACTGCTCGGTCAAAATCGCCATCGGCGCATATTAATGTCCCAAGTGCCGCCCATGCTGGCGCTAGTTCGGGTTCGAGCTTAAGTGCAAGCGCAAAATGAACTTTCGCGCCATCAAAATCACCACGTGCACTTTCGCATAAACCCAGATTGTAATGAATATAAGGAATGTTTAAGTTGAGCGCTGCAGCGTTTTTCTCTGCCATCGAAAACGATTCGAACGCAAGTTCATATTGTTCAAGCGAATAGTAAATGTGTCCGAGGTCGTTCCATGTATCCCAAAGTGCGTCCGCATGTTCATCGATGTAGGTTCGCAAAAAAGTTAGTGCGCGTTCGGCATCGCCACTCGCCATGCACAGTGCGGTTTGCGCGCGCGGAAGAAAATCGTCGTTGCAATTCAGTTCAACTGCCCGTGCTATAAACTGTTGTGCTTCATCGATTAGATTGAGCTTGGCAAGCACAAATGCCAAAAGCGAGTTTATACGCGCATTGTCGGGCAGAAGCTCTGCCGCCTCGCGCAAAAAAATGAGAGCCTCGTCATAGTCGGCGGTGTATGTTTTGATAACAGCAAGACCAATAAGAGCTTCTGCACGAATGGGTTTTTCGGGCAAAAGACTTGTAAACAATTGTTCGCTTTCGGATAATTTGCCACACGCAAGCTTGGCAAACGCCTTATGCAAGCTGGCATCGATTTCTGCCATTTTCGCTCCAACTAATTTTCTTTCATTATCTTCGCAAATTTTCACCTGTCAAGTCTTTTATCAGTGCCAATTTGGCGCGTGCATTTTTGAATGATGCAGCTATTCCACTAACAAAAGGTAAGTATGAAACAATCTGCAATTTATTCTTTTGAGCATAAGCGTGAATGAAGTTTTTATAGCGCTCTCACGTTCAACACGTTGAATAACAAAACATTATGCCCTCAGCAAATTCCAAACTGGCGTGTTGCGCTTTTGGCAGAAACACGTATATTTATTCTCAAAACAAGGAGTTACCATGAAATGCAAAATATTGTTCGCAGTGGCGCTAATTTTCACAACTTGCTTCGCAGCAGTCAGCCCTAAGGAGGCAAAAATGGACGTTCGTTTGACCTGTACTGGCGCGTCGGCTACAGCCAAAGTGGACTTGGTAACCGTTTTTAGCACCCAAGCGCTTGTGGAACGCACGGGTGAAATTGCCATTCCTGCCGGTGAGTCGCAAATTGAAATCCAATTTCTGCCGCAAATCATTGATCCCGGATCAGTGCGCGTTACTGCTGAATCAAACGTCGGTGTGGTAATTGGTGGCAGCGAAGTGTTTTTCGAAAAATGGACTCCCGAAACTTTCGAGACCTTGCGCGACAGCATCCGAGAAATCGACTATCGCTTGGATGAACTCAAACTCGAGGAAGAGGGTATAGCCACGCAGTCAACCTTCTTGCAGTCGGTAGCAGCGCTCGGTGGTGGTGCTCAAAACTCCGAACGCCTTATCATCGCACCCGAAAACCTTTCTACAACAGCAACTTTCTTGCAAGGGCAGCTCGAGCGCCTCGCGAAAAACAAAACCACCATCAAACGCGAACGCCAAGACCTTACCAAACGGAAAAATGAACTGCAAGAAAAACTCAATGCGCTTTCCGGCGGCAATTCGGGCAAAGGCTATCGCGTTGTAGTCCCCATTACTTCCGATGGAACAGGCAAACTTTCGCTCAAAATTAAATATGTCATTCGTAATGCATCATGGTTCCCGTTCTATGACGCGCGTTACATTGAAAAAACAGGCAAGGTCGAACTCACATACTACGGCAATGTAACTCAGTCCACAGGCGAAGATTGGACAAATGCTAAGCTGATTTTGTCCACTGCTCAACCACAATTGGGTTCCGAACCGCCCTCAATTTACAAATGGTCGGTAGGGCGCTTTATGCCACCGCCGCCGGCACCTCCAGCTTATGCTAGCCGCAAAATGGCAATGGCAGAAGAGGCTGACATGAGTTCGTACCAATTTGACGCAGTTGCGGCACCTACAGCAATGGGCGCCGGCATGACTCAGGCAGCGCTATCGAACAGTCGTGCAGTTATGCAGGGCGAAAATGTTGGTTTCGCTATCGACACACGCAAGGATATCCCATCCGACGGGCAAAACCATCGTGTGGTTATAAAAGAAATCGAAGCTGATGCTCAGAAACGATTTATAACCGTGCCGCGTTTTGATCCACGAGTTTATCTTTCGGCAAAATTCAAAAATCCTACCGAGTTTTTGCTTTTGCCCGGTGAAATATCCGTGTTCCAAAACAATGATTTTATCGGAAAACAATATTTATCGACAAGCATTGGCACCGATGAAGAAATCGACCTTGCCATGGGACCTGTGCAGGCAATAAAAGTGGAACACAAGCGCGTGAAAGATTTTACCGAAAGCACAGGCATCATCTCAAAATCGAAACGTGATTTTTATTCGTACGATATCGAGCTTTCGAATTACACCAAATCGGCTGTAGAAGTTGAGGTTTTCGACCATGTTCCCGTATCAACAAACGAGGACATCATCATCGAAGACGCCAAGTTCGACCCAGCTCCAACAACACGCGACAAAAAATTCGAAGGCGAAATTTTTTGGAAAGTCTCACTTGATCCTGCAGGCAAAAAGAAACTACGCTCGCAGTTCTCAGTGAAGTATCCCAAAGACTGGACTCTCGAAGGTCTATGAAGCTCTGCGCCATGTGAGCACCTGCCTTTTTGAAAACACTTGTTATACGTAAGATGTGGTTTTTAACCATGCATTTCGGATGATAGGTGGGATTTTCGAGTTTGTTTGCAGGCGGCTTATGAAACATTTGAGCAAGGGTTTATCGATTTCGGCTCAACGAATTTTACTTTTCCAGAGAGAAAACAGGTTTCACTTGCCGATATTTTTGAATGATGCTGCTGACAACTGGCTTAGCTGAGTGCAAAATCGCTATGCGCTATTGGCAAACGCACCTGTTGCGTGGTTTAGCGATGCACTTATCGGATAAAAAGAAAAATCCCCCCATCTCACTTTGTGCAACGCCTCTCATTTTGGGAGACATCGAAGACGGGGGGATTTTGCGTAATAGTGTGTTAGCGAATACTGCTACCCGCAGGAAGTGGACGGTCGAGCGTGAGCACAGATACTGTGTCGCCATTATCGGCGGCAAGAAGCATGCCCTCACTTTTGAACCCACGAATTGTGGCAGGTTGTAAATTGCGCACGAGAATGATGGTTTTGCCCAAAAGTTCTTCGGGTGAATACCATTTTGCAATGCCTGCTACCACTTCGCGTGTTTCGCAGCCGATGTTTACCTTAAGCAGAAGTAATTTGTCGGACTTCGGTGCGCGTTCGGCTGTGGTGATGGTGCCAACCACCAATTTCACTTTGGCGAAATCGTCTATTGTGATAATTGTGCCTTCAGGTGCTTCGCCTTGGTGTGATTGTGGTTTTGGATTTTTGTCGGTTGTCTCGGTTTTGCCAAATCCAAGCGCTTTTTCGAGGTCGGCAAGTTCCAAACGCGGAAACAATGCCTCGGGCTTGGTGATTTTGCTGCCAACTGGCAAAATATTCGCTGTCGATGCTGCATAAGTATCGATTTTGCCTGCGTAACCTAGCGAATCTAGAATTGCGCGTGCTTTTTGTGGTATCACCGGTGAGAATAAAATGCCCACTTTTGCCAAAAGTTGCGCCGAAACATATAACACTTCCGCCAAAAGCTCAGTTTCACCGGATTTGGCGAGTTTCCAAGGCTGTGTGTTCTCGATGTAAGCATTTGCCGCACGAATTGCAGCATTTACCTCTTCAAGTGCCGCATGAAGTTTTAGTTGATGCACATTTTCGAAAACACGTTCGTGCAATTTTTCTGTCTGCTCGATGAGCTTGCGCGATTCTTCATGTCGAATTGTATCGCAAGCAGGCAAAACTCCAGCAAAATAGCTGTGTATCATGTTTGTAACACGCGAAAGCATGTTGCCGAGATCGTTGGCAAGGTCGTTGTTGAGCCGTTGAACAAGTGCTGCAAGTGAATAACTCGCATCGTGCCCCAAAACCATCTCGCGCATGAGAAAATACCTCATACGATCGGCACCCAAAGCTTCTACTAATGCTTGCGGATCAACGGCATTACCGAGTGATTTGCCCATCTTTTTCTCGTCCACCAGCCACCAGCCGTGTGCGAAAATGGTCTTTGGCATGGCGAAACCCATGGCACGCAACATGGTGGGCCAATATACCGCATGAGTGGTCAGGATATCTTTGCCGATGAGATGAACGGCATTTTTCCATCGCGCGTCAAAATCGGTGGCACTGCTCGATTGATCGGTATATGCACCGATGGCGGTGATGTAATTGATAAGCGCATCGAACCAAACATAGGTTACGTAGTCGTTGTCGAAAGGTAGCTCTATGCCCCACGAAAGCCTCTTTTTCGGGCGCGATATGCACAGATCGTTGAGTGGTTTGCGCAGAAAACCGAGTATCTCGTTGCGTCGATATGATGGTTGAATGAAATCTGGGTTCTGCTCGATGTAGTCGATGAGCCACTGTTGATATGCGCTCATGCGGAAGAAATAGTTTGCTTCGGTAATTTGAGCTACCGGTCGTCCGCAATCGGGGCATTTGCCATCGATGATGTCTTTTTCGGTCCAAAAGCGCTCGTCGGGTGTGCAATACCAGCCTTCGTATTCGGCTTTGTAGATGTCGCCTTTCTCCCACAAACTTTGCAATGCTTTGCGCACTATAATTTTATGGTCCTCGTCGGTTGTGCGAATAAAACGTGAATATCTGATGTCGAGCATTTGCCAAAGGTGCATGAACCGTGCAACCATGCCATCGCAATGTGTTTTCGGCGAAACACCAGCCAATGCGGCGGCGTCTGCTACTTTTTGACCGTGCTCGTCGGTGCCAGTAAGGAAAAACACATTTTCGCCCGCAAGCTCGTGAAAGCGTGCGAGCACGTCTGCCAAGGCGGTGGTGTAAGCGTGCCCAATGTGCGGCGCACCGTTGGCGTAGTAAATTGGCGTGGTGATGAAGAACTTTTCCATGAAACCTTCCAGTTAATGCAAATTTTTAAATATAATAAAATTTTCGATTTTGTCAATGATTTCTATTCAACATAGTCAAAATTTTATCGGTGACTGTTTTCAATTTTTTCTTATTTTTACAAAAAGTGTTTTACAAAATTTTGAATTTCTAAAACAATGTGACAAGTCACGACCAAG
>CAYUDB010000013.1:16264-22558 GCA_964443405.1 uncultured bacterium | reverse complement strand
TGTAGAAACGCGTATGCAGTGATGGAATTTGACAGTTTTAGTTGTTTGCAAATGCTGAAAAGGTTCCCACTAGTATGCGCGATGTAGGTTGGCGGCAGAATCGAGAATGGGAACGAGGATATCGGGTTCGGCGCATGAGAAAAGTGTGGTTACACCGGGTCCGTGCCCTGCCAAAACACAGTCGCTGTGAATGATGATGCCAATTGTAATAGCTCCTTTATTCCAACTGCGCCCATAACGGTTGTCGTGGTCGATAATGGCGACAAAATCGCCAAAACGCAGGTTGTTTAAACCCAAACGTTCAATCTCGGCTTTGTCGGTGGTCATGATATCGTAATCGGATTTGCCCATGTCGGTGCTGCCGACGCCGCTGCCCATAAGGTAGCCCGGCACTTTCGCCACAACTGGAATATGAATTTTGTCGTCGCATTGGCGCACTCCCCACATGTCGAGCAGACGTGGGTCGCAGTTTGTAACACGAACCATAGGAAAATCGAGAAAACGCAAACCTTGACCACAACTTTCGATAGAAACCTTGTCGTCGTAGGCGAGTTTTTGCAACACATCCGCGGGAAAATCTACTATAACTCTTTCCGAGCCACCGTGATGACCCAAAACAACTCCCTCGGCACCTTCGGCTTTGCCCGAGAGCACTTTTGCAACATTGCCAACACAGGCGTAGAAGTTGAAGGCGGCATTTACAGCGCTTTGGCGGTCTTTGCCATCAGCGACGAGGCTGGCACCCGGTTCAAGGTGATCTGCTGCCCAACCAAAAGCTGGGTCGCCAATGTGCACGTTTACCGCAATGCCGCCCGAGCCGGGCAAAAGGTGAACGTTACCATCAGAGCCAACCATATACCGTGCAGCATGTTCTGGGTACGACGGCATGCCCTGAATTTTCATTATAACTAGGTTTTCGCGATTTGTGCGTAAGTTTTTTTCCATTTTCTGTCTCTCCAAAATTAGCGAATGTAAAAAATTCGTTTTTGAATGATAGTATTGTTAGCATTGAAAACTGCGAAATACACACCTGTCGGTAAGTTTTGAGGTGCAAATTCGTAGGTGGTAGTATGCGCTTCGATTGGCGAATGCGCCACCATTTTACCGTCAACAGAGAAAACTGACACCGCGGAAAACTCGCCTGCTGTAAAATCGAGCACACAGCGCCCGTTGAAAGGATTGGGTGTTGCGTTTATCGAAAGCATTTTTGGCAAATGCGGTATCTCGTCTATTTTGAGTGAATTGGCGGCATTTGGTGTGCCCCACGCAACCTGCGATGCTGCCCAATTGTTGCGATCGTTAGATTCCCAATGTGGCTGTTTGCGTTCGATGGAACGGTCGGTGTCGCGAAGGGAGTCGGGCAAAAACGATTCGGTATAGTGAACGGAGTCGATTGTGATGGTAGTGCCACCAATTGTGTGGTGAAGTATTATTTCGTCGGCGCTATTTGACAGGCGAAAAGATGGCACATCTGATGCGTCGAAAGTGGGGGTGATGTGCATGTCACCTGTGTCGGGGCTATCGATGAGCACTGTTAAATACGTACCGGCGGCAAAAGCGTAAGTGCCAAATGCAAATGATGCCTCGCCATCAGATATACTCCATGAGGAGTCGAGGAAAACGGTGGTGTCGGAATAGTTGAAAAGTTCCGCCCATTCGACTTCGTTGTTTCCTGCGGGGTTGTACATGATTTCGTTCACTACTATTTGCCCAAAAATGCAGCCAAAAGCAACGATCATAACCAATGCAAATACACAACTTGTTCTCATCTTTCCTCCTTATTTGTAACGAATAAAAATAACCTATCTGGCGTAATGGTCAAGTTAATATTATGCATACAAAAGCGTTGGATTTTCATTGCGTGGCGTTTATATTCTTCATTAAAGTTAATTGAAATCTTCAACCAAACAACAAGAGCAATATGACCCAATTAATACGAATTATTCGTCCGGCAAATTTTTTCGTAGCAATTGCCGCGACAGTTGTTGGTGCTATGTTGTGTTCGGGTGTATCGGTTATTCCGCAGGCGCTTTTGGCAGGCTTTGCCACTGCACTGGTGCTTGCGGCTGGCAATATTCTCAACGATATCTTCGATGTGGAAATCGACAAATACGCCCACCCGCAACGTCCTTTGCCTGCAGGTGAAATGAGCAAAACCGCTGCTACAGTAGCGAGCATTGTTTTTTGGGCTATAGCGATAGTTATTTCGGCAATTTTCCTTTCGCCAAACTCAGTTTTTGTGGTACTTTTGGCGTTTTTTCTGCTCGCCTTATACTCAACTGTTCTTTCGCGCACTGTACTTGTAGGAAACCTTGTTGTGGCATTGCTTTGTGGTGTTGCGGTAGTTTTTGGTGCCTATGCCACCACCGATTACGACATGTGTTCGCGTGCGCTTTGGGCGGGTCTAATTGCCACTGCTGTGCATTTCCCGCGAGAAATTTTCAAAGACATCGAAGATGCTGCTGCCGACAAGCGTTTTTCTCGTGCGAGTTTTGCCATCAGCTTTGGCGAAAAATTCGCTTTGAAGCTTGGGGCATTTTTTTGTTTGGTAGCAATGTTTGTTATGGAACTTCCTTTTATGCTAGGAACTTTTAGCCCAATTTACGGTGGTGCAAGCATTTTTGCCTTTTGCCTATGCGGTTTGAGTGCGGCAATGGCTTTCAAAGGTTATGCATCGCGATCGCAACGCCTATTAAAAATTGCCCTTATCGCCGGTTTGGTCGCGCTATTCGCCGAAGCTTTTTCCTAATACCATGCCACATGTTTTGTCGCAAGCTCACAAAAACACAACACTACCGCTTTCGACATTGCACATTTGTTAGCTCTGCGGATGGTTCACCTGCGAGTTATAAAAGTGCAAACTTGTTCACTCTGCCCTCGCAAAAATATGACACTCTCGCACATAATTATATAGCAAAACTGCTTGCTTATCTGCAGTTTCACAGACACCTACCCGAAGCGGAGAATCTTGGCACCTCACTTCACACATCAATCACTTTGAAGAGCTTCATGTTTCGCCAACACAATCGCGGCAAGCACACTACAGCAAGGATGCCGCAAATGTTTACTTTGCAAATAGAATTATCAACAATGTGTGATAATTTGGGTGTTTTGTCGTAAATTTCGCACCCACATTCACGCACAGCAAAGATTAAATAATCTCGCACTAATCGCTGCACAAAAAAAACTACCTTCAATAGCGCCATCTGCAAACGCGAAAAATATTAGCTTCGTGTGGGGAAAATTTGCACAATGGCGATATTCTATTGCCAGAGAACAATTTCGCGTTCGCCGCCAGTAAGCTCGACGAAGTAGGTTTCGAGTGTGTGCCCGTGCGACGTAGCTTTTTCGCGCAATTCGTCGATAGTGCCGAAATCTAGCAGCGTGTTTTTGTGAATTATGCCCACTTTATTGCAAAGCTCGTCCACCATGCCAAGCGTGTGAGTGGACATGAAAATTGTTGTGCCACGGCGAGTTAATTCTTTTAGCACAGATTTTACTAACCGCTGACTTTGTGGGTCGAGTCCCACCATCGGCTCGTCGATGACGATAATACGAGGGTCATGTATCATTGCCGATGCCATAATAATTTTTTGTCGCATGCCATGTGAATATTCGGCTGCGAAGTCATTGCCCCAGTTACCAACATCGAATAGATCAAAAAGTATTTCAATGCGCTCGGATATGAGTTTGGCATCCATTTTGTAAAGTGAGCCAACAAGCTCCAAAAACTCACGCGCGGTGAGGCGATCGTAGATATATGGGTTATCGGGCACATAACCTATGCTCTTTTTCGCTTCGTGCGGGTTGGCAACAATATCGACACCGCCAACAGTTATTTTGCCCGAGTCGGGGCGCAAAAGACCTGTGATCATTTTTATTGTCGTAGTTTTGCCCGCGCCGTTGGGTCCTAGAAAGCCGAAAAAATCGCCGCTCGCAAGTTCTATCGAAAGCTTATTCACCGCAAGTTTTTCGCCATATGACTTTGAGACTTCATCAATTTTAAGAATGGACTCCATTTTCACCTCATGGCAGTTATGCGTAAGTTTTTGCACTCTCTTCGTTTTCGAGCACGCGGAGCGCACCAAGTGCCAAACCTTCCATTTCGTCCTCACCCGGAAAAACGTGCACAGGTGCAATCCAACGCACTTTTGCTGCAAGCTTATTCATGAGCCGTTCGCTTTGCGCAATGCCACCGGTCAAAAGTATGGCTTCGCAATCACCGTCGAGCACAGCAGCATATGCGCCGATATATTTCGCAATTTGATACACCATCGCCTCGACTACAAGTGCAGCCTGTGCGTCGCCAGCATCGGCGCGGTTGAGCGCTTCGAGTATGTCGTCGGTGCCAAGATATGCGAAAACACCGCCTTTTTTTGTGAGCTGATCTTTCATTTCGCTGGCATTGAATTTGCCACTAAAACACAGTTTCGACAAACCTGTAATAGGCAGTGTTCCACAGCGTTGCGGCGAAAATGGACCTTCATCATTGGCATTATTTACGTCTATCATTCTGCCGTCGCGGTGCGATGTTATGGAAATTCCTCCGCCGAGATGCGCTACAACGAGGCACATTCTCTCATACGGCTTACCAGTTTGTCGCGCGAATTTTTTCGCTACCATTTTCACGTTTAGCGCGTGGACGAGGCTATTACGCGGCAGAAGTGGATGCCCTGAAAGTCTTGCTACATCGTCGAATTCGTCAACCGACACAGGATCGACGAAAAATGCGGGTATGCCGAGCGGCTCGGCAATTTCGGCAGCAAGCAAGCAACCGAGATTGCTCACGTGATCTGCCTGCACTTTCCCTGCATGAACGTCGTTTTTCAGCGTTTCATTCACTAAATATGTGCCAGAAGCAAGCGGCTTAAATGTGCCACCTCTACCCACAACTGCCGCAAGCTCAGTGAGATCTATGCCTTTGCTCGCAAGAAAATTTCGGATGAAATCGCTGCGAAATTTGTATTGTTCCAAAAAATTGCCAAACTCAGCAAGTTTTGCTGCATCGTGCTTCACCGATTCGACCAAATACGGCTTATCGTCATGATAGACAGCCACTTTTGTGGAAGTTGACCCCGGATTGATAGCAAGAATTTTATACATCCTTCCTCCTTTGTGTTCCTACCAAAATAACGTAATCCCAATTTTTCGCAAGTTCTGTCAGAGGCAACACCTTCTACTTTTATTGATTTAACAGTAATCGTGAAAACCACAATGCAAACAGTTTCGATAATGCGATCTCAATGCCTAAATCAAATGTGAGTTGCAGTTTCATCATAACTACACCTTTTGCAATTCCTCTTCGAATGCCAACTATCCTTGGGCAAGTCTTCGATGTTTATCAAAAAAATTTTATCAGGGGGGCAACACTTTTTGCTTTCGGTAAGATTTGAGAGGAAATTGAACTTGTATTTCGGCAGTTATGGTGATATTTAGAAATTCAACACAAAGCGCGGTGAAAGATGAGAGAAAGCACATTACAAATTTTGGCACAACTCGTACACAGCGACTATCATATGCATCCATCCTACTCACAAGACGCTCACGGTGACGTGGATGAATTTGTTCAAGCAGCTATTGCGCAAAAACTTACCAAAATATGTTTTACAACACATATCGATTTAGATCCACGCCGCGCATCGCACGACATGTTCATGCGCATAGGCGGCAAGCTTGTGGTAGAAGATGACGATGCAGTGGAAATCTACAATACTGATATCGAACGTGCCAAAAAAAAATTTGCGGGCGCCATCACCGTTTTGCGCGGCTACGAATTTTCTTATGAGCACCATTATGATGAACTTGTGCGCTCATTTATCGCTAGGCACAGCCCAGATTTCACCATTGGCTCGGTGCACATAATCGAGGGTTTCGACGTTACGGCACACAAGCACATCGACTGGACAGCACGAAATTTTACACCCGAAGCTTTTGTGCGACAATATTATGCTGCTGTCGAGAATATTGCACGAAGTGAGCTTTTCTCGGTTATTGGACACATTGACGGCTACAAAAAATATCTCGCTGCTTTTTGGGGAAAAGCTAAACTCGAACAAATCGAAGCCGAAGTTTTTCCAAAAACTGCACATGTTTTAGCAGAATGTGGCGCAAAATATGAGATAAATGCCGCCGGTTTGCGTAAAGCACTTCTCGAACCATATCCCGCAGCAAATGTGTTGCGCATGCTTGAAAGCGCAGGCTGTAACATTGGCTCCATCGGCTCTGACGCACATGAACCAGCGCAGGTGGGTGCATTTCTGGGCGAGGCAATTTCATATGTAACGCTTTCTTGTG
>CAYUDB010000013.1:0-16164 GCA_964443405.1 uncultured bacterium | reverse complement strand
AAAACTGTTAGTGCCCGACGGGCATCTTTCGACTTCAGTGCAAATTGTTTTGCAGGGCGGGAGGCGTAGCCTCTAAAAAAGCACCCACGGTGCCGCAGGTGGGTGCATTTCTGGGCGAGGCAATTTCATATGTAACGCTTTCTTGTGAAAACTGTTAGTGCCCGACGGGCATCTTTCGACTTCAGTGCAAATTGTTTTGCAGAGCGGGAGGCGTAGCCTCTAAAAAAGCACCCACGGTGCCGGTGCCGATGTCGGTACTCAAATTTTGTCATTTGAAAAATGCAAGAACAAGTTATATTACTTTGATTTGCACCAGCGAGGAAAAATGGCGAAAGCTTTTGTTTTTTGCGCGATTTTTTTCGCATGTGCCTTCGCCGACATTGCATTTTTCAATTACTCGGCGACTGCCGTGCCTATTTCTTGCAACGATTACCCGTTATATTTTGGCATTCACGCGGGTGCACAACCGCGAATTACGATTCTCACACCGCACGAAGGTTATGCTGAGAGTTTTGCCGATGCAACGGTTGGCAACTTTTCACAACTTGTCGAGCTTTTGGAGAACGCAAATTTTCTAGTTACGCTTGCTGATTCTTCCGATGACCTATCGCCGGTTTTTGCAACAAGTGATGCTGTAATTATTTACGGATATATGGGTCGCGCTATGACTGCAGCCGAACACGCAGCGTTCGACGCTTTGCTTGCTGCAGGCGGTGGTTTTGTGTCGATTGTGCGCGGCAACCCTATGGACATCGAGGAATTTCCTTTTCACAATGAACTGCTTGCGCCATTCGGCATCGAATATACGCCACCGCGCGTGGAAACTATCGATACACTTACACTTACACTTACACCTTCTGCAAACCCACTGTTATTCACAATAAATCATATTTCTTTTTACAAGCCTGTGCCGATAAACTGCTCGAGTTCGCGCGCACTTTTTGAGCATGAAGGAACAGTTTTTGCTGCATTCGATTCGACTGCAGCACATGTGCTCGCACTTGGTGATGAGAATTTCATGCGCAATGGAGAACTCATCTTAGGCGATGTTCCACTTTCACTTACTGCGTTCGATAACGCAAAGTTTTTTGCAAATGCAGCATTCTGGGCAACAGAGCACGCAAGCTTGCCCTGTGCACTCGACACAATTACCTCAACGCTTTATGTGGGCACCACACCTTTTGCCTTCACTACACCCGAGCTTTCTTTCGACGGCAGACACATTAGCTTTTTGCCACCAGTAGCTTTTTGGGCTACTGGCACTCGAAATATTCATGTTGTCTTGAGCGACACATGTGGCAACTCCCTCGACAGGACTTTCCCGCTCACTTTCGACTTGACATTGCCACGCGCTACTTTGCTCGATCCACCAACTGGCGCATTAACTGGTTCTGGTGATTCGGCAATAGTTTTTGTGCAAGATTACGAATCAGCGCTCGACACCGCTGCGAGTTTTGCAATTATCGACGGAACAGACACGATTTTTCTATCCACTGCTGCGCGATCTGTGGGTTTTGGGCTTTTGCCGCACATTGGATGGAACCTTGGCGACCACACTATTTGCATTCATGCACAAGATATTGCTGGTATTTGTGCTGCAAATGTTTTAGACACATGTCTTTTCGTGCATCTCGATGAAGAAACGTTATCGGTAGAGATTGCTGATGTTTATGTGGAAGGGTGCTCAATGGTCTATACTGAGGTATGTGTGCGTTCTGCCGAGCGCTATGTGAAAGATTTGGATCTGGACAATTTCGCATTTTATGAGAACACCATACGTGTTTATCCACCATCACTCGAAATTCTCAATTCGTGTTTGAGCGAAAGCATAATGGTCGATATCGTATTGCTTTTAGATTTTTCCACAAGTATGAACGACGAAGTGCGCGATTTTTTCGGCTCGATACCGTCATTTGTTGCCATGCTCGGCAGCATGAACTACCGCATAGCATCGGTAGTTTTCAACGGTTGCCCAGCCGAAATAGCGTTGCGTGGCGTTTGGTTGCCCGTGCGAACTACCTTTGGCAGCGCATTTTGCAACTATTCTAGCGCGGCACCCGACCTTTGGGCTACAAATCTCACCGAGTTCAATTGCCAGTTCAATGCGGTAATTAACGACCTCTATACATGGACACCTGCCGACAGAGGTTCGGGTGCTGAGGACCAATACGGTGCCATTTACCGAGCAAACGAGACATTAGATTTTCGACCTGGCGCGATAAAAACTTTCATCATGTTCACCGACGAGCGCCCGATTGTCTCAAGTCTCTGCACACCGCGTTGGAACGAAACACCCGCCGGACTCGATTCCATAATCCGCTATTGCCTCGAAAACGACATCTACATGTTTCCAATAACGCCCACCAACGGTGAATTCATCTACACAAGCGACGAAGACCCTTCGCGTGCTTTTTACACAGGCTACCCCATTCTCGCCGAAACCACCGGCGGAAGCTGGTTCTATTTGTGGTCGGAGGACTACAATTTGCTTGCCGCCGAAATCGGGCGCGCCATATCCGACCTGCCTTGTTGCTATCGCTTTCGATATCGTGAAAGCCAGTTTTGCCGTGAGCAAAATCTGCTCGTAGTAGATGCGTTTTTCGGTAGCACAAATTTTGGGCGCGCCGACACAACATACGTTCCGCCATGTCCGGGCACTTCCGAGTTCATTATGCCGTATCCTTGTGCGGGCATTACAACTTGCGCGAGACAACCTGTAGCATTGCACTTTTTAGCGCCACAAGATGCCTTCCGAGTGAACGAAAGTTCACTTTCGATTTGGGTTTCGGGCGATGGCATCTATTACATTGATAATCCCGAACTGACATTTTCGACCGATACGCTTATTTTCGAGCCACTCACCGATTTTTTCAACAACGAAACTGTTCGCGTGGCATTACGCAGTGCCTTCGACACAGCGGGATGCCCCATTTTTTCGGAAGTATGTTCATTTGTGGTCGATTTACAAGAGCCAGTGCTCGCAAATTTTTACCCACCACCCGAAACAACTATGAACACCGTCGATTTTCAAATTTCGCTCGATATTTTCGACAACATAGCCGGTGTGCGTTGGGATGATGTGGACGTGGACAACTTTTCGCTCACCATAAACGGCATGTCGCATGATTTTGCTTTATATCGCGACCCGCCGTTTATTCACTTGCGCAATTTCGATCCACATAGCCGCGATACCATAACTGTTTGCGCGCACAACATTCCCGACAACCCCACATACGACTATTGCGCACCAAATATCGCCGACACTTGTTGGACTTTCTATGTGATGATATATCGCGGTCCCGAAGCGGAAATTGTTTTACCTGCACCGAACTCTGTTTCGGCATGCGTGGCACAAGAGATTTGGCTTCGCATTTTCGACGAAGACTCGGTAAATCTTTCCACCGTCGAGCTTTTTGTGAACGATGAGCTTCTTACATTTCCGCATCCGCGCCTTTTCTCCTCGGGCGACACAATAAAAATCGCGCCGCCTGCCTTGGGCTGGCACAACAACGACACAGTAACCGTCCAGCTCACACGCGCAGAGGATATGCTTGGTTCACAGTTGCGCACGCCACTTTCGTGGACTTTTTACCTCGATTTTGCACCACCACAGGCAATCATGCTTGAGCCTGAGGAAAGCACTTACACCATCGACCTCGATTTGCCGGCGCGCTTCAGTATAGATGAGAACATGGCGGGCATCGATGCACCTGCGTGCAGTTTTTACATTGAAGGTGCGGTTTTCTCGCTTGCCGAGCTTGGTATTTTCTCCGACGACAGCCTCTTTTGCTCAGTTCTGTTCGATCCGCAGCGTTTTGGCATGTCATGGCATCCGTCCGAAACAGTTAATGTCGCCGCTGTGCTCTGCGATAATCCCGACACCTGTGCGCCAAACTGTGCGCGCTATCAATGGGTGTTTTTTGTTCCACCCGACCACGGATGTAAGCGAATGCCAAACCCATTCACGCCGAATTCCGACGGTGCAAACGAGCAGGCAAAGTTTACATTTCCCGGGCTGATGTTTCACGAGGCGCACATACGTATTTTCGACATACATTCGAAACAGTTGGCGGATATTTTTGTTCCACGCGGCATGAGCGCCAAAGATTTTGCCATATGGGACGGACGCGACAGTGATGGAGCCATGGTTCCTGAAGGCGTCTATGTGTGGACTATAGAGGTGCGTGGTGAAATCGTCTGCAACGGCACTGTCACTGTAGCACGTTAGGCTCTTGCCCGATGATGTCATCTGCCTGTTGCGAAAACTGTGACGCGTCGTCAGAGTGCGGCGTTTGATGAAAACGGGCGACAGCAGTGGCGTGCTATTTGCCAAAACCACTGACACTAGCATCGTGCGCAATTCTTTCGCCACTTTTACGAATTTTCGCCAGTGCAATGTTTTATGCGAAAAAAACACACATTCTGCGCAAGCAACTGCAATTTTTTCGCAGTGAATGATATAAATTTTACCTGCTGCACATTTTCTAGACGGCAAAAATCTCCACATGCCATTGCCAACTTGCAGGAATTATGCGATAAAAGAGTTGCGCTTTTTCGAAAAAGGTTTTTATTGGCGCATGGTTAGTTTATTTGGGGCAACTTCGACTGGAGAATTGGTGCCACCACGAAGAAAAAAGCGCGTTCTCGCACTTGACATAGGCAATGCTTTCGCAAAAGTTTTCGTTGTAGCTGGCGATGATCTCGGCGGCTTTTGGTCGTTCCGCAAGGATGATCCAACTTGGCTTTCGCGGCTTTCAGAAATCGCAAGCCGTTCACATTGCGAGGACTGTGTCATATCCTCTGTGGTGCCGCAGCTTACGCAAGCCGCATATGCGGCGGTTGCTATGAGCTTGCGCAATGTGCTGGTTGTATCTGGCGATATGGACGATTTGCCCCTCGAAATCGAATATGCACGTCCCGACACATTAGGCGCCGATAGAATTTGCGCGGCTTATGGTGCTGTTCGATTCTATGCCGACGACCTTGCCCCCGAAGATGCACTCATCGTCGTGGATGCTGGCACGGCGATAACTGTGGACTGTGTGCGCGACGTCAAATTTTTGGGTGGCGCAATATTGCCCGGACTTTCGCTTATGCGCGCCGCACTTTATCAAAACGCGGCACAACTTTCAAAGGCACACAAGAAAATAGCGCCACAGTTTCCGGGTAAAGGCACACAACAGTGCATTGAAGCGGGTGTAGTTGCAGCTGCTGTGGGTGCTGTTAACTTCCTCGCACAAAAGTATGTTAAAAATGCGCCCAAAAAGAAAATCGTCGTTACAGGCGGCGACGGTAAATTTTTTGGCGAGTATCTTGCACCTGCGCCCATTTACGACGAACTTTTGGTGGTTCGCGGCGCGGTTGCTATCTTGGACTTCGTAAGAAACGGAGAAAGTAATGGTTGAGACCCCTAAGTTTGAAGAACTCGTGGGCGTCGTCCATATTCACACCAAAGATTCGGACGGCAATATTACTCACGACGAGGCAATTGCGCTTGGGCAAAAATACAAGCTCGATTTCCTCATGTTTTCCGACCATATGACGTTGGAACACAAAAATAAAGAAGGTTGGCACGACAAAACGCTTGTTATTGTAGGTTATGAACACAACGATCAGGCAGAGAAGAACCATTATCTGGTTTTTGGGCTTAAAGACGTGCTACCCACTGATTTAACATCAAAGATGTACGTTCGTCGCGTTCGTCAGGCTGGTGGCTTTGGTTTTGCAGCGCATCCGTTCGAAAAGCGCAACTCGCAAACCTATCCTCCACTCGAATGGACAGACTGGGCAGCGAACGAGTTCGACGGTTTCGAAATTTGGAATCACATGTCATCGTGGTTAGAGGGCATTTCGCTTGCCGAAAACTTACTGCAACGGGTGAAATACTTGTTAAATCCGCGCAGTCTCATTTCGGCGCCACCGCCCGAAGCGCTTGCCATGTGGGACAAAATCGCGCGCCATCGCCGTTGTGCTGGCATTGGTTCTGCCGATGCACACGGTTTTAAACTGCGCTTTCTGAAAATCTTTTGGCGCACAATTTTTCCTTACCCTGTGGAATTCAACTCCATACGCACGCATGTCCTTCTACGTTATCCACTTGCAAAGGATTTTGCACCTGCGCGCGACACAGTGCTCAATGCCATGCGCAGTTGCCGCATATTCATCTCAAACGTTCGCTGGGGCGATGCGCGCGGCTTTCGTTTTTGGGCGCAATCGCCACGCCGCATAGCGGGCATGGGCGATTTAATTCCCGTGCACTCACAGCTAAAAATGTTTGTTGATTCTCCGCTCGACGCCGAAATACGCCTGATTAAGGACGGCGAGCAAATAGCGCATGCCACAGGACGTTTCGCCGAATTTGAAGCGAAAAAGCCGGGTTCGTATCGCGTAGAGCTTTGGCGCGATGGAAACGGTTGGGTGTTTTCGAACCACATAAAAGTAGAGCGCCCACAACCCAATTTTCCGCCTACCCAAAACCCGAACACCAAGCCTGATGCACCGAAAAGCGTTCCACCGCAGGTACAAAACCCTGTGCGCCAACCCAAGCGCGAGAATGTCAAGCCACCCACACAAAACACCCAACAACCACAAGGTGGGCGCAGGCGTGGCGGTGGTGGCGGCAAGCCTTCAGGCGAAGGTGGCGGTGGCTCCTAAGGTTTATGTGCTCGCCAAAGTGCTTTTAAGCCTTAGCGGCACTAGTTATCGAAACTGGCATCCTCGTTTTTTTCGCATTATGTTCTCACAAAACCCCGCTTACGCGGGGTTTTGTTTTTCAGTGCTAACTTAAATGCACCAACATAACAACCGAGACACACAGTGCGCTGCCATTGAGAACATTTGTCAATTTTCGTGCGATTGAAAACTCTACCTTCGTGATTACGGCTGTGGATTAATCATTTAGCACTTTGCACATGAACGACCACAACTATTAAGTCCAGTTTTTTCATTACACAATGGTGCGGGGGCAAATATTTCCGCGTGAAAGTGTCTTACACCAAAGGTTGTTGCGAAAGAGGTTTGTTAAGCTGTGCTTTCATGTCGTGCTACCGATGTTTGATGTCTTTCCACAAAAACAAAAACCCCGCGTAAGCGGGGCTTTTGTTTGTTGAAAGCAGTTACGAAAAACTACTTGATAAGCGAGATGTTCTTCGTCATGGTCTTGCCAGCAACTGAAAGCTTAACCATATACACACCAGATGCTGCATTTTCGGCATTCCAAGTGACTGTGTGAACGCCCGAAGAAAGCACATCGTTGTTCAGTGTAGCAACGAGATTGCCGCGAAGATCATACACTTCAACTGTGGCAATGCCGGTTGCAGGAACTTCGAATGTGACATCGCATGCTGCGTTGAACGGGTTCGGACGGGTAACAAGTGACATAGCTTTTGGCTTGGCAATGACAGTTTCGTCTTCGATGCCAGTGTTACCAAAGCCCAAGTCGAGCATGATGCCGCCCAAATATCTACGTGCTTCTACAGCTGCAAGGAATTCGGTAACGTAGATAGATGTGTAGTAGTAGTTGCCTCTCTTCACGCCAACGATCATGGAATCGGCATTGGCATAAAGGAACGAGGTTGTGCCAGCAGTCGGGTTGAGAAGATCGACATAGTGGTCGGCGTCTGTGCGATAGGCATAGGAGCTATTCCATGCCGCACCAGCGAAGAACGAAGAGTTCATTTTAACGGTTTGCACATTGCCGATGGTGCTAGGTTGACCATCTACGCCCGAGAAACCAAAACGGTTGAGGAACGGTGTGCCCGAATAATCCTGTGCGAAGTCGGGACCCATAACCCAGATTTTACGAGTGTAATCGTTGAGCATGGTGAGCATCGCTGAAGAAATATTCGCGCCGGTTCCAACACCGCGCACGTCGAGAACGACTAGAATTGCATCGTAATCGTTGAAATTGTAAGCATGAGTAAGGCTGATGTCTTCGGAAGGACCGGTGATAGTAACCGAAGAAATGCCAATAGCGGAAAGTTCGCCCATAAGGTCATCTGCAAAACCTGCGCCGTTATCAAAATCGATGACGAGAATTGCAGAAGGATCTTCGGCAACATTGATGTTCACAGCACAAGGAGTGCTCTGAGGCGAAAGACCGGCTCCAGCATACTCGGCAACGATGTAATACTGATAGAAGTTGTCATCAGAGACATCTTCATCGGTATAAGATGTGCCTGTTGCTGTGCCAAGTTCACCGGGCATGTCGGAACGATACACATGATAACGAGTGGGTGTAAGCGTGCCAGTAGGTGCACTCCAAGTGAGCGAGACTGCTAACGGGGTATCGTATGGGCGTTCTGTGGGTGCATATTCGCATGCAAGAGCAGTTGCAGGATAGTAGTAGTTGAGTGTGACATCGAAGGATCCGGGACCTGTAACATCGATTTCTTCGGTGTAAGTCTCGAAGTAATCCTTGCGAACTGTGAGTGTATATGTGCCGCGAGAAACACCTGTGTAGGTAACTGTGCCAGATGCAGGGGTCATTTGTGTGCCATAGGATTCGAGCAAAACTTCAGCGCCAGCATCGGTGGTTGCGCCTTCGAGGTTCACGTTGATTGTAACATCGACGGGAACAGCTGTGAGGTTGAAGTTTACAAGTGTGGACTCGGAAATTACTGTGGCAAACTGTGTTGCTGTGCCATAACCAGAGTATGACGCTGTAACGGTATATGTGCCGGTAGAAGAAACCGACGAAGAATAGTAACCAGCTGCATCGGTAACAATGGGCGTGCCATCGTTAATGCGAATTTGAACACCAGCAGAAGGTGTGCCTTCGAGGCTAGCTGTGCCGTAGATATAGTAGTGAGGTGTCGGGAAGACAATATCGTAGGTCATAGCAGCTGTAACATCAACACTGCCGGTGAAATCAAGATAGCCGGGGAACGATGCACGAACTTCATATGAGCCAGGGAGCACATCCACACAATAGTGACCGGCAACGTCGGAAACACCGTGAAGTGTGCCAAACCAATACTGCACGCCGGGTGTGGGAACTCCACCAATTATGGTGTTGCCGCAGACGCGAACAGTAGGCATCGAAAGACGAACGTTCAAGGTAACATCGGCGCCATCGATTGAAACAGCGCGATCGGCTGTAGTGTAACCGGTCTTTGTGTATGTAACGTTGTAATCGGTGCCATCAGCAAGGAAATCGATAAGATATGCGCCATCAGCACCAGTAATGTCAACGCCGCCACCTTCAACCGATACTGTAACACCAGAAAGCGGTGCCATGGTGATGGAATCGGTAACCGTGCCAGAAAGCGAATAGGATATCGGCGGAGGAGGTGTGCGATATTGGATGTAAACAATTTGACCAGGTCCAACTGCGAGACGGTTGAATTCGCTCATGTTGCGATAATCGCCGGCTGCAGGTGCTGCTGCTGCAGTACCAACTGCTGCATAAAGTGCCCAAGAAGACGACACGAAAACAGCCGCTGGGTTCCACTGCAACCACTGATGGGTGCCAGTGAAGCTCTCGAAATAGATGCGCCACTCGTTTGTGGAGCAAGTTGAACGGATGTCGCGAAGCAAATAGGCGAACAAGGTGTCGGATGCATCCATGTTCTTTGACTTGATGCCGAAGCCCATTGAAGGGAACGCGACAATGTCGAGAGGATCGTAACCCAAAAGTGCTGTGCTATCGGCACCAATGGTGATTGCACGATAGTTGATTGTGCCAGATGTGGAATCGGCGCCAGTGATCTCGAGGTTGAAATGAGGACCACATGAGCTGCCAGTTGTGAACACGTAAGTTGTGTCGAGAGAATGCATTACAACATCCATGTCATCCACGCGAACACGCACTTGATATTCGGTGCCCGACATAAGCAAGCCCGGATAATCGTAACACACGCGATAGCCAAGAGCTATGGGTGCGATGCTCAGAGCAGAAGTTACGTTGGCACCGTTGAGTGTGACCATAAGTGTGGTCAAATTCACGCCGATGTCATCCTGAAGATCGAAGCAAACGTTTGTGGATGTAGAAACACCTGTTGCGTTTGCAGCGGGGTTTAGGTTGCGGACGATAGGCGCAGTACCTTCGCTGCCTTCGGGAACGATATTGGCGCGAATGTAAATATTATCGGTAGGGCTGGCGACGATAGTCGCAAAACCATCCATAGGTTCGTACGAAATCGAGCTGCCCTCGGGACCAACACCGATGTAGAGTGTGAGAACAAAACCTTCGATTGCAGGTATGGCAGATGGATTCCAAGATATGGCGACATCGCCAGTGGCATTTTCGGTGTTGATCTGCCACACTTCATAACCGAGGTGGGTAGGACGAACATCACGAGAAAGCATGGTGAAAGTCGAAGTGGGATCGGAAAGCGGGAAGTAGGAATAGAAACCGGGCATGGCGAATGCGACATTGTCGAGATCGTCGTAGCCAAGTTCTGCGCCTTCACGCAACCCGAAAGTGAGAATCGAGCTGGCGAAACCGTTGTTCAAGGTGATCTCGTAAAGCCAGTCGGGAATGTCGGCAGGATTCACATAGAACTGAACTGTTTCGGGAACTGCGCAGTTCGAAGAGAAATCGCAAGCATCGACTATAAGCTGATGAACCATACCAGCCGACCAACCGCCGAAAAATGCCGGCGAATAGCAAACTTGATATGAATAATCGAGACCAAGCGCTGTAACATCGCAAAGATCAGTGATATCGAGTCCATCAACGCTCACCGCGATTGTTGCGGAGTTCACGCCAACACCTTCGTCGCGAACGTTGAAGCAAATCTGATCGTTCGATTCGATGGTGTCAACGGCGGTGATTATCATGGGCAAACCGGCTGCTGTCCAAGTGTTGAAAGCTGGTGCCCAATAATCGCCTTCAGGTGTGTCGTTTGTGCGGAAACACCATGTGAACGGCTCCATAATGTGCACAGGATCGGCAAGGTCGCTAGCTTCAACAGTGATGCAGATATCAGCATCACCTGGCATATCGCCCGGATAGTTGTAGTAGAATTTGTAGCCGCGAACGATGGGAATAAGGCGAGCATCGAGATCAGTGCCAGCGAAAGTCATTGTGGTATCTAACGTTGCACTTTCGATTTCGATTGTAACTTCGAGAGATGCGCGGTCAACACCGGCAACATCATCGGTGATATTGCAGAAGATTGAGTCGCCCCATCTTATACCTTCAGAACCATCGGCGGGATGAAGGTTTGTAACTTGAGGTGCATTGAGATCTTCGGTGCCCTCGAGAACAGCACTGATGATGACTTCGGAACCTGCAGGAAATCTGAAGGAATCTACGGAAGCCATATCGACCCATGTTGAAGGCGGAAGTGCGGAACCGATGGTGCGCGAGCCGATAGCCATGCTTGCAGCCCAAGCGGTTGTAGATTTGCCCTCATCGAGAAGTGGAAGCTCATCGAGGTTCCAAGTAACCAATCTCATTGCGGGCGAGCCACTGCCACCATCACGAAGCACCCATTGAACGGGCGAGAAATCGGAAGGTGGTAAAGAGTTGCGCACATCGGTGCCAAGGTATGGATCCATACCCACAGGCAAACCTGTTGTGCAAAGTGCGACGAAATACGCATAGAACGAATAAGGCGAACCGGGAATAAGCGGTGCGTCTATGGCTTCGTCGAAGCAATCGGTACCTCTGTAGTCGACACCTAAGACTAGGGGTCTGCTCGAGGTTCTGTCGCCCGAAAAAACATTGACGGTCAACCGCCAGTCCTGGGCGAATAGCAATCCTGTCAATGCCAAAAGCATTGCGACAACAATTGCTGATCTTTTCATTCTGTGATCCCCCTCATTTTAAATTTTACTTTATGTTCCGTTTGGGTGGACATCTAAAAACATAGAAAAATAGATTCTAAAAGGTATTTCGAAAGTTTTGTTCATTCGACAGGGGGGGCATTGCGCCCCCCCGTCGAGATTTCGACTCGTTGGTCGATTACTTCGAGAAGACCATTCTCTTGGTCTCGGAGAAGTTGCCGGCGGTGAGCTTGTAGAAGTAAACACCACTGGCGACGACCGAACCGTTGTCGTCCTTACCGTTCCAAACAACCGTCTTGTAGCCGGCTTCCATGTTGTCGTTCACGAGAGAGGCAACTTTGTGACCCGAAAGATCGAACACTTCGAGTTTCACATCTGCCTTTTCGGGAAGCTGGAAGCTGATGGCTGTAGCAGCATTGAACGGGTTGGGGAAGCACTGGCCAAGAGCATATTCGGTAGGCACAGACTTTCTCGAAACGGTAACGGTATAGTTACCTTCACCGAGGACGAGATGTGACACCGCGCGGAGGTCGATGACCTGATCCTTGACGGTGATAGTCACATTGTATTCTTCGGGAACATCGAGAACGTTGGCATCGAGTGTGATCTGACCATCTGCAACCACGTTCCAAGCGATTTCATCGGATTCGGCGCGGTAATCTGCCTTGTAGTGACCGTTAAGATAGGCATCTACCTCTCCGGGGAATGCAGGCGGGATTACTTCATCTGCACCGAAATCGAATCTGTCGGAACCGCCGCGTGCGACACCGAGAGAAAGTGTTCTCTCATAGTCGGACGACTTGACGGCAAGCTTGGCTGCCCAAAGCGGGGTAGCAGAACGTTTCTTGAGAGCAACTGTATGCTTAGAATCGTCAAGCCAAAGCGAGCAAGGCTCTTCGACGCGAACCATGTGTGCTCTGCAAGCACCGAGAGTGGTTGTTCTCACGTATTCACGGCTTACGCAGTTATACCAGAGAACATCGGTCTCGATAAGGACGCCAGCAGGTGCTGTTACCAAATCGGTGACGGGAGCTCCGCCCCAAACAGCGCCGATAAGGTTCCAGCTAGGAGTGAGTCCGCCCACGTTGAGCGTTGTTTTAGGTGTACCGCAAACTTCGATGGTTCTTTCGGTTGTGACGAAGATCATGTAGCCGCGGTCGAGATCGACGACGTCGGTCACGTCATATCTGACGAGAGCATCGCCAATCATCGTGTAAACTTCGCTGCCGAATATGGCGCCAACTGTGAGGTCGTCTGGGATCACAGACAAAGCGACATAGTTCCAGCCGGGGCAGAGATTCCAAGTGCAGCACTCGTAAGGAGGATGCACGGAAACAACTTCGCAATCCTGATTTCCTGCGAGATCGGTTGCACAAACGAGTACTGTTTCGAAGCCTTCAAGATCGACGAGATCTTCGGTAACCGAACCATTGTCAAGGACAGAGAACGGACCAGCAAGATGCACGCCTGTGCCGATTTCGTACACGTCAACTTCGACGTATGTAGGCACCGCAGATGCGGGATCATAGAATCCACCGCCGAGGAGATTGTCCCAAACGGCTTCTTCATAACCCTCGAACGTGGTGGTTGTAACATACACGAGGTCGGGGTCGATTGTCGGGGCTTCGGTGTCGATAAGGATGTATTTACCTGTGGACTCGGACGAACGTGCTTCCTCATAATCGAGGATGTTGCCTGCAGCGTCGCGACCCTTGACGAGAATCATCGCCAAGCCGTTGCCACGTGCATCGTTAGACACAGTCCAGAGATATTCGTAGTAGTTCTTGTTGAAGAACGCCCAGCGAGCTGCGTCGGTAGCAAGAGCATCGTAACCACCGGTAGGCTGATACCAGAACGGATTGTCGTAGTACCAAACACCAGCGGGCATGTCCTTGTGCCAAAGGCGAGCTTCGCCAAGGTCATTAGGATCATCTACGTGATAACCATAGTGAGGCATGCCGTCGATGGACATACGAAGGTTCGTCCAGGTTCTGGTGTGAGCGAATTCGTCGTAATCGGCGAATCCTTCAGCAGTTGTAGCCTGATCGAAGATCGTCTGATTCCACTTGACACCAATGAGCACTGTGTCGGCATTGGTCACCCAAATCGTCTCATGGGCGATTGCGGGATCGGTGGAGGCACATGTTCTCATAGCGGTGTAAGCGCCACCGGAATAGCGGAGAAGGTTGATGTCGTAGTTTGGATCGTAGGTGTCGAGCAAGAGGTAGGTGGGATGGTTGGTGGAAACTGTGAGACCAGGAACGGTTGCATGATGCTCGTAAGTGGTAACACGGATTTCAACTGGACCATCGTAACGGTTTTCTTGATCGTCCACTATCCAATTGTAAACGAAGTAGTAGTGAGTTTCACCAAGGCAGTCAACGAAGGTGATGAGATCAGCCATCGTGAAGTTGAGTCTGCGGGCAATGTTGGAACCGGAGATGTTGCCACCCATTTCGTCCTCGATATACATAATTGCACTGTCAAGGAGCGCATCCGCAGAGCCGGGGTAAACCTCGAAGAGAACGTAGATGGAGTCGCCCATAAAGCCACCCTGCTCGGTAAATGCGTGCAGGAATTCGTCGCCGTCACCAGATGTGTGGTCGGGGTCGTTGTAGGTGGTGACTTGGAAACGATGCATATAGGTTCTCTCATCGACGATAGAGCTGTCGATATATGTCCATGCAGGATAGTCAGGATACATATCTTCGTTTTGCCAAGGATAGATGTCGTTGGAGTTCGGCTGATCGGGATAGTTGCAGCTAACTTTCGCAAGTGCGTCTATCAAGTTATCGCCGCGAGCGACAAATGATTCACGAGGCACGAGAATGTTGATTCTCTGGCAGCAAGCATGGTGATAAGCAACGTGTTCGCCAGTAACGGAAGTGATGCCTTCCATAACGTAGATTTCGTTGGCAACGCGCCATTCCAAGATATAGAGTCCGGGAACGAGCAAGCCTTCGCAATCCCATGCATAGACAAGTTCTTCAGCAGCAGCATCGTAAAGAACGACACCG
Organism: uncultured bacterium; assembly: GCA_964443405.1. Taxonomy (GTDB): domain Bacteria; phylum UBP14; class UBA6098; order B30-G16; family B30-G16; genus CAYUDB01. The sequence goes on along the minus strand of CAYUDB010000013.1, from coordinate 1,414 downwards.
GTACCGGGAACATTGGACACGGGAAGGAATCCACCAGTGACGGACTGCTCAAGACCGTTGACGGCATTGATGAGAACGAGTTCGACATAGTCGGCTTGCTCAATCATCGAGCCTTCGAAACGAATGGTGATTTCGTCGGTGGTTACCGGGAAGATGAGTGTGTCGGTGCCCATCGGGATATCGCTTTCTTCGGTAAGGGTGATGCCCGAGCAAGAAAGGTCGGAGTTGTCGATGAAGAGGTTCATCAAGGTATCGGCGACATAGTCTTCTGGGAAGTAACGGCTATAGACGCTGAACTTGACGGTGGCGTATCTGTCGCCAACACCAGCATCGACACCGAGATCGAATTCATCGCAAGGAAGCTGAGCGAACCACATGCCAGAGACTGCGTCGAACCAGATGTTGGGATCGGATTCGTCCACGTTGTCGATGACAAAGTGATAAGCTGTGCCAGCTGTGGCAGGAACATCTTCTGCTGCCCATTCTGTTGTGTGCCAATAAACATCGAAAGCGACAGAGTCGGTGATGGTCTTGTCGAAATCGAAGCCATTGATGGCATCGCAGAATGTGACGGGACGGAAGACACCGCCACATGTACCCAAAGGTCCATCCTCATAACCGGTGATGACATTCATGCCACCGCCATAAGGAGTTTCCCATGTGTGGTTTTCACTCGAATCGAATTCTTCGGGTGTGGGCCAGCCGATTGTGGGTGCATGGTAACGGGTAACAATGCGGAATGGGAACTCATGATCGAGCATGATGTTGCCACCGTTGTCATCGAAGCCTTGAACGCGAAGTGTTGCCACTCCGTCCATGAGGGCGTCGCCAGCAATAACCATGAAGCCTACCCATTCGCGGTCTGTGTTCCAACCGGGTTCGATGTCGGAGAGAACGGGATCGGTTGCGAAGAGATCGTCTCTTTCAGGATCGACGGAACGAAGTATGGGACCGCCAGCAACTCTGGTGTAATCAGCATAGCGCTGTGACAGAGGATAGAAGCCGGCATGTGCGCGAATAGGAAGCACTGGGAACCAGTGTGTCCAACCTTCGGGACGGAAGCGGACAATGTGTCCATCCATCTCGTCGATTTCACGCATATCCATATGGTCGTCGAACCAAATGCGAACGTAAACTGTGCAAAGACCAGAGAAGTTGTAAACGCCAACCAAGCTCTCTTGTGTTGCCACTTCGGGATCCCAAGGAGCAAGGAAGTAGTTGTCGTCCCAGTCACGGAAACCGGAAATGTCGCCATAGACGGGGGTGGAGTCGGTGACTGCACCTGTACCATCGTAGATGTATCTCCAGCTATCGATTGTGTGGGTTGCTGTTGCGAAGGCAAAACCCTTCACGCGAGGCAAACCATTGTCGAGTGCCATGGGATGAGACACTATGTCGCGTCTGTTACCAAGAC
>CAYUDB010000012.1:0-24335 GCA_964443405.1 uncultured bacterium | reverse complement strand
CGACGGTAAGCTCATTTTCTTCTATGAGTGGTGCAAAAAATGCGGCATTTGCGTTGCCATTTGTCCACAAAAAGCGCTGGTGCTCGATTCGAAAAAAGCACCATACCTGCCCGATGACAGCAAATGTGTGTATTGCTCGCAATGTTGGCGGATTTGTCCCGATTTCGCCATTATAAAAAACCCAAACTGGAAAGGTAACACAAATGGCGCTGAATAAAGTTACTCCCGATGGGCACGAGATAATGTTCGTGCAGGGCAACGATGCGGCAGTGTTCGGTGCTTTGCATGCCGGATGCCGTTTTTTTGGTGGCTACCCGATTACGCCTTCCACCGAAATTGCCGAGGGCATGGCTAGGGAATTGCCACATTATGGTGGTGTTTTCATTCAGCTTGAAGACGAAATCGCGTCCATAGCCTCTATTATCGGCGCTTCTGCCGCAGGTGCAAAATCCATGACTGCCACATCGGGTCCCGGTTTTTCGCTCATGCAAGAGAATATCGGCTATGCCTACATGACACAACTTCCTATTGTCATCGTCAACGTACAACGTGGCGGTCCTTCCACCGGTTTACCCACAAAAATATCACAATCCGATACCATGCAAGTGCAATGGGGCACTCACGGCGATTATACTGCCATAGCCATATCCGCTTCCACCGTGCAAGAATGCTACGATCAATCGATCCGCGCTTTTGAACTTGCCGAAAAATATAGCACGCCCGTCATCTTGCTCCTCGACGAACTCGTAGGTCATATGCGCGAAAAACTGGTTTTGCACAATGCCAGCGAAATTCATCAAATGATACGCCCATTCCCAAAAGTGCCGCCCGAATGGTACAAACCTTACAATGTTCCCACCGATTACATCGCACATCCGGCACCTTTCGGACAAGGGTTTCGTTACAGCATAACTGGGCTTACGCACGATGAGCTTGGTTTTCCCACTATGGTGCCATCCGAAGTGCTGCAACGTCTCGAAGCTCTGCGCAAAAAAATCCACACGCACAAACACGACATTTGGGATGTAAAAGAATATCACACAAAAGATTGCAAATATCTCATTGTCGCTTATGGTAGTGCCGCACGTGCTGCACGTGGTGCTCTCGAGCATCTGCGCAAGTTCCGCATCAATGTCGGCATAATCGAACTCAAAACCGTATGGCCTTTCCCCGATGAACTCGTCGCAAAGGCTGCTGCCCATGCAAAAGCTGTTATAGTTGCCGAAAACAACATGGGACAGCTAATTCACCCCGTCCGCGAATGTTTGCGCAGCAACATTCATGTTGTTGGTGCAAATCGCTACGACGGACACCCAATCGAACCCGAAGAAATTATCGCGGCGGTAAAGGAGGAGATATATGGCGGAACAACTGTCTGAAATACATGAATATTTACGTTGGCGCAAAAGGTTTCCCACCGTTTTCTGTCCGGGCTGCGGCATCGGCTCGGTAATGAGCGCCATCATACATGCTGTGCACGAACTCAAAATCCAAGCGAACGACATAGCTCTTGTTTCGGGAATTGGTTGTTCGTCGCGCATACCCATTTATGTCGATTTCAACACATTGCACACAACACACGGTAGAGCTTTGCCATTTGCTACAGGCATAAAACTCGTGCGCCCCGACATGCACGTCATAGTTGTTTCGGGCGATGGCGATGCACTTGCCATAGGTGGCAACCATTTCATTCACAGCTGCCGCCGCAATATCGACATGACCCTCATCCTCATCAACAACGGCATTTACGGCATGACTGGCGGTCAAGTTGCACCTACAACGCCCAAAGGCGATCGCGCTCACACTGCACCATACGGCAACATCGATCCCCCGTTCGACCCATCAAATTTAGCAATGGCAGCGGGTGCATCGTTCGTTGCGCGCTCCACAGTTTATCACATAGTCAAAACCACAAATTACATTAAAAAAGCCATGCAACACAAAGGCTTTTCTTTTGTCGAGGTTTTGGCACAATGCCCGACACTCTATGGCAGGCTCAACTCTTCCGCCGATCCGGTTGCCATGATAAACTGGCAAAAGGAAGTGTCGGTACCTGTGGAAAAATCCAAAGGCATGACACCCGAAGAACTTTCGGGCAAAATCATAACAGGCATTCTTCGTGATGAAGATAGAGCGGAATATTGCGAAGAATACGCCCGCATGAGTGAACGTGTTCGCAACGCGAAGTAATACGGGAGAAAAAATGGCAACTACCAAAAAAAATATCGAACCTAAACCCGAAGCACCGAAAGCTGCAGAAAAACCAAAGAAAGTAACAAAGAAGCAGAGCATTCTACCCGAAAAAATAGCGCGTTTCGAAATTCGCGTATCGGGTTCGGGCGGACAAGGTGTGCTTTCTACTGGCATGCTTTTGGCAGAAGCAATAGCCATAGGCGACGGGCGCAATGTTACTCAAAGCCAAAGTTACGGTCCCGAAGCACGTGGTGGCGCCACTCGTGCCGACATTATCATCTCCGACTCCGAAATCTATTTTCCCGAATGCCATCTTCTCGATTTGCTTTTGGCTTTCACTACTGAAGCATACGAAACATATGCTCTCAAAGTGCGCGCCACAGGGCTTGTCGTAGTTGAGGAAAAAGCGGCGCCCATAATAATGGGTTCGGCTCGCACGTTAAAAGTGCCCTTCACCGACATCGCTATTCGAGAAATTGGCAACCCGATTTCGGCAAATATTTTGTCGTTGGGCTTTTTGTCGTCCTACACTGGCATTGTCTCGCGGCAGGCAATTCGTGATGCTGTCGAGGACAAGTTTTCGGAGTCACGTCACCTCGAATCAAACCTCAAGGCAGTCGAAATTGGTTACGCACTCGGCGAGAAATACGCTAAAGATTTGCCAATTGTATAAAATCAAATTTCGTTTGTTCTCAAAAGGCACAGCAATGTGCCTTTTTTTATGCTCCATGCACATTTTGTAAAACTTTTGCTTTCGGCACTTGATTGATACGAAATAAGTTACGCCAAACCAATTCTTTTTGTAGTTTTCGCTTTCTAACCCTACGAATCAGCTGCCACAAAAATATTAATGTGCGGCGAAGATAGTTTTGTAACTACAATTTGGGACGTATTTTAGTAAGGAAACCTTGACTGTTGAGTGAAATGGAAAAGCTACTTGCGGCATCGTGCACGGCATTTTGCGCATCGTTTTTACAAGGCTTTGCGGGATTTGGTTTTTCGCCAATGTTCCTTGGGCTTACAGCGTTGTTTTTGCCCACGAAACAAGCTGTGGCTTTAGCTTTACTCTTGAGTGTTGCGCTCAATGTAACGATTATTCATAAAGCACGCAAACACGTTCAAATGCGAAAAGTGCTTTGGCTACTTGCGTTTGCGCTTATAGGCATGCCGTTGGGAGTGGCATTCTTAAAATTTTGTTCGCCGATATTACTCAAAACTGTGCTGGGTATCGGAATAGTTTTTTTTGCGTTAACACTGCTTTTGGGATGGCGCGCAAAAACTGTGCATGAAAAAATCGCTGCCATTCCTGTTGGAATATTGAGCGGTTTTTTGAATGGTGCTTTGACGATAAGTGGTCCACCGGTGATTTTGTTTTTCTCGAATATGGATATGCCGAAGGTGAATTTTCGTGCCAACTTGGCGACGTATTTTTTGCTGCTCTCCGCTTTAACTGTGCCGGCTTTTGTTATGCAAAGGCTCATCGATTTGCCCACAACTATTTTTGCAGCAGAGCTTTTACCGGCAATCATTTGTGGTACATTGACAGGGAACTTTGTCAGCGAGCGAATTGGCGATGATAGATTTGCGCGAGCAGCGCTGCTTATGCTTACTGTGCTTGGCATTTGGACTTTTGTCAGCGCTTTTTTCTCCACTTAAATTTTCTGCAGTGCAACGCATTGCGATATTTCGAAAAATGCTAAAAAAACCTGTTGTTGCCTTTGACTTAATAGCACAACTGGCAGGCTTTTTTCACTTTGCGCTGCGACACTGATCAATGCACTCGCGTATGCACGACAAAGAAATTGACATGGTGATGAAGTTAAACTATATTTATAAATTAATGGTCAAAACTAATGTGATGGCATAATAAAAAAAACAGAAGGCAAAACAATGTGCCAAAGGTTGTTGCAAAATAGAATCCATTTGCCGCACTCGGTACACGGCATCGTATGCGCGCGTTTCGATGCAGCTTTGTGCTGTGTTGAAACGCATATTCGCATTTAAACCGACAACCTTTGTATTTGGAGCAAAAATGGACATTCCAAAAAATTATAATCCGAAAGATTTTGAGCCGCGCATAAACGCTTTTTGGTTGCAAAAAGAACTCGGCAAGCCAAACACAAACTCGCGACGCGGTGAACGCTTTACTATAGTGATTCCACCGCCAAACATAACTGCCGTGCTTCACGTGGGACATGCGTTAAACAACCTTATCCAAGATGTTGTCATTCGGCGCAAGAGAATGCAAGGTTTTGAGACATTATGGCTGCCAGGTACCGATCATGCTGGCATCGCCACACAGAACATGGTCGAAAAGCACTTGGTCTCCGAAGGCACATCGCGCGAAGCTGTGGGACGTGCCGAGTTTGAGCGCAGGCTTTGGGCTTGGAAAAACGACAAAGGCGATCGCATCATCGAACAACTCCAAGAAATAGGCTGTTCTTGTGATTGGAGCAGAACGCGTTTTACTCTCGAACCCACTATGTCGGCAACTGTGCGCGAAATTTTCGTGAGTCTCTACGAAGAAGGACTCATCTATCGCGGCAAATACATAATCAACTGGTGCCCACGCTGCAAAACCGCCCTTGCCGACGACGAAGTCGAACATGTGGACGAAGATGGCAAATTGTGGCATCTCAAATATCCACTCGTCGAAAATGAGAACGAATATCTTGTGGTGGCTACCACTCGCCCCGAAACTATGCTCGGCGATACCGCAGTGGCGGTTCACCCAGAAGACGAACGCTACAAGCATCTGATAGGAAAAAAATTACGTTTGCCACTTGCCGAATTGCGTCGCAAAGGTGTTACTTTCGAAGGTGCGCAAGTGGATGTGGCTCCCGAAATCCCCATTGTTGGCGATTGGGAAGTTTCTCGCGAGTTTGGCACTGGCGCAGTTAAGGTCACGCCTGCTCACGACCCGAACGACTATTGGATTGGCAAACGCCACGATTTAGCATTAGTTCTTGCCATCGACGAGAACGGCAACATGAACGAAAATGCAGGCGAATATCGCTCGCTCGACCGTTATGCTGCTCGCAAAGCCATTGTGCAAAAACTCGACGAACTTGGGCTGCTGCTCAAAATCGATAAGCATTCGCATGCAGTGGGTCATTGCTATCGCTGCCATTCGACAATAGAGCCATATCTTTCGTCGCAATGGTTTGTCAAGATGAAGCCACTTGCGCGCCCTGCACTCGAAATTGTCAAACGTGGCAAAGTGAAATTTGTGCCGCAACGCTGGGAAGGCGTTTACTTCAACTGGATGAACAACATACGCGATTGGTGCATAAGTCGTCAACTGTGGTGGGGGCATCAAATACCAGTTTGGTATGGCGAGGATGACACATTTTTTGTGGCGCGCACAGAGGAAGAAGCCCTCGCTCAGGCGCGTGAGCATTATCGCAAGCAAGACATCACTTTGCGCCGTGACCCCGATGTTCTCGACACATGGTTTTCGTCGTGGCTCTGGCCCTTTGCCACACTTGGTTGGCAAGAACAATCGCCCGATTTCGCACGTTATTACCCCACCGATAACCTCATAACCGCTCCCGAAATAATTTTCTTCTGGGTGGCGCGCATGATCATGGCAGGCGAACATTTCTGCGGCGAGCTGCCTTTCGACACAGTTTACATACACGGCACAGTGCGAGACCCGCAGGGTCGCAAAATGTCGAAATCGTTGGGCAACGGCATCGACCCGCTCGATGTTGTGGAACAATACGGTCGCGACGCACTGCGTTTTACGCTCATATCGCAAGCGGGCGCCGGGCAAGACCTATTTATCGACATGAAGTCCTTTGAGCACGGGCGCAACTTCACAAACAAGCTCTGGAACGCTTCGCGTATGTTACTTTTGAACATAGGCGAAGACCGTTTTACACGTGCAGAACTCGATGAGGCGCAACCAAATTCATTGCCGTCAAAGTGGATATTCTCACGATTTGCGGCAACAGTTGCATACGTGAACGATGCTTGCGACAGTTTTCGCTTCGACGAACTGGTGAAAACACTGCACAACTTTTTCTGGGCTGAGTTCTGCGATTGGTATTTAGAAGCCATAAAGCCTACAATCGCAAATTCGCGAGAAGAAAAAATTGCTGCGCTTTCGGTTTTCGAAAAGCTTTTGCGCATAATGCACCCTGTGTTGCCATATCTCACCGAAGAGCTTCGCAACATACTTGGCACAGTGGTCGAAGGGCTTGTGGACGACGACAACCTTTCGATAATGGTTGCAGAATTTCCCGAGAAAAATTCGTTCTCTCACTTCATCGACGATGATGCCGAAAACAGCTTTGGCATTTTGATGCAACTTATTGCCGCAGCGCGCAATCTCAAAGCTGAAGCGGGGCTTGGCACAACTAAAGCGGGCATCATTGTGGCAGTAATCGAAGATTGTGCCATAGCCGAACTTTGCGCCAAAAATGCTTACCTCATCGAAAGCATTGCACGCATCGAGAAATTTGAGCTTGCCGCGCAAAAACCCGATGGCGCTTGTGGTAATGCGGCACTTTCCTGCGGTGCCATATTTTTGCCACTTGCGGGCATAATCGACATCGACAAAGAAAAAGCGCGGCTTGGCAAAGAGATTTCCAAGCTCGAAGGTGCACTCAACGGCATCGAGCGCAAACTTGCCGACGAAAACTTCTGCACACGCGCACCCAAAGAAGTTCTCGAGGCAGAACGTGTGCGCAAAGGCGATTACGAGGCAAAACTCGCCATACTTCGTGCTCAACTTGGCGCACTTTAGTTCCAAAAAAACTAGCGCAGATGGCAGTTTTGCAAACTTTGGCTTTTTCTGTGGCGTGGCTCATGTGCAAGCATATTGCGCAAGGTTTTTAATTTGGAGCATTTGAGCGCTTGACAAACATGTGTAGGAATGTTTAATTGCTAAGATAGTTTATCGATAGCGCTAACAAGGCATGTTTCGACACAAAATTTGCCGTGCTTAAGAGTTTTCGATACGATTACGATGTTTTGTGCGCGCGCCGCATCTATGAGATAATTGGCACATCGGTTGCTAAATTAATCGTGGCGCTTTGTTGAATTGAGCGCAAAAAATTTGTGCATGGGCTTTCGAGCCAAATTATTGACAAAGCATAGGCGCAATTTCGCACAAGTTTTGTCGAAATGGCACTTTGCACGCGTTGCACTGTGCCATTTTGAGATTGTTCTTGATTTCATTGAAAATGAACATATTTTCGGCAATAAATTCGGCGTAACAAACAATAGGAGGAACGCATGAGAAAGGCGTTTTATCTTGCTTTGGCTCTCGCAGCTGCACTTGCAATAAGTGGCTGTTCGGGCAAGCAGGAAGTGCTCGCCAAAGCGGGCAAGTTCAAAATTACAAAAGAAGACCTCGAAAAATCTTTCCGCTCGCCCATGTTTGAATCGGCGGACAAGGAATTCGAAGCCAAAAAGCAGCGCGTCGAGAAAATGGCTGAGGACAAACTCATCATCAGTGCTGCTTACGATGCAGGGCTTGATAAGAACGAAGCTGTTGTCAAAGCTCTCGACGAAGAGGCAGCAAAGCGCAATCGTGTTATGAAAGCGCTTCAGGAAGTTGTCATCAACGACAAAATAGGCGAAATTACCGACGCCGAAGTGAACGATATTTATGAGCGTTACAAGACCAAAGTTCATGCCATGCACATTTTGGTCAAGGATCAAAAACTCGCCGATTCTCTTTACGCTGCAATAAGTTCTGGCGCCGATTGGAATGCACTTGCAGCCCAGTTCTCACAAGACCCTTCCAACAAAGACCGTGGTGGCGATCTCGGCTTTTTCGGTCCTGCAATGATGGTCAAAGAATTCGAAGACGCAGCATATGCGCTCAATGCAGGCGAAGTTTCCAAGCCCGTGAAAACTCAATTCGGTTTCCATCTTATCAAGCTTGTTGAGAAAGCTCCCAACGAACAAGTGCAGCCGCTTGCCGACATGAAAGATAAGCTCAAAGAAACTGTCAAGCGCGCCAAAGCTCAAAAGCTTGCCCAAGATTTCGTCGAAGGCATAAAGAGCAAAGCGAACTTCCAGTTCAACGAGCAAGCAGTTGCAGTTGTTGTGGCAAAATCTCAAGTTCCTCAACCCACCGATCCTGCGGCACCACCAGCAGCACCAGCTTACACTCCCGAGGAAAAGGCACTTGCACTTGCCACATATGCCGGTGGACAAATCACCATTTTCGACATCGACACACTTATGGCTAAATTGCCACCTTTCCGCAAGCCTCCGCTCACCGATCCTCAAGTAGTGAAAGACTTTGTTCAAAACATGTTGCTCACAACTTTGCTTGAGAAAGAAGCGGAAAACATGAAGATTGGCGAATCGGCACACTACAAAAAATTCTACAAAGAAGACCTCGATCGTGAACTTCTCAAAGCCTATCGCAAAGATTATCTCAACAAGGACGTAGAAGTTAGCCCCGATTCTGTTCGCGCATACTATCAAGCGAACCCCGATTCTTTCATCCAACCCGAGCTTGCAGCGGTTTACGAAATTCAGCTCGAGACCGAAAAAGAAGCGCTTGCCATGATCGCACGCATCAAAAAGGGTGAAAAAATCGACAAACTCGCGGGCAAATACACCAAACGCAATTACGTCAAAGAGAAGAACGGTCTCATTGAACCTTTCCCCGAATCTCGTTTCCCCGAGCTTTTCGCAGCGGCAAAGGCACTTAAGCCCGGTCAACTCTGCGAAAAACCTGTAGAAATGGGCGGTAAATTCTCTGTCATCCAACTCGTAAGCTTCCAGCCACCTATGCCGAAGCCTTTCGAGCAAGTTGAGCGCCAAATTTCTGCCAAGCTCAAAGCCAAGAATCGCCAACAAGAATACGATAAGTGGCTTGCAGGCGCCAAGAAAAAGTATGGCTTCAAAGTTTACGACGAGAAAATTCGCAAGACCATCGACGTGAAAAAATACGAGAACAAACCTGCTAATGCAGCTGGTGCACCACCTCAAGGCATGCCTCAGGGTGGAATGCAAGTTCGTCCCGCCGGCAAATAACAGCCTCAATGCACATTTGTTAACGGCTGTGCCGCTTGACTTATCCAAATTTCGAAAAAACCATCGAGCGAAAGCTTGGTGGTTTTTTCATTTAGTGCAAACAATTGCCCAAATGTGAGGGCTATTTTCGCTTTAGTAATAGCTTGTGAGATAAGCAACTATGGCTACGGTACTTGTAGAACACTAGTTAGTATTGCGAAGAAATTTGAGAAAAACTATTACTAAAAGAACAAGCAGTTTATTATATTGACAAACACAACGGAGTATAATGAAAAACAAAGCTTTGCCGCACAATGCGAGCATAAAAATTTATTACTTTTCGGGCACCGGGAATACGCAATTAATTGCCAAACAAATTGTTAGCTACTTTGCAAAATATGGACATGAAGCGTGCACCGAGAAAATGGAATCGGCGCCGCAAGTTGAACTTACGGAGAATATGGTGCTAGGATTAGGCTTTCCTGTTGCTGCATTTTCCACCTATCCACTCGTGTGGAATTTCATCGACGCTTTGCCGCAAGCCAATGGAACACAAGTGTTTGCCTTTGATACCTTGGGTGGCATTTCCATGGGTGGCATAATGGGCAAATTACGGTCAAAGCTTAGCGCAAAAGGTTATACTCCGCTGTGCGCAGCGGAAATCAGAATGCCTGTTAATATATTTTTTGTTATGCCACCAAAACTTCGCCAAAGGCGGCTCGATAACGGTAAGACACATGCCGAGCGTTTTTGCGAGAAAATCTCAAGCGGCACAGGGCATTGGCGGAAAATTCCGATTATTGCCGATATGATGTATTTGTTTGGCAAGTTTTTCTGGTGGATAATGCAATTGCCCTTGCATCAACGCACTTTTAAGGTTTGCATCGACGAAAAAAAATGCACACACTGTGGATTGTGTGCCCAAAAATGCCCTGCAAAAAACATAACAATTGCAGAAAGCGCAGTTATTGGCGATGGGTGTCAATATTGCTTGCGCTGCGTTGCTGTTTGCCACGTAAATGCTTTAACACCAATTCTTTCCTCACGCGCGCTGCATTACCGTGCCGAAGGCTTTGAGCCGTGATTACGCGGGTGCATCTTTTTTTTCTTCTGTAACTGTCTGTAAAATTTATAGATACGAATCTTCGGCAGGCGATACAGCAACAGCAGAATAATAAACATTATTCTTGCAATGCTCGTGTGCACAGCAAAATTTCCGTAAATATCTGCATCGTATTGATCATTAACAAAATCGGGTTCAAAAGTAAAAGTATGAGCGATCGAATTTGCATAGATAAGCGGGTAAACTATCGAGCACAAAAGCCCAAGCTCGTCAGGTTCGGCAGCCGAAGCGTAAATGTGCACCTCATTTTTCTCATCTGCAGGAAAACTTTGCAATAAATCGCGCAAAAATCTCAATGCACAGCTCAGAATTTTTACAAAAAGATCTCGGTTTGCCCAAATTTCCCCAAACGATAGCGTAGTTGTGCCGTTTTTTTTATCGTCGGAGGAGCTTTTTTCAATCAGATTCTCTTGGGATGTTTTTTTAGAAGACGATGCAGAAGTTTTTTCTGTTAAATGAAAGAATAATATGCGTTTACCGGTTTCATCAAGCGCAAAAAACCACGAGTGCACACGCATGTGCAATTTCTCACCGCGCGAGCGCCAAAGCGCAAAATGAACGTGCGCAAAGATAATGCTCGCTCCCAAAAGTAAAAAAAGCAAAAAAATAATAATAGCTATTGTCATGGCGTGTAACTGGTTTGCATGCTGTTTCCTGGTTTTGGAACTTACTTACAAAAAACAATTACCGCAAATTAAAATATAGTTATCTCATCGGTTTGCAAAACAGCACACAAACAGAAAAAGCAAATCTTCGATAATTGCGTTAGCGCTCTTTGCTTATGCGCACCAAAATAAGGCGAGAAAAATGCTGCAGTTCGGTCATCAAATCGCGCATTTTTGCGTTTAAAATGTGGAAACATAGAGCTGCTGGAATCGCCACAAGCAAACCGACAATAGTCGTAAGCAGCGCCTCTGCCAAACCCGGCGCCACAACTGCTATGTTCGCGGTGCTCTGCTTGCCTATTTCGAAAAAGCTCATCGTGATGCCCATAACCGTGCCCAAAAGCCCCAAAAATGGCGCCAAAGATGCAGCTGTTGCCAGAAAATCGATATTACGCTCCTCAAAAGCTGCGATTACGTCGATCTCCGAGTCGAGGCGGTCGCGCAAGCTGTTGCCCTCAGGAAAAACGCGCGCTACCAAAGTGCGCCCATGCTCATCCACTCGTTGTTCAAGCGGGCATTCATATTTGAGCGCTTCGAGCAAACGCACAAACGGGTTGTCGGGCGGCGAGAAAGATAAGCTTAGCACATCGACAATTTTACGTCCCTCGACAATCTTTTTTACTTTCTCGTTCTGAACACGTATCTTTTTGAATCGCTTCCACTTAATCCACACTATTGCCCAACAATAAGCCGACATAAGCATAAGCAAAATTATAATTCCCATCGACAACGCCGATGAATGGAAAAACATAGATATTAGGTCTTTCATTGCTTCCTCATCTGTTAACTCTTCAAAATACTACGTTTTACCTCTCGCGCAATTTTTTTCATTCGCTGCGCTGCGCAGTGGCGGCTTTTAACGGCTATGCCACCTGTGATTAAATCTGAGGTTACTACATCGTGGAAAGAAAGTTCCCATGAGCACTTAAATTTTCGCAACTTCACAATTTTTCGCGCCTCAAGAAAAAAATGCCAAACATGCGCTCACCAAGCACCTGTTTTCGGCAAATACCTTTCTTTCGAACGCAGGCGCAGTGGCGGCTTTTAACGGCTATGCCACCGGACCTTTCGGAGATTTGTGAAGGTGGCGAGGTTTGTGCTGCTGTCGAAACCCAGTTTCTAAGTAGCGAAGGCTAAACGAAACAGTAGCGCTGACGGGAACCACATAGCAGCAGGTGCTGAAAAACATTTAACAAGGAATGGGCACTTTTTCGAGAAGTCGAAGAAGGACGGAAAGGTCGTTTTCGGGCGAAATAGTGCGCGGCACACGTATGGCTGGAGATTCGCCAATGGTGAAATCGAGAGGCGGCTCGAATTTCTTCAGCGCTGCATCGAGGGTGGCAAGCGGGATTTTTGCGATGTCGAAATTCAAAGTGCAGAAACGGCGCGCAAAGGCAATCGCGGTAAATCCTCGATGTGTAGCCTCTATGCGCACACGAATAAAATCAAACAGGCGTGACGCCTCGTCCGGCAAATGACCGAAGCGATCGGAGATTTCATCACGCAATTTTTTCACCTTGTCGCTTTTGTCGGCAGTAAACAGGCGCTGGTAAACCCCACTGCGTTCCTCTGGCTCGGGTATGTAATCGGCAGGAATATAGGCGTCGAAATCGAGCGAAAAAGGTATTGGCTCAAAATACGGTGGTGGATGCCCTTTAAGCTCTGATACTGCTTCGGCAAGCATTTTTGTGTAAAGATCTAAACCTATTTCTTCCACAAAGCCGCTTTGGTCGGCACCGAGCAGATTACCTGCTCCGCGAATATCAAGGTCTTTTAATGCAAGATGATATCCTGAACCGAGTTCCGAATGCTCCATTATTGCTTTCAGGCGCAGCCGTGCAGCAGGCGTCATTGCGCGATAGGGCGGAACTACCAAATAGGCATAAGCTTGCATGTCGCCTCTGCCCACACGTCCGCGCAATTGATACAGCTGCGAAAGCCCAAATCTATCCGCGCGGTCAACGATAATGGTGTTCACCTTTGGCATGTCGGTGCCCGATTCGATAATCGCCGAACTCACAAGCACATCGAATTTCCCAGCGCGAAAATCGAGCACCACACGTTCGAGTTTTGCCTCAGGCATTTGTCCGTGTGCCATGGCAAAACGCACGCCGGGCATGGCGTTTTTTAGCTCGGCAAAAATGCCGTCAATGGTTTGCACACGATTGTGCACGAAAAATACCTGTCCACCGCGATCTATTTCTTGGAAAATCGCCTTCATAAAAACGCTCATATTCCACGGAACTATTTGTGTGAAAACACTTTTGCGCTTTTGTGGCGGTGTTTCTATCAAAGAAAGATCGCGCAGCCCAGCCACCGAGAAATATAAAGTGCGCGGTATTGGCGTGGCGGTCATTGTGAGTATATCGACTTCTGCACGCATGGCTTTTAGCTTCTCTTTGTGCTTCACGCCAAACCATTGTTCCTCGTCAACAATGAGCAAACCCAAGTTTTTAAAACGAATTTTATCGGTAAGCAATCTGTGCGTGCCAATTACAAGATCAATTTTGCCGGCAGTGATTCTATCGCAAATTTCCTTCACGCGAGCATCGGGAGTGAAGCGTGAAAGTTGCTCGACAGTTATGGGAATTTCGGCAAGACGTGCCGAAAAATTCTCGTAATGTTGAACGGCAAGTATGGTTGTAGGCACCAAAACCGCTACTTGGTATCCCGAACCGATGACGCGCATTGCAGCTCGCAAAGCCACTTCGGTTTTGCCAAAACCTACATCGCCGCAAAGAAGCCTATCCATTGGGTGATCGGCGCTCAAATCGCGAAAAACGTCGTCGATGGCTGTGAGCTGGTCGGTGGTTTCTTCGAACGGAAAGCTTTGAACCACAGCGCGTTCCCATTCATTGGGTTCAACGAATTTGTCGCGTGCCTTAACTTGCCTTGTGGCATAAATTCGCACAAGTTCGCCAGCCAGTTCAAAGATTTTCGAGTGTGCGCGTAATTTTGCCTGCGACCATTTTTTTGTGCCCAGTTTTGCCAGTTTTGCCGATTCCTTAGGACCGATATATGGGCTTATCAGGTAAAAGTCGTGCATGGGCACATAGAGTTTTTCGCCGTTCTCGAACTCCAGCGTGAGAAACTCGGCTGTGGCACCTTTGTCGGACAAAGCTGAGATGCCGGCAAATTTTGCGATGCCGTAGTCGGAGTGAACGACGAAATCACCGGTTTCAAGCCCAAAATGCGAAAGTGTTGCCTTACCGCTGTGGTATCTTTTGGGTGCGTAAAATGCCCGCGAAAACCCCAAAAGTCTATCTGCAGAAAGCACCGAGATTACACCCTCACTTGTGGGCAAAGAGAACGATTTTGACACAGCACCATCCACAACGGGCACCGGCAATTTGCCTTCGAGCCGACTTTCGAGCCGTTCGCGCTGCTTTTCGGAAAACATTGCCACATAAACTTTTCCTGCTTTCAGTAGCTCTGCCATTTGTCCAAAAATATCGGCGGTGCTCTCTTTTTCGATAATGTCGCGTGCACGAAAATCGATGGCGTTTTCGCCAAGAGGAATGTCGCGCATGGCGATTTTTGCGTTTGCCAGATAGTTGCAAATACGTTCGGCGGTTTCGAAAACGGTGCTTGGTGGCAGCGGACGGAAATTTTCCCAGCTTGCACGAAGGTAGAGTTCACGAGCAGTTTCGGCAAAAGTTTTTGCTTCGTCCTCGATTAGCTCGGGTTGGTAAGCGAAAAGTGTAAAATCTTTGTGCGCAAAAAAATCAAGCGGCAAAACTGGTGCAGGCTCAAAAAGCGGCGAAAACCAAATTTCACCCGGGAAATGCCTATCGAGGCTAATGCGCGCTGTCAGCTCTGCAAGCTCATTGTCATCGAGCAGATAGCGCAGGTTTTGCGATATGTGTGCCAAAAGCTCTTCTGCCGAAGAATTTTCGAGCGTTAACCACTCGACAGCAGGTAAAGCCAGAGCATCCTTAACCTTGCGCACCGAACGCTGGTCTCGTGTGGAGAAGAAACGTAGCTCATCGATATCATCACCGAAAAATTCCACGCGCACAGGATCTTCATGCGCGGGCGAAAAGAAATCTACAATTTCGCCACGTCGTGCGAAATCGCGCACGAATTCCACCAGTTGCTCGCGGCGGTAACCGGCATTCACGAGTTTTTGTGCTAGCGATTCGGGCGAAATGTGCATGTCCTTCGACACGCGAAAACGACTATTCTCAAGCTCTTCCACACCCAATGTTCGCCAAAAAAGGGCTCGCGCAGTTGTGAGTACCACCGGATTTTCTAAACGCATGTAGTCGTTGAGGCATAAAATGCGCTCGGCGACAATTTCGGCATCGGGGTATTTGTGTTCAAATGGCAGCACATCCCATGCAGGAAAGCAGAGTGCACGTGCGGTTGCCGTTGCGGCGAGGTCGGCACGGAACTTATCGAATTCGATTTCGGGCACAATGAGTAGCACTGGCACATTGTTTTTTCGCGCAAACCAATCAGCGCAAGTTGCCATGAGCGGTATTGGCAAGCCTGCGAGATTTATTGTTTTCGCTTGGGCAAGCTCGGAATTAAGTGCTTGTGTGCCAAGTGCTTTTTCGAAAAGTTGAGTATAAAAATTTGACATATTCTCTGCATCTCTGCCATTTTTGAAACTCCGCAAAATAAGTTTCTACATGCTTTGCACAATATTTTTCTAGCTTTAATCAGTACAACCACGATATCCGCAACTGCATCTAAGGGCGTCACAGCGCCATTGCGCCTCGTTGCACTGCCAACTGGCACAAAAAATGTGCGCATGAGGAAAAAATTCATATTTTAATGGCGAGGTTAATATGAAAAAGAAAGCGGAAAAGTTACGCGTGGCTTTAGTGCACGATTATCTCAACCAGAGCGGTGGCGCCGAAGTGGCATTGCGCTATTTGCATCAACTTTTTCCTACGGCGCCAGTTTACACTTTGATCTATGATCCACCGTTTGTGCCAGCTGATTTTCGCAGTTGGGATATTCGACCGGTTGGTTGGAGTAAACATCTGCCGTTCATTCGAAAACTTTACAAGCATTATCTGCCTTTGTACCCTTCGATGGTGGAACAGATTAACGTTCGCGATTATGATTTGGTGATAAGCTCTTCATATTTGTGGGCAAAAGGTGTTATCAGTCATTCAGATACGTTGCATGTGTCTTATTGCTATACGCCCATGAGGCAAGCTTGGGAGCTGTATTTTGAATACAAGGAAAGCTATTCACGTTTCGTGTCGCGATTTGTGTATCCCTTTGCGTTCAATTACCTTCGGCTTTGGGATACAGTATCTGCCGAGCGAGTTGACAATTTCATCGCCATATCCGAAACTGTGCGCAAACGCATTGCGAAGTTCTATCGCCGCCCATCGGTGGTGGTGAACCCGCCTGTTGAGCTTGACGGTTACAGTGTTTCGAACGATATCGGCGATTATTATCTGTGTCTTTCGCGGCTTGTGCCTTACAAAAAGGTGGATGTGGCGGTAGAAGCATTTAACCGTTTGGGCAAAAAGCTTATAATTGCAGGTTCGGGACAGCAAATGAAGCACTTGCGCCGCATTGCAAAAGATAATGTTACATTCGAAGGTTTTGTATCGCAACACCGCAAACGTGAACTTTTAAGTCATTGTACCGCATTAATTTTCCCTGGAGAAGAGGATTTTGGCATAGTTCCTGTTGAGGCGCAAGCTGCTGGCAGACCGGTTATCGCATATGGTAGAGGCGGTGCCACCGAAACAATCCTCGACGGTGAAACTGGATTGTTATATTACGAACCAACAGTAGATGCATTATGCGACAGTGTTGAGCGTTTTGAAAAAATGCGCTTTGAGCCAGAAAAAGGTGTGGCGAATGCGCGCAACTACGGTGTAGATAAGTTTTTATTGCGCATGAACACCGCGCTTGACGAATATGTTCGCCAGTTTTTCGGCGATGAATATGGAACAATTTTTGCCAATACTGTTCAGTGCAAACTGCCGCTGTCGGAAAAATAGCACAGGCAAAACCTTGCAAGCGCTGGAGTTTGCACACTGCATTTCGCCACTGAAATGAAGCTTGCTGCAATTTCAAAAGTAGCTTTGCGCCACAAGATAACGCAAATATGTTACTGCCTTGCCGACAAATTATTGACAGGTGGAGATTTTGTGGTATTTTTTGAGGTAATGAAACTAAAAAGGAGCGAAACATGATTTCTGCTGTGGACTTACGAAAAGGCACCGTTTTTATTTATAGAGATGCGCCATTTGAAGTCATCGATTTTCAGCATTCTTTGCGCGGGCGCGGGCGCGGCAAGATGTGGATAAAAATGCGCAATCTCAAAACCGGCAACGTTCTCGAGGAAACTTTTCCTTCTGAAGAATCGTTTGCCGAACCCGACATCGAAGTGCGCGAGATGCAATATCTTTATGAGCAGGCAGACGGGTTCGAATTCATGGATAACATTACGTTCGAGCAATTTGCGTTTGTGAAAGACTCCATCGGTGCTGCGAAGTGGTTTTTGAAAGAGGGCATGTCATATAAGCTCACCCTGTTTGAAGGCTTGCCGCTATCGGTAGATTTGCCGGCGTCGATGGTTTTGCGCATTACCGAAACCGAGCCGGCAGTTCGCGGCGATACCGTAAGTAACGTTACCAAACGTGCCGTTCTCGAAACAGGGCTTGAGATAAAAGTTCCGCTTTTTGTCGAAGAGGGCGACTCTGTAAAAGTTGACACGCGAACATTATCCTATTTGAGCAGGGCTTAAACCGCGCACTGTGGATAAATTACTTTGGAAAACCCTTGTGGCACTATGCGTTATCTGGACAGTAGCGCTGAGCGTGCTTTACATTTCCGACCGAATGCGCGCGCAAAGTTCCTCATCTGCACACGTGTCGTTCACTAGCGATTTTCTTGTCGAGCGCGAGCAGGCATTGCTTTTAGACCGCGTGAAACGACTGGAGTTGGAACTGGAAATGTCGCAACTGGATAGGAATTATCTGGTGATTGACAGGCATTTACCGCATTTTTGGGTGCGCCGCGGAAAAATGGTTTTGTACGAGGGTTCGTGCGGTGTGGGCAGAGGGCGAACTATCATCAATGGCAAACGTTTCGATTTCGAGACCCCATCGGGGCTTTTTTCGGTGAAACGCAAACTTGCACAGCCCTGGTGGACGCGCCCGAATTGGTTTTGGACTGAGCAAGGCTTGGCTGTGCCGCGAGACATTGTAAAAATCCCGCAACATCTTGGTTTTGAAGGTGCAATGCGCTATTACAACTCTCTTTCGCGCGATGACAAACTCCGCGTGCGCGCTGTGCCCGGAACTTTAGGGCGATATGTCATTCACATTGCAGATGGAATCTACATTCATTATGGAGATGTCACCGGTGGACAGGTGAGCCATGGTTGCATACGCGTTTCGCACAAAGATGCGGAGGCAATGTACAACCTTCTACAGCTCGGAGACCCTGTTTATATTTATTAAATCACTCTTTTGTAAGCACTATCTGCACATCGAAGTGGACGCTTTGATGTGCAGTTTTAATTTGTAGCATATCATTTAATAAAATTCAATAACCTATTGCAACAAATAGAGTTTCACATAAAAACGATTACCTTTCAATTAGCTAGTATCAACATTCAAGCATCAAAAACCATATTTCAAGATCAACAATCCATCTATCAATTTCAAAATACTTCCAATCAAGCACGCATATTCAAATGCTAAGTTTAAGAATCGACATTTCAAGAGACATTACTTAGCTTTCAAGACAAACATATCACTATTCAAGCGACAATATTTATATTTCAAGCTCACATGTCAATATTTCAAGCTTAGTAACTTACTTCTCAATACAATAAAACTACATATCAACCTTAAGAATTACTAAAACAATGTTAAAAAATAATCTTTCAAGCATAAATGTTTATCTTTCAAGATTAATATTTCAAAAGAATGGCAAAATAGTGCATAGACCAAACTCTGTCAAATAATCTATGCAAATTGAAACATAGTTATTTGTGGAAAAACCATAGGCAAATGAGCACAGACACATAATCATGCACGATGAAATAACAATTCATGTGCATAAATAGACAGTATGGAAATAACTAACTGAAATATAAAGCGATAGAATGAAAACATATACACATGAAATACAACTTAACGATCCCAAAATATGCCATTTCCAGATTCGGAGTTGACATCACCAGTTTGTAATAGCTTATTATTCTTGCGCTTAGCAGAGCTATGAGAAAAATCATCCACACCACGACCATCGAAGAACAATCCCAGGCTCTTGCAGGTGAAGTTCTTATGATAACTGTTGCCATTCGAAGAACCAAGTGCAGTCTCTGGGCATTGATAAGTATCATTACCATCTAGATCGGCAAAAAATGAAAATGAGTTTTGCGAACCAGAACCTAAGCTGATGCCGCCGCCAACGTATTTGTCGTTGCCATGTGCGTCGATGAAAAGTGTGCTGGCTATATCCCAGTTTCCGCCAAGATGTGCAGCCTCGGCTCCAGCATAATCGTCGTCCCCAAAACCTTCGTAAAAGTATGATGCAGCTTGATGTGCGGCTGCTCCCATTGTATAGCGATTACCACGATACATATCATTGCCTTTATCATCACGAAAAGCGCCAAAACCGAAAAAATATCCGGCTCCAAGCGAAAAATTACCTGCAGTATATGAGTCTTTACCGGCAAAATCGCGCAAAATACCGATGCCGCCAGCCTCAATGTTGCGCAATCCAACCCCAACGCCCTGTGACCAACCTTCCCAGCTGGCATCGTTGCCGTAGGTATTTGCATACGCATATTGTGAGGTGTATATGTCATCTCCATCAAAGTCATAAAGTATTCCACAGCCTTTAGTTACGCCTACTCCTTGCGCATATCGAGTCCCTCTGTAGATGTCATTTCCTTGAAAATCTATTAGTGCACCAATGCCAAAAATTCCAAAACCTTGAACGCATTCTGCACCAGAATAAACATCGTTACCAGAGCAATCAAAATGCGCACTCACACCACAAAATGAGGATCCGCACCCTAATTTTTCGGAAAAATACTCATCATCACCGGCAAAATCCGCAAAAACACTGGAACCAAGCACTGTAGAGCCCATTGACATAAATGAATTACCGAAATATTTATCATTTCCTCCCATATCGATAAATAATGACACACGTCCGTGATCATAAACATATTCATTAATATTGTGAATGTGAACAGGCAAACCTTGTAGCCCGAAATACACATCATCGCCACCCAAATCTATCCATATCGCGGCGGAACCGTAATAAGTTTTTCCAGCATATCCACTTACAACTACGCGACCGTAAAGTGGAACTTGCTCACCATGCTCATCTTTTGTGAAACTAACAGCAAGAATTGTATCAATAAGTATATCATTTTCAACATCTTTAGCCTGAAAACTGAAAACTGGTCTATGATTATACATACGCTTTGTAATTTGTGCCAAAATATGCCCTGAAATAACGATATTTTCGTAATTAATGTCCTTAGTAGCTGCAATTGCGTCGAAGTATGCATCTAGTAAATCATCATTCTGTTCTTGCTCGTCAATATAAATACTTTTAGAGAAGGCATTTAGCAAAAATGGTGCGATATTAGCTAATTTACTTTTGGCATCAGGCTTTATATTTGCGAATGCGCTGTCACAATATGCATTTGCGCGACGTATTCCATCAATTATACAATTAAAATCATCCGTAATAGTATCTTGATATATGAAGTTTAAATCACAGTCAATTACACCTGCAGATTTTTCAAATATATTCCACGCTTGTTCTTGAGTTTCAGGCAGATGACTAAAAGCATGTTGCGCCACAAAATGCGTTGATGCAGGTTCCAAAAGCGCTGATGCAACGTAGTTTAACAAATATTGTGGCTGATATTGAGCAACTTCTTCGCCAAAAGCAGACACAAGACAGCGATAATTGGAGTCTAGACCGCTAGTGTCGAGCATCGTAGATATTATATATAAAATTGAGTCACTATCATCGCGCCAATTGGCAAAAATGGAGTCTGCTGATGATGGAAACTTTGTTCTTTTGCCTTGATGCATAGAGCTTTGAAACGATTCACGTCTTCCAAGCACTAAAATAACAGAAATTGTGTCATTGCATCGAACGATATTTAATTTGAATTTGTCACCAGGTGTTTTTTTTGCCAAAACTGAAGATAAACTATCTTTATTTGGCACCAAAATATTATCAGCACGCACTATAATATCATTATCATGCAATCCACAAATGGATGCAGGCGTTTTTCTCATTACTTTTTGCACCAATACACCAGAGTTATCGCCATTATCGGCAAGCGATACGCCCATATACGCGGAATTCTGTGCAAATAAGCCATTTATGAGCAAAATAAATGCGAAAATAACTGCAAAACCTTTCATCTCAATACCTCGTTTTTTGATAGTTCTCTATTTTTTGACGCTCATTTGAAAAATATATTCGGCAAATTAATTAATGCTTTTAACTATTTAACGATGAAAGCCCAATAACCGTAATAAAAATACTGTATATTAAGATAATTTTCGGGTCATAAGCGAAAAAGTTGCAATATTTGCGCATAAAAAAGCGGCTTTCGAATATAGAAAGCCGATTTTTATTGCAAGGCAATTAAATCTATAGCGCTAGTCAAGCGACCCTAGTGCTTCGATGGCGAAATCAATGTCCTCATCGGGCAAGGTGAGCGAGAAACGCACAAAACCTTCACCATGTTCGCCCATTGCAGAGCCTGGCAGACAGACAATGCCACATTGATTTATGAGTTTTTCTGCAAATTGCGCCGAGCTAAAGCCTTGTGGCACTTTCGCCCAAACATAAAACGTAGCGCCGTAATTAAAAGCCGTGATGTTCGCCGATTGTAAGGCAGACATCCATTTTTGAACGCGGGCTGCAAAACGTTGACGAATGATATGCGTAAGAGTTTTATAGGATGTAAGCCCAACAGCAGCGGCATGTTGAAGCCCGCGATACTGCCCAGAATCTACAAAGCGCTTCACCTTCACAAAAGCTCCAACAGCTTCGGCGCAACCAACGACAAACCCAACGCGGAAACCCGTGGCGCAGAACATCTTAGAGATTGAATGAAACTCGACGCAGCATTTTTCGGCTCCATCAACGGATAAAATCGATGGATGCTCGGCGCCGAAACATGTCTGCGCATATGCCGCGTCCACAGCAACGATAAACTCATGTTGTATGGCGAGTTGCACAAGTTGTTCGTAGAAAGCGCGCCCCACAATGGCGGAGGTCGGGTTGTTTGGATAATTCACCCAAAGTAATTTAATGTCTTTCGGCACGCGATCGAGATCTAAAACGAATTGATCGGCTTCCAAGAGCGGTAAAGCAACGGGCTGCGCATCGGCAAAGATGGCACCAGCGCGATAAATAGGGTATCCCGGCGAGGTGTAGGCGACTTTCTCGCCATGATTCACCACAGCAAGCGGAAAATGGAAGATGCCCTCTTTGCTCCCAACCGAAAGTGCCACTTGGGTTTCGGGATTCAGACGAATTTTGTGCGTGTCGAACATGAAATCGGCTACCGCATCGCGAAAGAAGCCGTCGCCCTCGTAATCGGGGTAGCGATGAAATTCTGGAAAGTAGGCGGCGCGCGAAAGTGCATCGGAAATTGTCGCGGGTGGTGGAAAATCTGGGTCGCCAACGCCCATGTCGATCACTCGAATTCGGCGGGCGGCTTCTTTCTTGGCGGCATCGAGTGCTGCAAAGGCGTAAGTGCCGAACTGATCGAGCCTTGCG
Source organism: uncultured bacterium (assembly GCA_964443405.1). Classification (GTDB taxonomy): domain Bacteria; phylum UBP14; class UBA6098; order B30-G16; family B30-G16; genus CAYUDB01. Next base: position 1,619 of record CAYUDB010000012.1, on the reverse strand, counting down.
GCTGGTATTTTCACAGCTCACCTCCAAAAATTGGCGAGAATTGCCATGTAAAAATTGGCATATTTACCCTGTTATGCAATGTATTTTTCGTGAAAATTAGCCCTCTGTAATTAACTAACGATAAACTGCAATTAAATATCATTTATGCACGGCTGATGGTTAAATATCGTATTTTAGTAATTGAAGGCTTGCGGTTATTTGTGTGACGCACGACCATGACATGTGAGACGCATGTTTTGCCCATGCGATGCTCGGTGAAGATGCGCGCACCAACGAGCTTGCCACACAAACTCGGCTGCACCGAAATGTGCATATCGCCTGTGGAGATGCAGCATTTAACGACGTTATCGCTTTTAGTGACAATGAGTTGCGAAACATTGTTGGCAAAAGTGCGCATTTTGTTATTTGAAGTTTGCCTCGTGAGCATCGGTAGCGACTGACGCGGCTATTTTTTTGGCTTGCGCACGTCGTGTGTCTCATCGATGACCGTAACCATTTGTGTTGCATCGCCTTTCCAAGTGTGTTCCACCCAGAGCATGTGGAAAATCGAAAGGATATTGAACACCGTCCAGTAGAGAACCAGCCCCGCGGGCAGTTTGTAGAACAGAAATGTGAAAATAACTGGCATTATATAAACCATCATCTGCTGTTTGGGGTCGGTAACCGAAATTTTCTGCTGGATAAACATCGTTATGCCCATGACAATCGGCAGCACGAAAATGGGGTCTGCCTGCGAAAGGTCGTGCAGCCAAAGCACAAACGGGCGCCCACGAAACTCAAAACCGCCAGCCAGCGCGCGATACAAAGCAAAAAACACAGGCATCTGCGCCAAAAGCGGCAGGCACCCCGAAAGCGGGTTCACGCCCGATTTCTTGTAAAGCTTCATCGTTTCGGCGTTCATTTTTTGCGGGTCGTCGCGATAACGCTCTTGAATGCTGCGAAGCTGAGGCTGAAGGTCCTTTGTTTTCTTCATGCTCTTAAGCTGGCTTGTGGAGAACGGTATCAGTAAGAGTTTCATGAGGATAGTGAAGATAATGATGACCCAACCGTAGTTTGGAATGTAGGCAAAGAGCTTGCGGAAAACCCACAGCAAGCCGCGAGTGATGGGCGCAAGCCAGGTCCAACCGAGGTCAACGATGCGATCTGCACGTCTGCCGAGTTTGGTAAGCTCGGTTATCTCGCGAGGACCGGCGTAGATGGTGTAGGTTTTGTCAAATTTCCAGTTGCGCACGTTTTCAACAAGCGCAAACGCCATAATGGGCACTTCTTTCTCGATGCTCGGCACTTTGGCAAACACGGTTTTTGTGCGCACGCCGGTGCACGAGAACTCATTTTGCGGCAAAATTGCCACAGTGAAGTATTTCATGCCTACAGCAGCCCAATCGGTGGTTCCTTCTTCGAAGCGCTCGGGTTTCTTGGCGGCAGGCTTGATCTTGTCGTACGAATCGCCGATGCGCATGTGCACATACGTTTCTTGAATGTCGTGCCCGGGGTCTTTTTCCACGGGAACCATGCCTGAATTCCACCACAACGCCGCTTCACCAAATTTAACTGTCGAGTCGGCAGCGGCAACTGTGAGCTTGTGACGGATGACGTAAGTGCCATATTCGAACTCGAAG
>CAYUDB010000011.1:0-24695 GCA_964443405.1 uncultured bacterium | reverse complement strand
CTGTGGGTATTGTCCAGCCGCGTGGAACGTAGATTGTGCCCGGCGGTGGATCGAAGTAAAGTGGGTCGCCATGCGAGGAAATTACGCGTAAACTTTCGATGTCAGAGGCGTTCACCCAGAACCACACAAGGCGCGATGGACCTGTGATGTTCCTTACAACGTGTGTGCCGAAACCAGGTGCACCGTTGAAGTTGTAGAGCACGCAATAGTAACCCGAAGCATAAGGTGCAACAGTTGCATCGAGAACTTCATTGTAATCGTACCAATGTGTGCCGTATGCAGGGCTTGGAGTATCGTAACTGCAACCTGTGCCTGTGGCAGTGGAGCACACAACTGTGAGCTGGCATTGTTGTTTGAAATGCCACATTAACAGTGTGTTTTCTGTCATTGTGAACGTTGTTGAAAGACCGGTGCCCCAGCAAGAATCGAGGGCACCACAAGGTGCACCGATGGCAGACCATGCGTAACATGTGTCGCGCCAGCCAGGACCGAGCCAAGTGTATAGGCTTCGTGCCAGTGAAACCGTAACAGGTGAACCAGGTGTTACGTAAGTGGTGCCGGGTAAATGCGAGCTGCCCATAGTCGGGTGAGATATGAGCCAGTCTGACCAATCGGGTGTGGAGTCGAGTACTGCATGGATTTCGAGGATGAGACGGTCACCCCAATGCCAAGTTAGGGAAGTTGAGGTTGTCATGACTATTGTAACGCTGCTGCCATAACCTGAGGAAATTGCACCAGTGCCCTCGTAACCTGTGCAGTAACGGCTTCCATCGGGTGATGTAACTGAAGCGATCAATGTGTCACCTTCATCTACCCAGTGTGCTCCAACTGCCGGTACTGGCGAACCATATGAGCCATCGGGGTTATACACGAACAAGCGATATTGCTTTTTGTAAACCGCGACCATTGTATATGGTTGATCGACAAAAACAGATGTGTGTGCGCATGTGGGGCATGCGATAACTGCACCTGTAGGTGTCGATTGCCAGCGGTCGAAAACCCAACGAACAGTGTCGGTGGAAGTGCCGTCGTCGCCGAGTATGGAATCGGTGCTGATTGGTGCCATTGTTGCAGTGCCATACCAGCCGCTGCCGGTTTGTGTGGGTATGAGCGAAGTGCCGGTATAGGTGACCAATATGCGATATTGTGTGTTCCAAGCAGCATCTTCGGTTATCATGTTGTTCATGGTGACGTTTCGACTGCTATCGGTGCCTGTGTAGCTGCCTGTGCCTGTGCCTGTCCAGCCATTGAACGAGTAACGTATGCCGCCGGTAGAATCGTAGCGGTTGACGCCGAAGTTTGCTATAGTTCCTTCATCATACCAGTTTTCGCCCCAAGGTGTGCCGTGAGCGCTGTTTACATCTAGCAAAAATTGGCGGTCGAAAAATGCGGTGAACGTTGTGTCGGATACTGGTACAACCATGTGTGAAATCTCGCCACCGTCACTCCAGTGGTCAAACACATAACGTGTGCCGCCGTAAACTTGCGGCGATACTGCAGTTATTGTGTGTTCAGAAGAAGGTGCCCAGCCAATTACATACGGTGTCATGTAAGTGTCGCCATCTGCAACAACAAAACCGTAACCGAAATCGTTGCGCAAGGTTACAGATACTACGTTACCGTAATGTATCATAGCCATGAACGCAGATGTAACACATGAGAAATATGTGGGGTCGCGTGCAACCCAACCTAGATAGGTGAAATTGCACATTTTGAGAGGCATGGCACAATCGACCCAAGGTTGATAGTTGCCATATAAACCGATCTCGTAGCGCAAGATACCATCGGTGTAAAGTGTTTCGGCACATGTGGTATTATCATCAGATGGACCGATAAGCATAATGCTCGGTTTCCACTGGTGATACGTGCCGGGTTGGTATGGTCCTATGCCGGTAACAATGCCAGAAACTTCTGTTGGAATGTTCCAGCGCTGTGTTTCGGTTATCACACGTGGCGATTGGTATTCGTAAATAGTGCCACAGTCGGTCCAATCGTGAAGTTCGGTTGTGCCACCGATATTTGTGCCGTCCTTGTAGCGTTGCGTGAGTGTGAACGCCGGCACAGGATGTGAGCAGATGCAGCCACCCGAAATTGGATTGCGCTTTTCGGGAGTTTTGAATGTGGTGTTGAACTGAGCGTAGAAAGTAGGCGCAATTGTGCGTGACATAATGCGTCCGGTTGGAGAAGGGCAGTTCCAGCGCTCGACGCCTGCGGTGATTATAAACGGCGTGAGATATTCGTAAATACCGTGAACATCTGCCCATGCGGTATGGATTGTGTGTCCGGTGGAGACGCGGTTGAAGTATTGGTAGGTGAAAGTGATGCCAGTAGGAATAGCTCTATCGCAAGAGGCTGGGTTGCCTTTTGTGATGTTGAATGTTGTCCAATACTGGTCGAAATAGACGAGGTTGTAGGTGCCACCGGGTGCTGCGGGTGTAAAAGTGGTGTCGGCAAGGCGATCGTTTAACACCCAACGTTCCACGCCAACTACAGAGCCTGATGAAACACCATCGACACTTATTGTGGTGAATGGGTCGTGATAGACGATCCAGTTGCCTTCGTTAATTTCGCGGGTTATAGTTACGCCGAAAGAGTGGTAGGTGAGCGTAACAGTGCCCCCCATGGGATTGGCGAGGCTATCGTGTATTGAGACGTTTATGTTTGTGCGCCACCAAGTTGCTGTATTGCACATGATGTCGCCACCTGCATCGTAAGAGTCATCCCACCAACCTATATCGAGGCGACGTATTGTGGTGTTGAGCAACATGCCAACGCCGGGCCAAACTTGATTGTCGCCTGTTTCGGTGGCATTGACTCTGTGTTGGTCACTGCGGAGTGTTAAGCCGCCATCTTCCGACCAAACGGTGAAAATGCTGTAATCGCCTGTTCTGCCGTCTGTCCAAGCAAGGAACGGATTGTCGGCAAAATCGATTTCGAGGCGAGGCTCGAAACAGTCGGAAGTAGATATGTCCACGAGGATAGGGTAGTCGAAAGTGGCGCCAGCTGTGCGCGAATTGAGATAATAGACGTCGTAGTCGTCGGAAGAGAAATCATCGGTAATACCGACTTTCGGGTTACCGTGTTGGTCAACACGAATGCCACCACCGACAACGTAGCCATCAGAGACAAAAACCTCCGAGCCTATCGAAGGACCAAAGAACGGGTTGGTTATCGGTTTTACAACGGATGTTGCCTCCATCAGCGACAGGAAGCCCGATTGTGAGTAAACACAATATAGCTTTGCTGCCGAGCCGTTTTTGTATAGACCAACAGCAGGGTACCATCTATCGACGAACCAGTCGTTTACCACCTCCACTTCATCGTTGAAAGTGCCGCCGCCGTTTGTTGAAGCTTTGTAACAAATTGTGTACCAAGTGTATTCAAACCACATTGGTGGCAAGCCTTCGAATAGGATGATGTAGATGATGAGCAGAGCGATCTGGATTATGTGTCCCTCATCGGCTTGGCTATTGTAGGCGATAATGATGTTGTTGAGGCTATCACAGACTACATCTGGGTAACTTTCGTCGTAATGGAAAGCCAAAAGCGAAATGCCGATGTCGAAGTCGCGATTTGCGATGGCGTAACGTGATGAATATGACGTGCCCGAGTTGTTTGAGCGGGCATAATAGACGTCGCCTTCGGTGGTTGTGTCGGTTCCGAGGTAAGCTCCGGTGGTATCGTAAATTTCGTAGGTGTGTGTTTCCATTTTTTGGTAGGCGAGGTGAACGCGAGTGTAGGCACCTACCGAATGCACAGCCATACGCGGGCGTAAGTTTGTGCCAGCATTGTCGATAGTGAGAGAAGTGTTCCACGTGACGCCACCATTGGTGGATTTTGATGCCATGATTGCCCACGCACCAGAACTTTGTCTTTCAGTCCAGGCGGCGTAGATGACACCAGAATCGTCGGTGGCGATTGTGGGTTGGGTTTGCGGGTTTGCGGAAGGGATGGAGACGAGATGATCGGTGCCATCGAAAGCGCCGAAATCATCGGTTTCGGAAGCATCTCCAGGACGAAACATTTTGCGACGTCCGGGATATGTTTCATCTTTGACGTAAGGTGGAATTTCCACAGGGAGAGGACCGTAAATTTTGAGCATAGCGTCGGAAAGTTGACGTGGCTCGGGTATGGGGCTTTTTGGAACACCATTTCGGAGTGCGCGCATTGTAAGTTCGCTGAGGTTCAGCGGTCTTTTGTAGCTCGCGTCTGTAACGATCATTTTTGGATTTTTTTGCTTTTGCGTTGTGCCTGCGGTTTCGGTTGGTGAGCTTGCGAAAACACAACACAGCGCAAAAAGCATAAGCAATGCTAAAGCGCTACGTTTCATGGGTGGTAAAACCTCCACTTTTTGATTATCTTCATATTTCAAGATTCTCTCTCTAACTTGCTAAAATAAACTAAAAAGGTCTTTTAAGTCAAGGGAAACATTGAATTTCACAGAGTTTTGAGCGATTTAATTCGTGGCAAAAAATTTTAAATTTCTCGTTTTTAAGAGAGGAATTTTTTCTCACCAGAAGAAGTGTCGAGATGTCCAAAAAATTTGGCAAAACTTCTTTTCGGAAAAGAGTTTTTCCAAATTTTTGCGTTCCGTGAGATGAAATTGCCGGCAAAGTTTCTTTACGTCGAAAAAGTATTCACACCAATTTGGTTATAAGATATGGCGTAATTATTTTGTTTTTGTGAATTAGCAGAATTGACCGAGTTTTTAGTGATTCTCAAATGCCAGTAAGAGAAACTGGGTGCACACGGAAAACTTTCTTGCTAAGGAAATTTAACGTGGAGGAAAATTTACCTTGCGCATAGGAAAGTGTGGGATATTTTTGTGCTTTTCGCTAAACGAGGGGAACAGTTTGGAACGCAAAGTAAAAATTGTCAATAAACTTGGTCTGCATGTACGCCCTGCAACGGCACTGGTAAAAATGGCGGCAAAATATCCCAAATGCACTGTCTTTTTTGAGAAAGATGGTGTGGAGGTTAATGCGAAAAGCATAATGGGAGTTCTCATTCTTGCAGCCGAAAAAGGTTCGGTGCTTACTATCAGAGTTTCGGGCGAAAACGAGGCAGCACTTCTCGATGAGCTGGCATTGTATTTCGAAAAAGGTTTTGAAGAAGAAATGTGACAAAATGTTCTCGCAAAAACCCACAATTGCCGATTATCTCACCATTTCGCGTTTGCTAATGGCACCTGTGGCTTTTTATCTTATTTTACAGAGCGATTTTACGCGAATTTTTATTGGTGGAATTCTTTTCGGAGTGGCAGCAATTACAGATGTTATAGACGGATATATCGCACGCCGCACAAGGATATCGGAGCTGGGAAAATTTCTCGATCCTGTTGCAGATAAGATTTTGACTGGTTTATTTTTATGTGCACTTGCTTACCTTACTCACATATCTTGGTTTTTTGTGATTATTATTATATTGCGCGACGTTGTCGTAACCTCGACGAGGCTTTGGAAAATAAGTGCCGACAAAAAAGTCATTACACCACTTTTAACTGCTAAGCTCAAGACCTCTCTTGAGATGCTTCTCATTGGCGCATTACTGTTTTGGGTAGCATTTGCACGTCGTCCTTTGCCTGATGAGCTTTTTTACGTTTCGAATTCACTTGCGGCACTTGTGTCGATATTAGCGTGGCTAACTGGCGCACATTATATTCGCACAGCATTTTCAAAAACTAAGTAATTCATTCCAAATCAATATGTTAATGTAATTATCGTTTGCGAACATAACGCTGATATGCGCAAATGTTTGCGTAATTATATTTTTGAAATTTTTGCACAAGTTATATTTTAGTCATCGAACCACAACACTGTAACTATCGCAGTAGCAATATGTTGTGTGTGCGATATAGATAGGCTTAGTGAGCAATGTGGGATGTCGATATTGAGGTTTGGGGCGCCACTTGGCAAATGAGATATTGTTATATCGTGCATGGCTTTTGGCGCGAATGCCCCAAGTGCTTTTATTGCAGCCTCTTTTGCTGCCCACAAACCAGCCAAATGAACTGTAGGGCTTGGTTTGGTGAGGGCATATTTTAGTTCGTGCGGCGCATACACCCGATTGAGAAATTTCTCACCGAAAGTGTCACGTGCTTTTGCTATTCGTGCCACCTCGATAATATCTATGCCCGAAGTTATTTTCATCTTGCTCGAAGTTTTGAGTTGTTGCGCAATATCGGCAAACGTGAGGAGCTTTACAATTAATTATTTTGCCAGCTTTCTGCGAATCAAGTGTTAAGGCTTTTAACAAACGTCACTTATCGATTAAAACGAACACTAAAAAAATGCTCTTCTGAATTACGAAGAGCATTTTTTCGATAAACGAAAGAGCTGAGTTGAAGCTTTACGGGAAAAAGAATTAGCCCAAACCGACTTTGATCTTGCGAAAACGCGTAGGCGCTGCGCCATGTGACATTTCCGCACGTTGCCCAGGTTGTCCTTTACCGCAATTGTTGACGCCCCACAAATGCCAATGACTTGCGTCGGCTATGGCATCGCAGCTGCCCCAAAATTGTGGCGTAATGCTTTGATATGTTGGATTTTTGACCATTGCACCAAGCTTGCCATTTTCTATCATCCAGCCGATTTCGGTGGTGAATTGGAAATTCAGGCGCTTCTGATCGATAGACCAGCTCTTGTTCGTGTTGATGAACATGCCGCGATCGATGCCGGCTATCATGTCTTCGAGCTTGTCGGTGCCCGGCAAAAGTGATATGTTCGTCATGCGAACCATGGGCAAATTGTAAAAACCTTCTGCGCGATTTGCACCTCTGCTGCGTTCTTCGCCAACAACGTGCGCAAGCTCGCGATTTGTGAGATATCCTGTAAAAATGCCATTTTTCACCATGTTCCAACGCTGCGCACGAACACCATCATCGTCGTAACCCAATGTTGCCAAACCACCTGGTGCTGTCGCATCGGCAACTATCGTTACAAGCTCGGAGCCGTATTTAAAATTGCCGAGTTTCTCGGGAGTCAGGAAGCTTGTGCCTGCATAATTTGCTTCCATACCCAAAACACGATCGAGCTCGGACGGATGCCCCAAGCTCTCGTGAATTTGCAAAGCCAGCTGTTCACCGCCGATGATAATATCCATTGTTTCATTTGGGCAAGGCATAGCTGTAAGCAACGCAACAGCTTCATCGCGTATGCGAGGGGCATTGCCGATGTAATCGTAAGCCTCAACAATCTCCCAACCGCCTTGCATGAATTGCCCTGCATGCACGCCCGGATAGCTTCGAGTTTGAATTTCACCGGTTTGCTGATCGACAGCAGTAGCACTTATGCCGCCGCCCGAGCGCGTGAATATTTGCTCGATTTCGGAGCCTTCGGTTGAGGCAAAAAACTGGTGTTCACGCCAAAACGATAGAAATGTATTCGCCACAACGATTTGATTATTCTCGCGCAAGATTTTATCACATTCCATAAGCAATGCCAATTTCTTTTCCAACGGCACTGCAAACGGGTCGATGATGTATGTGGAGAGCCATTTGTCGCGATAAACGCCTTCGGGCGCAAAGTGTATGTCTTCGGTTTTCATTTGCGCCGAAGCCTTTGCCACTTGCACAGAAAGCTTTGCCACACGCTCGATTTCGTCGCGCGTTACCTTTGAACTGGCGGCAAAACCCCAGCTCCCATCGACTATGCAACGCACGCCAAAGCCTAATGACGAGTTCTCATCGATAGATGGCATACCGTTTTGCACAGATATGTCCTCAGTTTGCTCGTCGATTATACGGATATCGCCATAAGTTGCGCCGTTGCCGACGAGGATTTCGAGCGCAAGCGAACAAAATTCCTTCATTTATCCCTCCATGTTTTGCCAACCACATCGAAAATAACCTTTTCCTAACAAACGGTCAATAAATTTCTTGCAACTCAAAAGCATAATTCACAAACACAAAACGTTTTTTGCGTTCTGCACGAAAAATTTTGAAAAGATGCGACAAAAAATTGACAAAAAAATTTGCCGCAATAAGTTTCGATGGGCGAAAAGAACAGTTTTCACAAACAAGGAGGAGTATGAGCGAAGTTTTGGAAAAACCGGTACACAGTAAAGAGTATCGCACACGGAGGTTTTTGAACTGGTTTCCTCTGGGGCTTACCTACGCGACGTTCTACATGGGGCGTTACAATTTCAACGTAGCGAAGGGAACCATCGGCTCGGCTTTCGACCTTTCGAAGACGGAAATGGGACTTATCGCCACCGCCGGCTTCTGGACTTACGCACTCTCGGTCATCATCAACGGACCACTTGCCGACAAACTCGGCGGGCGCAAAGCCATACTTTTCGGTGCAATTGGCGCTTCGGTGCTCAATTTAATCATCGGCTTGCTGTTTTTAGGCGGCTTCATGACCAAAGTTCTCATCGGGATGTCGCTGCTTTACTCGGTGAACATGTATTTTCAAAGTTTTGGCGCGCTTTCCGTAGTGAAGGTGAACTCAGCCTGGTTTCACGTGCGTGAGCGCGGTGTTTTCGGCGGCATTTTCGGCATTATGATCAGCTCGGGCTACTTTTTGGCGGTGTCGATAGGCGGGTGGATATTGGCGCACTTCAACTGGCCCTTTGTTTTCATCATTCCGTCGATCGCCATCGCGACAATGTTTTTCGTTGACTACTTTTTGGTGAAAGACCGACCGTCACAAGCTGGGCACAAAGATTTCCCCACCGGCGACGCAAGTTGTGGCGACGAGACCCCAGTCGATTTCAACTATCTTGTCAAAAAGATTTTCACCAACCCAATTATCGTGACCATCGCCTTAGCGGAATTTTGCACCGGCTTTGTGCGCCAAGGGTTGATGCTTTACTTCACCGAATATTTCCACGAGGTGCACGCGATTGAAGTAGGGAGCGGGTTGTTCTGGTGGGGCGGTTTCGGCGTGACATTAGGCGGAATTGCGGGCGGCATGTTGTGCGGTTGGCTCTCCGACCACCTTTTCCAGAGCAGACGACCGCCCGTGGCGTTCATTTTTTACATTGGGCAGATCATCTTTTTGTTGCTGCTGGGCTTTTTACCGTCGCAGGCGCTGCTTTTATTCAACGATCCCAACGCTGCAGCAGTTAGCGGCATCATGGGATACACTTGGGGGCAAGTTGCTGCGGCATTTTTGGTTGGGTTATGTTGCATGTGGATCTTCGGAGTTCACGGCATGCTTTCCGGCACAGCCTCGATGGACTTCGGCGGTCGAAAAGCGGCGGCAACAGCTGCTGGCATGCTCGACGGCATCCAATATATCGCGTCCGGATTTACCGGCTTCGGCTTGGGCTGGCTTTTGGACAACTACGGATGGGACGGAAAAGGCGTTGCAGAACTCGCAGAGGGCGCCGCAAAAACCGCCGCGAACTTCCCAGTTAACGCGCACATGTGGGTATTGTTCATCATCCCGTTCTCAGTTATCGGCGGCTTGCTAATGACCCGTTTGTGGAACGCCAAACCTTCACGCGGCGGCGGACACTAAACTTTTATTTTGCGCAAACATAGTTTTGCACATGAACAAAACCGCCAGCGATGGCGGTTTTTTTATTTCGCGCACATTTTATTTCGCATAATGCACATTTTATAACATTTTGCGCACATATTATTTTATCGACTGCACAATTTAACAAACTATACTCACGTTTTCTCGATAATTTTAATTATATTCACAAGGATTAATTTAAGATTAGATATTTTCACGAATAAATTAACTACATTTGCACATAAATAAGACTTTTTTTTGCGCAATGCCACAATTTTCGCAAACATATGCTTTACAATTTCGTTCAAACACTCAAGTTTTTCGCGCAAACGATATTAAACAAACGTCGCATACTTTTGTTTTACGCTTATGTGCGATAAAATTTGAGGCAGATTAACTAAAATTGCAGCCGAAAACACACAAATTATTGTCACATACTGCATGATATAACTCATCGACACAAACATTTTTAGCAACACAGCCACACTTCGATGCATCGACAGCTAATTCGCAAACAATGCCGTAATTCTACACAACGTTGACCGTAAAACTAAATATAAATACACAAAAACTAACTCTATTTCCACAAATACTGCCAAGCATGTCATACTTTTTGCAGATGTATTCATAAAAATTTAATACGTCTCCTCAAAATTTACACATGAACACATATTTTTTACAGTCGCTGCCTAAATATTTACATACATCGCCGCATAAATTAACGTCATTGCCCCAAAATTTACATACATTGCCGAATAAATTACCATCATCACTCCAAAATTTACATATGAATAAGCACATATTAACATCATCGCCCCAAAATTTGCACATAAATAAGCAAAAATCTACTCTTCCGAAATAACTCCGGCATGCGAAAAAATAAATTTTTTCAAGGCAATAGTCGAAAATTCCACGTGATGAGGGTGAGGTGTGGCGACAATAGTTTGCCCCAAGGTCGGCACAAGCTCCAACGCTGCCGCCGCCTTACTCGGGTCAAGCTCCGCAAGCGCATCGTCCAACAAAATAGTAGGCACACGACCCAAGTTTTGTGACAAATCGCACGCCGCCGATAAATATAACGCCAACGAAATCATCCGCAACTGCCCACGAGATGCAAACTTACGCGCCGCATTGCCATTTAAATATATCTCAAGCTCATCACGGTGCGGACCAACTGTAGTTTGAGCTAATTTAATGTCATTTGTGCGCCGCTGCTTTAGTTTGTCGCAAAAAGTATTGGTGATTTTATTTATAGACGGCTCATCTAATACCGTTGACACATATTTAATGTCCAATTCACCTGCATTTTCACATGAAATAATATTAAATATCTCCTGCGCAGTGCTTTTTATGCGCGAAATATATTCCATGCGGCGCAAAATAATAAAACTGCCATCGCTAGCACATATTTCATCGATGGAATCAATTAAAAGCTCGCGCTCCGGATTTCTCGTATATTGCGAAATACGCATGATGCCGTTGCGCTGAGCAAGATTTTTGTTATACGCAGACAGCGCGTTCGTGTAATTAAAGTCCGTTTGACATAAATGCTCATCCAAAAGCTTGCGACGAATTGCCGGCGCGCCCGATGCAACCTCAATTTCCTCCGGACCAACAAATGTGGTGGGGAATTTACCTAGTAATTGCGACGTGCGAGCTATTTTTTTGTTGTTGAAGATTATATTTTTGGCGTTGTCGCTAGAAAATGCTACTTTTAATATATCTTTGTCTTCATTTGAGCCGATTATTAGCGCATATTCTTCGCCAAAACGCACAAATTGTTGTGTTCCGCTGCGAAATGATTTGCCAAAACCACAAAAATAGATCGCTTCAAGCAAATTTGATTTGCCAAAACCATTTTCGCCGAAGATTATATTTAATTTGCTATTAAATTTTAGTCGTCTGCTTTCTAAATTTCGGAAATTTGAGATTTCTATATGGTCAATCATTTTAGTTTGTGCTATGTTTAATTTTTCTTCAATTATATTATAGTAAGTTTTTATAGCGATGCAAGTTTTTTTAGCATCAAATTAGCGATTTTTCTTTATAGATTCGCGAATTTTTGGTACAAATGATTTTATCTATCTTACAATTAATCAAAATTTCTTGACTGCCAACTACATTTCCAATCCAATGTATATGATTTTGCGCACATATTTTACTTTTTCTTTTTCATTTCCGCATAACTACTATTTATCTGCAAGCTTTTTGCCTATATTTTATCTATTTTTCCCTAAAACTTTCCTGTCAAGGAATTGAGCAAAGCTCAATTTCTTGACTGACAAGCCCATTCTCCTTGCGGTGGAGAAGGGGTTGGGGATGAGGAAGGAGTATTCCTTCTTAAATGATCATCAACTTGCTTTAGGCACTACAACAACAGCGCTGCGTGGGGTTGCGCCGACGCCGCTTGAAGCCCAAACTTGCATGCGCAAGTCGGTTTCGGGGTCTGGCACGACGTGAAGTTGGTTAGTTGAGACGATATCGCCGAAGGGTTCTTCGTTTGCTAGGACTAAATAGCAAGTTGCGCCTGGGACGACGTCCCATTTTAGGTATTGGTCGGACGGATCCCATCGGAAATTGGTAATTTCGCCGAGATATGAGATTTTCACGTCGAGAGGTGCGGAAGGTTCGCCTGGTTCGTTGTCGCGAACGGCGCTGACTCTGAAGTAATTGTCGCCGATGTATGAAGTTTTGAGTTTAAATTCGTTGGCGAGGACTGTGCCGATTTTGGTATAGTATTGTTCGGAGGCAATTTTGTGTTCGACGACGTATTTTTCAGCGCCATCGACAGTGTCCCATTTGAGTAAAAGTTTTTCTTTATCATATGAAAAATTGCGTGGCGCTGGCAATTTATTGTCATCGGAGGGCGTACGAATTTGCGATTTGGGCACGAAACCAAAATCTAAGAGCCTCGTATCTCCATCGCCCCAGTTTGCAATAATCCAGCGGAAGATATTACGTAAAATTCGTTCGCCGATAGAGCGCTCGCCTTTTACATCAATTGTCGCTTTAAGCTTTTCACCGTGTTCGATTTCGGATGACGACGCAAGTTGTTGTAGAAGATTAAGATTTGTTGTCAGCGCATCGATGAGATTTTGCGGAAGACGCCATGTGATGCCCAAAGAAATGAGTTTTTCTTGCCCATTTAGGATTTTGCGAGTGTTTTGAGTGAGCGAGAAGAATGAATTTCCAACTCTTTCATCGATATCAAATGCGTCGGCGATGAGTTTACGAGTTCCGGGGCTCAATTTATCGTCATCGATGATTGTGCGAATCATCCAGCGGGCGCGAGTATTGTTTTCGGTGAGCGCAATTTTAATCATGTTTTGATCGACAATTTTGCTGTGCCATTCGGCATCGTGCATGTTTTGTAGGTTCATAAAATTTTTGAACCGCAGAATGTGGGTGTCAAGGTCTGTAATCCAATCTTGTTTGAAGTTTAGCTCGGCGTTGTGCATAGCAATGCCGATGACGCATCTTTCACAGCGTTGTAGGTGCTGTTCATTTGTATCGTGAGTTAAACGATTGTTAATAAACATTGCCATACCTCCGATTTAGTTTGTTTACTTTAGTTTCCTCCTCCCACAAGCAATTATATACAATGCACAATTTTGCGCAAGCTTTTTTTTCACAAAAAATCACTTTTTCCAAACTTTTTTTTACCATATTTAAGCGAGGTCACAGGTGAAAATGTTGCGTCAATGAGGAAAAAACTTCTGTCAATGAGCATCATGCAATCTTCGATGAGCTTCAAACTTGCGTCAATGAACAAAAAATGACTGTCAATGAGCTTAAAACTTTCGTCAATAAGCTTCATGCAAGCTTCAATGAGCAAAAAATGACTGTCAATAAGCTTAAAACTTCTGTCAATGAGCTTTGTGAAAACTTTAATAAGCTTAAAACTTGCGTCAATGGACTTCAGATTTACGTCGATGAGCTTCGTGAAAGATTAAATGAGCTTAAAATTTCTGTAAATGAGCTTCGTAAAGTTTTTTGTGCAAAGAGAAAAAAATTGCATACACGAAAATTTTAATTAGATTTTCGATATGCTTAATTGGTGTTTTAGAAAAAATATTTGGAGAGATTTTAAAAATAATTTTACGAGCGAAAATTTTGAGTGTCAATTCGACGAAATAAAGTAAATTTATTAAAAATTTACGTAAATGTCAAAAAAGTTTGTGGAATTATTTTTTGTTACAAAGTAATTAAGTAAAATTTAAAAGTAAATAAAACACAAATTAAAAGATTTTATCGCCATGAAAAAGTGTTTGTAGCATAAAATATCGTAAATTGCAAATATTATGTATTATAGATTAGCAAATCGTAAGTGCTTAAATAAAAAATTTAAGTTAAAATAAAGAGTTTGAAAGTAAATAAGTTGCAAATTACAGTAATTGTATTAAAAATAGAAGTTAATGAGTGTAAGTTTGAAGTAATTATGTGCAATTTTTACGTGCTCAAGCGCAAAGTATAGTTTCTAAAATGTAAATTAAAAGTTCACGCAAATAAAAAACCCTTTTCCACAAGGAAAAAGGGCTGTTGTCAGTGCAAAATGCACGTTGGAGAGCAAGTTTCAAAAGGCTTAGCCGAAAATCTCCTGGACTATGTCCACCACTTCGGCTGAAATACGAGTCTGCGCTTCTTCGGTGGAGGCGCCTAAGTGTGGGGTCACCGACACGCGAGGGTGGTTGACGATCTCCGGACGTGGGTTCGGCTCGCCTTCAAATACATCGATGCCCGCACCAAGTAAATGACCGCTGTCAAGCGCTTCGAGAAGGCTGGTTTCACATACAACGCCGCCGCGCGCGCAGTTGATGAGCACCGCACCTTTTCTCATCTTCGCAAATTCATCTTTGCCAATCACCGGTTTCTCGGCAGAAGGAATGTGCAACGATACGAAATGGCTCTTGGCAAGTAATTCGTCCAGCGAAACCATGTCGATGTAGTCGAAACCCGCGTTCTTAATATATGGATCGTATGCGATGACCGTCATGCCAATTCCGTGCGCACGTTTTGCAAGTTCGCGACCTATGCGACCTATGCCAATGATGCCCAAAGTCTTGCCACCAAGCTCCAAACCCTCGTATTCCTTCTTGACATCCTTGAAGTTGTCGCCTTTGCGCATTCTCCAAGTGGACGCGGCGATGAATCTGTACACCGAAAACATGTGCCCGAGCGCCAATTCGGCTACGGACGGCGACGAAGCAGATGGGGTGTTGCGCACGGAAATTCCTTTGGACTCCGCGTACTTGTGTTTGATGTTGTCGATGCCTACGCCGCCACGTATGACGACTTTGAGGTCGGTCGCAGCGTCTAAAATCTTCTCGGTAACCTTGGTTGCACTGCGCACGACCATTACTTGAAAGCCCGGAACCGTTGCGATAAGCTCATCTTCGGTTAATCCGGTCTTGTAAAACACTTCATGACCGTTAGATTTAAGTCCGTCGATCATCTCTTGCGATACTTTGTCGCAAATCAACACTTTAGCCATTGAGAACTCCTTTTAATTGAGGATGCCTTTGGTTACAATGTTCAGCGCATGGTCTATTGCGTCGTCCGAGCTTGGTAAATAGAGCTTGACATTCTGTTGCGCGGTGGCAAATTCGATGCTTTTGATCAGCCCAAACATTCCAAGGAGCAGAAAAGCAAGTGCAAGCGAGTCAATGTTTTCTCGAATTTCGCCGGCGATCTTTCGGCGCTCGAACGTTTCGACTAAAATCTGCGTGGGGCGAAGTAAAAGCTCGCCCGCACGCTTAAACATGGTGTGCGAATCGGGTGTGTAAACGAAATTTGTCATTAACATGCCCGCATTTGGGTCTTGGTCGTACAGCCCGAGCGCAGCAGTGAGCATCGCGCGCAAGTATTTGTCGATCGGCAAGTTGTCATCGACCGCCTCGAACACTGCGATGTTGCGCATGGCAATTTCCTCAAGCACCTGACGAAATAAATCGAGCTTGGAATTGAAGTAATAGTATATCATGGGCTGAGTTGTGCCGGCGAGATCGGTTATGTCGCGGATGGTTGTGCGTGAGTAGCCCTTCTTTGCGAATAATTCGATCGCCGAGCGCATTAATGCGGCGCGCACGGTATCTACGGCGTGTTCGGGGAAAATACTTTTGGCGTGCGACGTGCTCATATGCCCAAGATTTCCTCTATGTCTTTGGTGAGTTCTTTTAAATCGGTGAGCGTGAGGTCTCCCATGTGGGCGATGCGGAATGTTTTCTCCTTGAGGGGACCGTAGCCATTGGAAAGGGTTTTTCCGCGCTTGGCGAGTTGCTTGTTAAGGTCCTCGACGGAGATTCCGCGGGTATTCGTGGCGGTTGTGAGCGTGACGGATTCGAATCCGGGCTCGGTGAAAAGCGCAAAGTGCTTGGCAACCCAGCCTCGAACGTATTTCGCCATCTCTAAATGACGCGCGTAACGAGCTTCCATGCCGCCCTCGGCGATGATTTTGCCGAGCTGATACTCTAATGCGAACAGGTGAGGAATTGCGGGCGTCGTTGGCGTTTGGTCTTTCTTCGCATATTCAACTAATTCGACGATATCGAAATAGTATCCGCGGTTCTCGACGGTTTTTGCCTTCTCGATAGCCTTTTCGCTAACCGTGGCGAGCGATAAACCCGAGGGTAGCGCCCAGCTTTTCTGCGTTGACGCGAGCATGTAATCGACGCCGAGCTCGTCAACCTTGTAGAGATCTCCGCCCATGGCGCTCACAGCATCGACGCACCATATTACGTTGGGGTATTTCTTCATGACGACGGCGAGTTCTTCGATGGGGTTGCGTATGCCGGTGGAAGTTTCGTTTACGGTGTAGAACAGGCAGTCGAATTCGCCTGTCGCGAGTTTTTCATCGATGAGCGCGGTTGGTACATGCTTGCCGGGTTCAACTTTTATCGCTTCGATGTTTTTGCCATTCACTTTTGCGATCTCGAACCAGCGTTGTGAAAATTCTCCGCAGATGGTGGAAAGGCATTTTTTGCCGATGAAATTGCGTGCTGCGGCTTCCATGAGACCTGTGCCGGAGCTTGTGGAAAGGATGATCTGGTTTTGGGTGTAGAGAAGCACGCGCAATTTTGCCACAATTGAATTGTAGAGCGCTTTGAAGTCGGACGAGCGATGCCCAATTTGTGGTGTAGCGAGCTTAGCTAGAACATCGTCGAGAACTTCGGTAGGACCGGGAATGAACAACTTCTTGTGCATTGAAAGCCTCCTTCAACGGTTTATGTTTGGCGAACTTAGCGTATATTTATGCATATGGCGAACAAAGGCAACTCTTTTTTTTGATGCCGCGTAAGCTTCCAAATTTTTTTGCTTGCGTGTTATTTTGGAACCAGTTGCGGCAGTTGCGCAAATTACTTTCCCGATTCCTGAGTGAGCTGCGAATCGTGCGCCATCGTTCAAATGAATTAAATCATATTTCGCGAAAGCAGAAGTGTCGGCAAACATTTACCCCACAGTGTAATATCAAACGCCACGATTGCAACACGCGCGCGAGACCTGACAACATCGCGGTCAAAACTGTGCGAGGTTGCGGAGACGGTGTTGCAAAGTGGTGCTTGACTTTTTTGGGAATGGTATTTTCTTGCGTGGAACTTTTCGAAAGGGTTTTGCGCGATGGTAGATAGCAAGCAAATAAAAACGTATTGGCTCGACAGCCCGATGCCCGATTTCATGCGCGACACAGCAGTGGCGCTTGGCGGCTTTGACGGCATACATTGCGGGCATGCACACCTAATCGAGCGCTTGGTTGCCGAGGCAGAGGCGCGCAAGCTTTCGCCGGTTGTGCTCACTTTCGACCCGCTGCCGCGAGTTTTTTTCTCCGATGACTTTCGCATTTTGAGCACCTCATATGAGCGCGAGCTTTTGCTTCGCCGTTTTGCGCTTGCGGCGGTGGTTCACGCGAAGTTTACGCAAGAGCTGGCGAGTATGCGCGCGGAGGATTTCGTGGCGGAATTTTTGGTAAAAACCTTGGGTGCGAAGCTCTTAGTGCTCGGCGAGGATCATCACTTTGGAAAAAACCGCGAAGGGGCGAGCGCACTTTTGGAGCAAATGGGAAAAACTTACGGCTTTTCGACCATCGTGCTGCCGCATTTCACAATCGACGGGCAGGATGTGAAAAGCAATGCAGTGCGGCTTGCGGTATCGGCGCACGACATGCAAAAAGCACAAACATTGCTCGGGCATCCATATATTGTTGCTGGTAAATGCGTTCGCGGTAACGGCTTCGGACAAAAACTCGGCTTCGCCACCGCTAATCTCACGTTCACCCACTGCAAACTGCTTCCACCCGACGGCGTCTATGCCGCCAGAACCTGCATTAAACCCAGCGAAACTTTTCAGAACTCAGTCGTTTACATTGGCAAATCGCCCACATTCGCGTTCTCGCAGCGCCAATTCGAAACGCACATCCTCGACTACCCAGGCGAAGCGCTTTACGACCGTTACATTGTCGTCGAGCTGCTCGATTTTGTCCGTCCAAAACTTGCGTTTCGCACCATCGACGACCTGCGAGACCAAATCTTACAGGACATCGAATCGGCAAACGGCATTTTAGCCCACGCAAAAGCCTGACAGATCTCGCCAGCGGCAACGTTTATTGTTAACTACTGCGCCTATGCCAAAAACGACGCACAATGTGCTATGCTCGAATGTCAAATTGCTTACAAAACAACAGTTTATGCCGCCAAAATCTGGCGGCTTTTTTATTTCCCGCAAAGGTATGCAAACAAAAACGAAAAAGCTTTTGCCAAAAAACGACGCGCAGTCGTCAATGCGAAAACTTTAGCTTCGAAAGATAATTCGCACATATACAAAGTAGAAAAGTATGTCGGCAAAGTAGCATCGCCTTCGTGCAAAGCCTAAAAATAGTTTTATTATCCCGAAAGTATTTTAATTAACGAATAGACAATGCTAATAAAATTCGCAGCATTTGCATATAAACCCGCGACAAACTTAACCAAATTCGCATAAGTTTACAATTTCGAAGAATTTATATTTATCTAAGTAGAGACAAATCTAATCAGGGAAGCAAAGTTCCTAATCTAAGTAGCACAAATTTTAGCAAAAAACTTTTTCTTTTGTCAAATTTAATGCTACGGAGCACAATTTTAACGCTACTTTCATGACAATCGGTGCTACGACGATGAGTTTTAATGCTACTATGACAAACCTCGACGCTACTTTGATAAACTTTGATGCTACGGAGCACAACTTTGATGCTACTTTCATGAGAATCGATACTACTTTGATGAGTTTTAATGCTACGATGATTAACTTTGATGCTACTTTGATGACAATCGACGCTACGACGATGACAAACGATGCTACTTTCTAGACTTTTAAAGCTACTTTTGAGACTAACGGTGCTACGATGCTTTACAACGACGAAGCAATTTGCAATAATTAGCAGTTTGTGAAGAGTTGTTTTCTGTTTTCGCATACAATGAAAGCAGATTTTTGCAAAACCAAACTTAGTTTTGCAATGTTGAAAACAGAGTTTATTAAGCATTAAACGTAATTCGATAAGATAATTCCTACTTTTTATACAATTTAAACGAGTCTTATTACATTAAATGAAGATTTGTAAATTAAAATAGCGTATCTCGATAGATAAATTTCGAATTGCTAGAATATTGTAGCTACGATGTAAAAATTTTAGTCGTTGACGGTGATATATGCAAAAAGTATTGATGCAAAGCATTATGGTTTTCTTGTAACTGATTGCGGTGTGAAAAGTTATAAAGCAGAGATTTTAAATTAAAGTTCGTTTTTTTTGGCAAATAAAAAAACTCACCAAACGAAAAAGTATTCGTCGATGAGTTCAAATGCAGTTGCGATGGCGTGCGACTAAGTTTTTGTTGTGAACAAATCGTAGGTGTTAACCAAGCTCCTTAAGTGCATGCTCTGCAGCGTTTTGCTCGGCATCTTTCTTTGAGCTTCCGGAACCAACGCCCAAGAGTCGATCGCCAACGTAAACGGCGACTTTGAATTGCATGCGATGCGATGGACCCGACGTTTCGAGGACGACGTAACGCGGGTGGCGCCCCATACTTTGAAGCCGTTCGAGTAGGCGACCCTTGTGGTTTGTGAAGGATGGCGAGTTAAGAAGCACATCTGCGTTGTCGAGAAGTGTATGTGTGACAACGAGTTTTGCGGCTCGCATCCCTCCGTCGAGGAAGACAGCCGCGACGATGGCTTCATAGATGTCGCAGAGCACGGAGTCGGTCAGGTGGATGCCGGAGCCGCCGCCGTCGTCGTACACTATGAAGCGGTCGAGCTCGAACATGCGCACGATTTTCGCAAGTGCAGCGCAGTTTACGAGGATGCGGCGCAGTTCCGTCAGCTCTCCCTCCAGTGCATGCGAGTCGCTCAAGTAGAACCACTCGGCTACGATGAAGTCGAGGATGGCATCGCCCAAGAATTCCATGCGTTGGTATGAGGTCTCCGAGGACGCCGCCGCAGATGGGTGGGTTAACGCCACTTCGAGCAAGGCTCGGTCGGAGAATTTGTAGCCTATTATCTTTTCGATTGGCAAACTTCTTGAGAATATCTTCATATTTTACCCTAGGTTTGAGGCAAGTTATGCTGCTTTGGCAATGTTGACTTCTTCTTTGTTGATATATAAAGCTTCATTTGAAATATGTAAAGGTTCGATAGCGACTTTTATTGATTCTTTGCCAATTAATGTCGCTGCGTAAGGCACTATTTTCGCTTCTTTGTGCGCAAAGAACACTTCTGTGTGATTATTTATTGCTACGTTGTGCGCAATGCATTGCACTTCGCCGACACATATATCAGCTTTCGTAACTCTTTGTTGGGCAATCTCTTCTAAGCAAAAGAGTTTTGCTGCAAAGCAATCAGCATTTATTATAATATGCTCTGCCGTGTGCGCAAATGTTTTAGCGATGTTTTCTATAAATGCGACGAACGGCGCTTTTTGTGGCATTTTGTGCGCAAGGAACCAGACGGACGCGACATAAAACGAAAGTTTTGGTATTCTCAAACCGACGGGCGGCGCAAAAAACACGTTTTTCTGCGCAAATTGCGCTACGGAGCTTTTTCGCGAAACGGGGATGACGATTAGTGTTGCGGAGATGTGAGAGAGCGGTTGTTCTCTATGCGCAGTTTGCACCACGAATGGCGCTTTTTGTGGAATTTTGTGCGCAAAGAACCAGACGGACGCGACATGAGACAAAAGTTTCGGCATTTTGGAACCGATGGGCGGCGCAAAAGGCGCGTTTTTCTGCGTAAATTGCGCTACGGAGCTTTTTCGCGAAACGGGGATGACGATTAGCGTTGCGGAGATGCGAGCGAGCGTTTGTTCTCTATGCGCAGTTTTCACCACGAATGGCGCTTTTCGCGCCATTTTGCATGTAAAAAATCCGACGGACGCGACATTAAACGAAAGTTTTGGTATTCTCAAACCGATGAGCGGCGTAAAAGGCGCGTTTTTCTGCGTAAATTGCGCTACGGAGCTTTTTCGCGAAACGGGGATGATAATACGCGAAGTTACGATGAAAATGCGCAAAACGAATTTGCGCACAAATAACGAAGGTAACAGCACAATGATGCCGTTTTTGCTTACAAAATGGACAGGGGAGATGACACTTTGAGGGAATTTGTTGGCAAATTTGTGTGCGGAGGCGACCATTTAGCTGAGTTTCGGGGTGATGAAGTGGCGGACGTTGAACAAGAAAATTACGATCACAGCCACCAAAGCCGTGTAGAGCGCCGACGGCACGACGTAGCGCACTAACGCGAACAGGAAGTCGGCGCGGTACTGCGTGAAGCCGAGGAACATCGCGCGGTCGATGACGCCTGCCGCGAAGATGACGACGCCGTCCCATACGGGGTTGTAGATGTTCAGTTTTTCGCGCATCGAGGCGAGGAACATCGCGGCTGTCGCCCGTGCGGCGATGCCTGCGCCCATCCACTCGGGGGAGAGGCAATCGACGAGGAAGCCGCTGAACGCTCCCCAGCCCACTGTGGACGACGGTTTGGCAATGGTGCTCAGCACGACGAGCGCTAATAATCCTACGTCGATGTCGCAGCCTGCGATTTTGGCGAAGGCGAGCAAAGATGTTCCGGCATAAGCGGATACGACGATGAAAACAAAACGGGTGATGAAGATCATTTGAATTACGCTGTTAATGAGTTATCGTTCGTTTGTGGCGCACGACGTTTCGCTTTGTGGCACGGTTTTTGCGCTTACGGCTTTCGCGCTTGCGACGGCACCAACTGTCGAAATTTCGTGCGCCGTCGTTTAAACTCTTGGAACTCGGGACTTTGCGTTGTGCGCTTGAAGTGCGAAGCTTGTCGCGCTGCTCTGGGGTTTGGGCGCACCAGCCTTCGCCGCGGGAAGCATTAATAAGTTTTTGTGCAACAACGAGTTTACTTTATGCGCAGAAGTTTTTTCGATTTGAGCACCTGTGGCGTTTTTGGGCACTTTGGGCAAATCTTTGCGGACAATCTTTTTCGGTTTGTGTGCGCGCGCTGCAACTTTATGAACCGAACTTGTTGCGTATGGAGCAGTTAACAAAACTTTCGGCGCAAGTGCGAAAGCGTTTGCCGCTTTGTCACGTTCGTGCGCGAAGCGAGGCTAAGCCGTTATGGCAGTGAAACGTCCGGTGCCGGCGAGTGCCTTTTCGATCTGATCGATGGACGTGATGATGACCTCTTCGCCGCCGTTTTCGATGAAAAAGACAGCGCTTTCGATCTTTGGTCCCATGGATCCGGCGGGAAATTGCCCTTCGGCGAGGAATTTTTGCGCTTCGGCAACGGAAATGTGCGCGAGGTCGGTTTGCGATGGCTTTCCGAAATCGACGGAAACGCGATCGACGCCGGTGATGATCACGAGTTTTTTCGCTCCAATCTCGAGCGCCAACACTGCCGACGCGCGGTCCTTATCGATGACTGCGTCGATGGGTTCGAGTGCCCCGTTTTCGCTCTCGATCACCGGTATTCCGCCGCCACCAACGGATATGACGACCGAACCGCCGTCGAGTAAGTCTTTCACCGCTTTGCGCTCGACGATTTCTTTGGGCCACGGCGAGGCAACAACTCGGCGCCAGCCACGTCCTGCATCTTCGCGCATCATCCAACCTTGTTCGCGCATAAGCACTTGCGCTTGTTTCTCATCGTAGAACCTGCCGATGAATTTGGTTGGATTTTTGAAGCCTTCATCGTTTTTATCGACGATGACGCGCGTGACTACCGCCACAACTGGTTTGTCTTTGCCCGAAGTGTAGAGGTGGTTGCCGAGCGTAACTGCAAGTATGAAACCGATTTCGCCTTGAGTTTGAGAACCGCAAACGGAGAGCGGCAAGGGCACCACTTCGTTTTGCGAGAGTTCCACGCGGCGCAAGGCATTGCCCACTTGCGGACCATTCCCATGTGTGATAGCGAGTTGCCAGCCTTCGTCCACGAGCTGTGCCAAAACCGCCATAGACCTTTTGGCGCGTTCGAACTGAATTTCAAAAGGGTCAGTGCCTTTGGTGGAAAGCGCGTTGCCGCCGAGTGCTACGACGATTTTTTTGTTCATTGTGGTCTCCCTTGTGCTATTTCGAAATTACGTGCTAAAATATGAGCTGTTGGCGTTTGCGCAAGTTTTTTATGCGCGCCCACGGCTTTGCGATATTGTAAAGCATTGACATTTGTGCGTGTCCTTTTGGGTTTCGGCTTCTGATGAGCGAAAAAATGCCATAAATATTGATCTTGTGATTTTGCGTTTCTGGCATAAATTTTGGACATCAGGTGGGGGAGTTTGCAAAATGTCTCTTATTTCGAATATCATCGACAGGCAGCGTCAGGAAGGCGAGATTTCGCGCGCACATTTTTTGAGTTTCGACTTTGAAATGACCGGTCTCGACCCTGACGATGACTCGATTATTGAAATTGGTGCTGTGCCTTTGCACGGCAGTATTGTGGACGGTGATTTTTTTTTCAGTTTGTTGCAGCCTTACACGAATGTTCGACCCACATCGAAAAGGGTTCACGGTATCGACGGCAATACATTAAAAAATGCGCCTTTGGCTGAGCAAGTTTTTCCCGAATTTGTGAAACTTGCGCGTGGACGAATTTTACTTGGACAAAAGCCACAGCTGGATTTGGAATTTTTGTGGTCGGCGGCGAAGAACGTGGGCATGTATGTGGACAACACTTTTGCACTTGACCTTTCGCGTCTTTACACCATTGCCTATCCGCAAAAGAATTTCACCTCACTTGATGCTATGGCAAAACAAGTGGGTCTTCCACCGCGCGAAGATTATCATAACGCCCTCGACGATGCAATACTCACTGCGAAGATTTTCGGCAAAATTTTACCACTTCTACAGAAGCGTGGAGTTATTGATTTGCGTGCGCTAGTAAATCGCGGACGCGTTGGGTTTTGAAATTTGTATAAAATACTTGCCAAAAAAGTGTCCATTTGGTATTATTGCATGAAACAGAAAAAAGGAGGATTGATGGAAGATTACACCAACGCTTCAGCAACGACACAGGTTAATGCCGTGTCGGAAGATGAAAAAACGATGGCGAGTTTGTCGCACATTTTGGGCATTTTCACATGGATTATTGGTCCGCTTGTGATTTGGCTTATCAAAAAGGATGAATCTGCTTTTGTTACCGCACACAGCAAAGAAGCTCTCAATTTCCAAATCACTTTGACCATCGCTTACATTGTTGCCAGTGCACTTTCAGTTATCGGTATCGGCTGCCTTATTTACCCTGTCATTTTGATTGTTGCCATTATCTTTGGTATCAAAGGTTTTCAGGCTGCCAAAAACTCCCAAGACTACAAATATCCTTTCGCAATTCGCCTCGTCTAATTCAAGATCACAAAATTGCACACTGTTCAATGTGCAATTGTAGAGGCACAAGTGATTGACGATGTGAAAACAGCTTTTTTTACAGCATGGTCGATTGTATCGACTGTGCTGTTTTTGTTTGCGTTATCGCCATTCTTTATTGCCGAAGATAGGCTCCTAAATGCAAGTGCAATGATGCAAACTCATGCTGAAGGCGAGCGCTGTTTTCTTTGCGGCACAACTCGTGCTTTTATCGAAATAGCGCATGGAAATATTTCGAATGCTTTTGCATATAACGAACTTGCAGCAGTATTCTATGTAATTTTTCTTGCTAATGGTGTTTTAGCTGTTATCTTTACAGCACGAAAACTCTTTTTGAAGGTGGCTAAATGCAGGTAGTGAGTCTTGTTCTCGGAATCTTGGCGAT
>CAYUDB010000010.1:0-25653 GCA_964443405.1 uncultured bacterium | reverse complement strand
AGAAACACCGATTTTATCGTCGGAGCTAGATCAGGTATTGCTTTCCTCGGGCATGGAGCCACCAACAGATTCGACAGAGTTTTGGCAACTTTACGCGCGAGTATTGAAAGATCTTATAGCCGAAGAACTTGTGGTTCAGGCTGCCGAAAAAGAATCTGTCACCGTTGAAGATGATAGGGTGAACTCAGAATTTTCGGCGCGATGGGATACTCTTACAGCGAGATTTGGCGGCGAAAAGTCTTTGGCAGATACCCTTGCTAAAGAAGGAATTTTGCTTGCATCTTTCAAGAAAAAAGTGAAAAATCAGGTGCATTCGGGCTTGCTAAAGCAGCTTTACATACAAAAAAATGTGCGCCAGGCAGAATTATCTGATGCAGATGTGCGCAAATTCTATGAACAGCATAAAGATAGCTTGGGCAAATATCCAAAACAGGCGCATATACTTGGCATATTCATCGAACCACCGCCCGATTCAATAATCTCACAGCTCACTGAGGCGCGTGCACGTGAAATTGCAGCACTGGCGGGCAAAAATAGTTTCGAAAACCTCGCCAAACTTCACTCAGATGACGCCCGTACTGCTGATAAAGGTGGTGCACTTGGCAAATTTAACATTGATGATCTGCCCATAAATTTTCGCTCTGCAGTTGCATCACTCGAAATTGGGAAAATATCTGCACCCATAGCAGGTGATGAGGGTTTCCACATTGTCAAGCTTTTGAACAAGAACGAGAAAGAAGTTGAAATAGCTCATATTTTTATACGCAAACCCGCACAGTCGAAGGCAGCAGAATTTGAAGCGAAAGCCGTTGCCGAATCGCTTCGCGCAGGTGCTGATTTCAATATCATGTTAACCAACCATTGCCGTGATGAAGAATATGTGGCACAGCGTGGGGATATGGGCAAATATCCGCTTACATCTTTGCCAAAACCCATAGCCTACATTGCCGATTCGGCAGGTGCAGGAGCTATTGTGCCACCGGTACCCGAAATGGGTGGTTTTGTAGTGTATAAAATTGCCGAAATTATACCCGAACGTGCCATAAATCTTGATGACCATTTTCAGGTTATACGCGAAATGGCACGCCAAAGATTGTTTGCCGAACGTATCGAAAAGCTCATCGAAAAGTTGCGCGAGAAAATTTACGTTGAGGTGCGACATCCTCAGCTCGCCGAACACATGAACTTCAAATAGCGTTTGACACAATTCTCGAACCCCCGAAAGGAGTTTTTGATGAGAGCCTCGCTTTTGGCTATACTGTTTTTGGGAGCGTGTTTTGCTCAGAAGCCACCTACAGAAGTGTCACACGACGAAAGCGCGCCCCCTTTACCCGCGAACATTTTCCAGTTGAACACCAAACAAAGCGATTTTGCACCCTTTATAATGCCACATGGCACACGAATTTATCTTTCATCGAGCAGAGATGGCGGTTTTGGTGGTGAAGACATTTATTATTCCGATTTTGTTGAAGGCTATTGGACAGAACCCAAAAACCTCGGCGATCACATAAACTCACGTTTTAGTGAAAGTTCAACATGTGTTTCGCCATCGGGCGAGGAGATGTTCATAACCATTTGTGGACGATCAGATTCTTACGGTGGCTGCGATATTTATGTTTGTCGCCGCAAAGGCGATGAATGGTCGGAGCCGCGAAACTTGGGCGATAAAATAAACTCTTCGTGGTGGGATGGACATCCGACGCTTTCACCTTCGGGAGAAACATTGTATTTTGCCAGTGATAGATATGGTGGTTTCGGCGGCACTGATATTTATTATGCTACAAAGTCGCGTGGTGCCTGGACAAAATGCAAAAATCTTGGTTTTCCCATTAACAATGCGCGCGACCAAACTTCGCCATTTTTGCACATTGACGGTACAACGCTTTACTTTAGCTCGTGGGGTCATGGTGGTCTTGGTGGTCTCGACGTATTTGTGTCGCGCTTGGACAGTGTCTCTGAAAAGTGGGGTAATCCGCTGAACATAGGCGCACCAGTTAACACAAATGGCAACGATTATTTCTTCTCTGTGCCCGGTAGTGGCGATTTTATATACTTTTCCAGCGATCGCGAAGGTGGACTTGGTGGGTTCGATATTTATTCATACCCGCTTGCCGATTGGCAACGCCCATCGGTTGTGGCTACACTTGCAGGCACTGTTGTCGATGCGCAAACTGGCAAAGCTATTACCTCGCTTGATGGCGTTTTTATTCCTGCGGAAGTTACAATCGAGCGGCTTTCCGACGGCAAAGTTGTGCAAGTGCTCGAAACCGATTCCACAACAGGTAGTTTCTTTGTTGTGTTGAAAGCCGGTGAAAACTATGGCATTTCTGTTAGCGCACCGGGCTATGCTTTCGCATCAGAAAATTATGAGATTCGACTTGAGGACGGTTATAATGAGCTGCATCACACGTTTAAGATTCGCAAAGTAGAGGTCGGATCTATAGTCTCGCTGGTGAATATATTTTTCGACTTTGGCAAAAGTGAACTGAGACACGAATCGGAACCTGAGCTACAACGTATCATCGAACTTATGACAGATTACCCCGAGATGAAAATTGAGGTGCAAGGTTTTGCCGATTCGGTGGGCAATAAGCAGTTCAACTTATTCCTATCGCGCATGCGTGCACAAGCGGTTGCACAATGGATAGTTGCACATGGAATACCCGAAAAACGAGTTGCCCATAAAGGTTTTGGCGAAGAAAGCACAGGTGCCACCGAAGAGGAACTCCAACAGAGCAGACGCGTGCAATTCCAAATAACTAACCTTGGCTCCGCAATTAAAACTAAGGACGATAAAGCCTCACCCACAGAATTGCCTAAACCAGAACCGCCTAAGAAAATAGAGGAAAAACCACAACCTGTTCCATTAGATACGTCAGCGACAAAACCACCACCTGTGCCTGTGGACACCATTGCTCAATTGCCACAAAAAACTGCCGACTCGGTAAATTATGTACTTCCACCGGAACTTATCGATACAATTGCACCGAGCCTCAACGATTATTTGCGTCTTATTGCCGCACGTGATATGGATTCGCTTGCCACAGCAATTTACGACCATTTCATCAATAAAAATGCGGCACGTTATTTTACACAAAAGGTTGACATTAAGCCAGTTGCGGTGAAACGCTCAGCATTGGGCTATCCTCAGAAGGCACGTGCTCAGCGCATTGAAGGCATCGTATTGCTCGAATTCGACATCGACACACTTGGTTCAATTGTGCCGAGCAGTGCAAATATAATTAAAGCTTTACCCGAAGGTATTTTCGAGGGCGTAGCGCTCGAGGCAATATATCACTGGAAATACTCACCAGCAGTTTTTGAGGGCAAAAAGACGAAAGTGCATTGGGTAGAACCACTTGTCTTCAAACTCAACGCAGGTTTGAACCCAAAATGATTTTGTCCATTATCAATGAAAACTCGCATGTGAATGCGAGTTTTTTTATGTGTAAATGAGTTGAATAACGCTAGTAATTTCCAAGTATTTAATTGTAAAAATTATCTGCCTGAAAAATTTTGTGTTCACAGCATCAGACAACTTGCGGAACGAATAAAAAAATGTTGCAGCAGGGTTTGCAATTTTGGTATTAATGCACCGAAGAAGTGGTTATTCTTGCTCTCTCTGTTTGATTTCGCAAACAAACGCTAACATTTTTATGTTCAACTGCTTACAAATACGCCGAATGCTTATCATCCCGAAAGCATTAAACTACAGTTTTCCCCAGTCTCATAGAAAGTATTTGATTAAAAGCTTCTCGTTTATTCTCGACCAATCTGTAATGACCATGCGGAAAAATAAAAATAACGCTTTCCAAACGCTCCAGGCAGAGATGCTTCATTTGCCCAGAGGCAAGCAAAACACCAAGCTAAAAAAGCTCCGCTTCCAAATCCCTTTGCAAAAGGAAATATTTGAAAACTAGCGCGTCTGATTCAGTAGTTAAATGTATTATTGAAGCAATATTTGCAGTAGGAAACACCGGAAAAAACAGTATGCCCGAGGTCAGTTAAGGTCGATTTCTTCATCGGGGACGGTGCTGTTGGTTTTTGCGGCAGTTTGTGGGGTGTCTTTTTGTTCGCGTGACTGCTGAGGAACAGCGGTTTTGCTTTCTGTGAGAGCTTTATAACGACGATAGGCAAGGTTTGCTTTTTCGGTTTGACCAAATTCTTTTAGGCAATGCCCTATGTAAAGGTGAACTTCGGGCATGTTTGGATTGATTTTGTAGGCAGAGTTGAATAGATCGAAAGCCATATCTTTTTGTCCCACATGAAAAAATGCTATGCCAAGATTCATCAGTGTGATGAGGTCTTTGTTATCTTCGTGGGCAAATTTTTCGAGAATTTCGACAGTTTGCTCGTAACGTTTGGTTTTGTTGAAAATGTAACTGAGGTTGTTGGCAGTTTTTTTGTCGTTCTCATCAAGTTCGAGAGCCTTACGCAAGGCAGTTTCTGCTTTTTCGTAGTTGCCGGCTTTGAGGTAGCATTTACCCAATCGTGCGTAACCAGCTGGAAAATCTGGGGCGAATTCGGTGAGCAGTGTGGACGCTTTTGTGGCTTGGACAATAAGGTTTGCGGTAAAAAGCTCGTCGATAATGTGCAGAAGCTTTTGTTCGGGTTTGCCCTGTTCGAGCAAAATAGCAGAGAAACGCTTAGAGTCGGGGAGATTGTCAATTATGGAGAAGGCACGTTGCATGGTCTCGTCTTCGGATGGACCTTCAGCAAACTCGGTTTTTTGGTGGGAGCGGCGCCAGAACAAATAGGCACTTATGCCAATACCGCAAATTAAAAGTATTGTACCGAGAATGTAAAGAAACGTTGGAGAAGACATGAACGCTCCTTAAAGTTTCAAACTTCACGATTCGGGTTGCCCTGCGGCACAACAACGTCAGTTCCTACCGTTGCTTCCTTCCAGATCTGGCGGGGTTTAGAATGCGCCGCTTGCGCAGGACCCGAACCGTATGACACAATAAAATATGATTCCAAATATTGTCAAGAGGTAGTGAGAAAAAAAATTGCATTGTAAAGAAAATGTGATTTTTTATGTTTTTGCAAAAAATACTTGTGAAAAAGCATGAAGTTTCAATATTATCATTAGAACCCATTTCAAGTTGCACGAAATGAATGACTTTATCAATAGCCAGAAAATCTATGTGCTACTCGATGAACACCTTATCGAGCAGTCACATAAAACATTGCAAAACATAGTATTACCTTGTATTGATGCTGGAATTGAATTTTTTCAGTATCGCTACAAAAATGTATGCGACAAAATTTTGATGGAAAAAATTCTGTCGATTTTGGAGCTTTTGCGCAATAAAAATGTGGAACTTGTTATCAACGATAACGTGGCAATTGCGGCAAGTTGTGATATTTGCGGTGTTCATGTGGGAGAAAATGATTTGCCCGTATCACTTGCGCGAAAACTATTGCCACATTCGATTGTTGGTGCTACAGCTTCGAACCTCGAAACTGCCATGCATGCCCAAGCAGATGGTGCTGATTATATAGGCTATGGTGCATTTTTTGGAACTAATACCAAACACGATACGAAAATTGGCAACCTAAAAACTCTCAACAACATGTGCGAAACGTTAAAAATTCCTGTTTTCGCCATTGGCGGTATAAACGAAAAAAATGTTCATATTATTGCCGAAACCCGATGCAGAAACATATGTGTCGGCAGTGGAATAATTTTTGCCGATAACATTTTTCAAACAATCGAGAACTTGAAAAAAGCTCTAAGTTAAAAGGAGTGGCGCATTATGAAACGTGTTCTTACGCTGCTATGTGTTTTTGCGGCTTCGCTTTTGTGGGCAGAGACAACAGATGCCGATACCATGTATGTTCGTTTCGCCATGCCCGGACATGCGGGATATTTCTCTTGTGATTCCTCGTCGATACTTCTGATGGTGCATCTCTCGAACGGTTTTATGGACCCATGGTCGAGCATGTTGCAAGTTTTCCGCGGCACCGAACCTCTTGGCATCGATTCTGTTATGTATTCGCGTATGGATTCGCCACTCGATTCTTTTTATTGGTTTTCGCCGCGCCATTTTTCCGACGGTGACTCGATTACGATAATTTTCTTGCCTGCTTTCGGTCATCGCCCGCCCGATTTAGTTTTCTCGGGCGATACTTCTTGGTATTTTTTCGTCGATTTGACCGACCCAACAATGTCGCTCATATCACCTCCTGCAGGTGTGCCACCAAGCACCATGTTAAACTTGCGCATGCTAATTCAAGATGCCCTAGCCGGTGTAAGTCGCGACTCGTCAACGGTTACTGTAACTGTGCGCGGAACCGATAATTGGAACACACGTTTCAACTTCAATGCATCGGCAGTTTCGGTTGTGGGTGATACGTTTGCCTTCAATTTAAACTCACTGGGCACAATACGTGGCGGGGATACAGTCCGCGCTTGTGTGAGTGCCGCCGATAGAGCAGTGGGCTGTGGCGCAAATCGCGCTGACACCTGTTTCACTTGGACTTTACCATACACGCCTCCCGATATTGTCCTCATTTACCCGTTCAACGGTGCCATAATGGCAGACCCATGTTCCGATTCCATAGTCTTTCGCATCAACGACGTGGACTCGATTTCGAACATAACTGTAACCATAGGTGCTACAACTATCTCACTCGGAGATCCTCGCATGACTGTAACAGGTGGACGAGTGCGAGTTAACACCTCAGGAATTTTCTCCGACGGCAATTTTTACTCCATACGCATATATTGCAATGATGTTTATCTCATACAAGACGAGCTTACATTTGGTGTTTGGACAGATTTTTCTGAACCTGTTGTTATGAACACTACACCACCTTCGGGTTCGCTTATTGCCGACACAGTAATCCACGTGAGTTTACAGCTTCTCGATTTACTTTCGGGTGTAAATCCGGGTTCGGTGACTGTTACAGTTGGTGCTGTGCCGGTTACTGGCTTTACCTACGACACAACCACCAATACCGTTCGCTTTGATAGATATTTTGCAGGCATCACCGATACAGCTACTATCATTCTCACTATCTGCGTGAACGCCAACGATATGCCCAATTTTTGTGTGAACAGCTTCGACACATGTTACGACATGACTTATACCATCGATGTGCGTGAACCCGAGTTTTATCCACCTGATGGCACAGTTTCGGCATGTAGCGCACAGAATTTAGTTATGGCACTGTTTTCATACGGTGGTCTCGATAGTACTACAGCACTTTTGCAAGTTCGCGATATCGATTCTGGCTCAATTCGAAACATACCTTGGACAGACCCGCGTTTCCTTCAGGCGAGATACGATGCTGCACCATATGGCGTCATTGATAGCTTCTTTTTCAACCCTAGTGCTGGTTTTTGGGCAGATGGTGTGCATTATCGGCTCACACTTTCGGGCACTGTAACCGAGCTTGGTGGTCCGAGCAGCAAGAGTTACGACTGGGATTTTTACACAGATTTTTCGCCGCCATATTTGACCGCAGTTAGCCCAGCTGAAGGTGCCACGGTTATGGCTACGCCCGATTCTCTAATTTTCCGTCTTGGCGACACTGCATCGGGTATAGTTGACGCTTCTGTTGCGTGCACACTTTTCGTTGATGGCACACATTATCACATTCCGTTCGCAACTTTAGTACGTTCTGGCGATAGATTTGCATTGCCTTTTGCACGCTATGGCATCGACATAAACGGTTGCGATTCGATAGCCTTAGTTGTTCGTGCATCCGATGCGGTTTCGGCAATCTACTGTGGTCCAAATACCATGACCGACACAATCTTTTTCCGCATGGATTGCACTATGCCATCAGCAACACTCATCGAGCCGGTTATGGACGAAATCCTCTCGTGCATGAACCAACGCATAGCTTTCACACTTGGTGCCGATGCTAACCTCGACTCCACATCTATAATGCTCGATGTAAACGGTGTGTCATATGCGCTGTTGTCGCCCGAGCTTTATGTCGCAGCCCCGAACACGCTATTTTTTGTGCCTTCATCGCCATGGACTGAGGGCGATACGGTGAGTGGTTTCTTGCATGAGCTTTGCGATCGTGCCGAAAACTGTTCTGCACGTACATACTTCAGTTTTGTGGTCGATACAATGCCGCCAGTAATAACACCCATTTATCCTTTGCCAGGCGCCACAATTACCGATTCGCTTGCTACTTTCCGCGTGAGAATTGAAGATGCATTCACATCACTTTCGAGCTACGACCTCGATGCAGATTTTGCAACCGCTTTCAACTACGAAGCAGCACCGCAATATTTTTACAATCCCACACTGCCGGGCGGTAACCCTTTAGGGCGCGAGGAAACAGTGTATGTTACCATAACCGCCGCTGACGATGCAGCACGTTGTGGTGTGAACGAAACCGAGCTTTCGTATTGGTTTATCGTAGATGCCATAGGTCCTCGTGTTGAGAGGCTCGATACAGTAGTGGGTACATACACTTCATGTGCGAATAGATGCATCGGTTTTGAGCTTACGGATATGCTTGGTGTGAACAGATTTTTCACGCATCTCTATACATCGCACACAGCTGAAACTTTAAGTGCCAGTTCACCCGAACTTGTCATCACCGATAGCACTGTAAGATATTGTCCTACGGTGCCATTTACCGACGGTGAAAATGTTACAATCACTTTAGTTTCAGCACCAGACCGCGCGGGCAATCCGCTTTTTGCAGGTGCAATAACCGAAAACTTCACAGTTGATTTATCTGCACCGATTGTGAGTGTAGTTTCACCAGTTACCGGTGTTTTCTTGAGTACTGTTACGCCAACTGTAGAATTCGACGCCACCGATGCAATCTCGGGTGTGAACTGGGCGACACTACTTTTTACAGTTCATTGCTATTATGGCGATTTCACTTTCCATTATGGCGATGCTGGCATAAGTATTTTGGCAGACCGCTTTACTTTCTCCTTTGCCGACGCGGGGATTTTTGTGCCCGGCGGCGATTCTGTTCACGTTTGCCTCACTGTGAGCGACATGATATCCGATACAGCAGCAGGTTGCCTTGTGCATACCTCTACAATGTGCAACCATTTCTTCATCGATCCCACTCCACCAACTGTCAACGCTGGTGCACCCGGGCGAAACATAATCATTACCTGCGATTCCACCTTCATTGATTTTACAGCTTTCGACCTCGATGGTGTGGACTGGGATACACTTGTAGTTTCAATCGAGGGCGTGAGATATAATCAGTCTTCGCCGCAGATTACTATAATTCCTGCCACTGATAGAGTTGTTTTTACACCTACAGCCCGTTTTGGCGGCGAGCGCGTTCTCATATGTGTGGAATATATTCGCGACGTGCTTGGTAACGAAATCGACACGGCTATGTGTTGGTATTTCGATGTGGATACAATACCACCGCACATTGTTGCCATGACCGGAGTTTGTGGCGATACGATTTCCGATACTTCATATTTTGTTTGGGCAACTGTTGCAGACGTGTTCACAGATGAAGTTCAGCTTGGGAGCTTTACCTTAAACGGTGCGCCTCATACGGCACCCGATTCCTATTTCGATGGCGATTCTTTTGCCTGTACGATTGCGCCATTGCCCGAAGGGCGAAACACTTTCTGCATCGAACTCTTCGACGTGCCCGATACTTTGCTTTGTCCGGCGAACAGATCAGAATTCTGTTGCACTTTCTATGTGGATGTTACTCCGCCGAACATTGAAGCTGGTCCCGAAAGCCTTGTAAGTGGTTCTTGCGACAGTTTTGAGTTCAGTTTCTACGCTTTTGACGTGCAGGGCGTGGACGTAGTTGGAGTTTTTTCCACAGGCGACATAACTTACGGCACCGAGCTTACCGAAACCACTGCTACTGTAAATGGTTATGCTTCACCGCTTTCCGATTTTGGCACAGTTGATGTTTGGGCAGTTTTCGCAGATGGTTTGGGCAATATCTCTTCCGACACAGTTCATTTTTCGTTCGATTTGCGTGCGCCAGATGTAGAATTTACAACACCGCTCGATGGAGACATAATTTACGGCACGCGCACGCCCGATATACGTGTTTCGGCGAGTGATGTTTCCGAAATAAATCCTGTCGATGCTGTTATAAACGTCGATGGTGTGAATTACACTTATGGTGCAGGTCAAATTGATTGGGATGGCACCGAATTCTCGCTCGATCTTGCTGCACTTGGTGTATCGTTACCAGAGCGTAGTTATGTTACGATGATTGTTTCGGGTATTCGCGATACACTTTCGGGTTTGGGTGGTTGTCCGAGCGTTTATGCTGCGCCAGAGACAATAATCGTTTACATTGCCGATGACGACACTATTGCTCCAGTGGTTGTAAATCCCGATTCTGTTTCGGGTTGGTGCACTGGGCTTACATTACCGCTTTGGACTATTTCAGATAGCTCGGGAATTTCGCGTGCCATAGCTATTATCTCATCGACATCAGATTTTGCCATGCCCGAAACTGTGCGACTGACACCTGTCGGTGGGGGATTGTGGACGCCAGAAAGCCCCATAGTTCTCGATTCAGACACGCTATGGCTTTATGCGTGCGCATCTGATGCCGACAACGACCCGGGTTTAGGACCCGATTCACTCACAACTTGTAGCGCGGTTTTCCATGTGACATGCCGCAAACCATATGTTGAGGTTTCGGAAGACACACTCGATTTTGGTGAAATTTGTGTTATCGATAGCATGAGCACACTTGAACTTCGCATTTACAATCCCACGGGAGTTTCAGTTACGGCACACATGTCAATTGTGGGCAGCAGCGTTTTCACTACCACCGACACACTTGCAGTGATCGGTGCTGGTGGCATGAGGCAAGTTGTAGTAACCTTTGCCCCGCTTGCCGAAACCACATACACCGCACAGCTTTTGGTCGTTTTGCCCGAAACCACTTATTCAGTTTTGTTGATAGGTGATGGAAAGCTTTGTCCACTTGGTTTTTCTGCCGAACCTCGAACTATAACTCCAAATGGCGACGGTGCTTACGATTTCACCGAATTCACATTCCCGTTGCGTGGCAATAACAAAGTCGAGCTGTTCTCTCGTGAATTTTTCAAAGTTCGAGAGTTACAAAGCTCAGGTTTGTTCATGCAATGGGACGGACGCGACGATGCAGGAATTGCTGTGCCATCGGGAGCGTATTTGTTTGTGGCTTTTGCCGATGGTAAACAGATTGCGAAAGGCATAATCGTGGTGGTTCGCTAAACGAGAATTCTAACAAGGACGGATATACAATGAAAAGTGTGAAGAAAATCATAATCGTCTCTATGCTGCTTATGGCAGTTGCGAGCTTTGCTTCAGAATTCTCGTGGAGCGCAAAAAACACTGCTATGGGCGATGGTGGATTTTCGCTTCCTCTTGATGCTGCGAGTGTTTTTTACAACCCAGCACATGCGGGTGCTTTTGGCGAGGGCGTGTTGTCATTGGGTTACGGCATACCGGTGGCAGGTTTCGAGTCATCAACGAAATCATTATATTTGGCTTATGCGCGTCCTCTCGGGTGGAAATTTGGCACAGCGCTAATCGCAAATTACGAATCCATCGAAACTTACAGTATAATGCGCACAGGTTTGCGTTTTGCGTATCGTGTGGAATTGGCTGGCACACTTTCGGTGGCAATTGGTGGAGATTGGATTCAAAAAAGCTTCGACTTGCCTGCAGATGACCCGTTGCGTTTGCGCGGCACGTCTGCGTCGGCGATATCGGGGAATTTTGGTCTGCTATGGCAGGGTGCCAACGACAAGCTCGCCATAGGCATTGCCGCTCACGATATTTTCGAGCCGAAAGTAGCCATCGACGATGCTACTGATGCGGCAAAACTACCTATGCGCATTGGAGCAGGAATTTCTTATGCGCTGTCGCCCTACTTTACGCCAGAGGTGGGTTTCGATTGGCGCAGCATCGAATATGGCGACATGACGAATCCTGCATACCACGTTGGTTTTGTGGGTGGGCTTAGGAACAATGTGCTTCGCTGGCGTGGTGGCATTTCGCCGAATATGGTCAATATTGGTGCGGGTTGGCATACCGATGCAGTTTTTGGTGGCATGGATATAGACTATTCATTTGGTTTGCCAACAGCGGGCACCTTGCTCGATGCAGGTGCCACACAACATTATTTTGGCATAAGCATCAGTGGACGTAAAGCACGTTTCCGTCGCGGCGATCTGGATATTAAAGATTTGCAAATCGAGGGTAGCCTAAAAGTGGGCGAACGACAAAAAGTGAGCGCCACAGTTACGAACTTGGGCAAAATTGCATATTCTGGCATACCGAATGCGCTTGCTGTTTCGGATGGCGTTGGCTGGGATGTTGTAATTCCCGGGCAATATGTTGACACACTTGCACCTGGGCAATATGTGCGCGTAACATGGAATTGGACACCTAAAAAACAGGGCAAGTTCCAAATTCGCACTGCCACCGATGACGACGGCTCATGCATACCAGAGGTTTCGGGCATGATAGCCGAAACCAATGAAGGGAACAATCGTATTATGCGTGAAGTCTATGTCGTATCGAGAGACACCTTATTCATCGAACCAAAATACACAACACTAAGCGCCACACAAGTTATCACCAAGCTCGAAGAAGAGCCACTTGTGCCGGTTATATTTTTTGCGCCTGGTTCTGCTGCCATCGACGAACGTGGTACGTATTACATTGATATTTTTGCCGAACGCCTCACGCGTAACCCGAATGCAAAAATGGTATTGCGCGGATTTTTCCACGATTCGGATGGCGAAGATGCATCAAAAGAACTTGCCGAGCGACGCGCCAATGCAGTTCGCGATGCGTTTGTAGCTCATGGTGCAGAACTTGCGTCGCGTGTGGAAATTCGCACAAACCACGACGCGAAAGCTTTTCGCATAAAGAGTGCATACGCGCCAAACGACCCGCGCGTGGCAGACGAAAATCGTCGTGTGGAATTGGAAGCCGAACTACTTGGAATATCTGGCACATTGTTTGAGGATAATGCTCCGACATTTTTGAACTCAAACCCCGATTTCTTGTTGGCGATTATCGAAGGACGTGCGAAAACCGAAGATGCAGCTTCTGCACTTGATCAGGCAAATACGCTGCAACACCGAATTCTTGAAAGTCACCCCGACCTTCTTGAACGTGTTGTTGCAGAGGATAAAGTTGCACCTTCAGTAAAGCTGGCACTTGAACTCGACCCAGACGGCATAGTTATCAAGCCGAAAGAACGCTATCCAGTGTCGGAAGAGTGGAAAGATCCCAAACCATCGCAGAATGTTATTTATATACATCGTAGCGGTTATGAAAACACGAAAAGCTGGAAAGTGTTTGTCGAAAGTGCTGATGGACAGCTTAAGCATGTTATAGCACAAGGTGCAAACTTACCGCCCGATTCGGTCATTTGGGACTGGCGAATTGGTGAGAACCGTTTTCTGGCACCCGAGCCAGACTATCGAGTTTCACTTGTCTTGGATACTGATGCGTCGAGCAAGACGGTGTCTGCCGACAAGCTCATAAGTTTTTCTGCCCGTCAACGAGTGGAAGCCATCGAGAACATGCTTCTTGTGGAATTTGTGTTCGATGAATCGGAGCCGCTTTCGGTGTATCTTGAGCGCCGTTTGTTCAATTTCGCGCGTACATTTGTGGCGCGTGCCGAATCTGGTTTCGTTCAGAGCGCAGAAATTCAGGGTCACACCGACAACATTGGCTCAGAGAGACGTAACCGTGAACTTTCGGGTCAACGTGCCGAGCGCGAATTTCACATTATGCGCAAATATATCGCTTATTTTGCAGGTGTTCCTGAAAAACAGCTCGATAAATGGCTCGTCGCGAAGAACTCAAAACTTACCTTTAAAGGATATGGTTGGGAAGTTCCATTTATTTTGCGCGGTAAACTGTTGGGCGACAACGCAGATACTTATGGACGCAATTTCAACCGTCGTGTTACGCTAGAATACCGTTATCGTATGGCAAACCAATAAATGTAATTGTTTGCAACGAGTTGCTTTATAAAAAACACGCCATTCGAGGAATCGGGTGGCGTGTTTTTGCTAAACTTAACCTCTGAGAAAAAGGCTTTGCGTTTCATAGAGTTATGCAAAAGTGTAGTAAATTGCGAAAAGCTACCGCTGTCCTTCGAAGATTCCGCTGCGATTAAAAAACTAATAAGCTTCTGAGGTTATTGTAATTTGTTGTATTTTAAGAAGATAATCGATTTCGGCAGTGGAATAAGATTTAAAAATCTTGCATTTTGCGAATCAAAAGTTTACTTTACTAAAAAAGGAGGTAAAGATGAGAATATGTGAAAGAGTGTTTTGTGTAGTTTTGTCGGTCGCCTTTGCTGGACTTGGTTTTGGTGCAGTGTTCAATGTAAACAGTTTTGCCGGCTTGCAAAGTGCGCTTAGCGTTTGTGAATCGAATGGCGAAAGTGATGTAATCAACGTTTTAGCAGGAACTTACAATATTACAGGCACATTACGTTTTAATTCAACCGAGAACTTTGCGTTGGAAATAGTTGGAGCGGGTGTTGCAGCTACCGTGCTTGATGGGCAAAATTTGCGGCAAATTCTCAATATTTATTCAACGGAACTTGCTGGACAAATTAGGGTTCGCAAGATAAAATTTATAAATGGTATGTCTGGTGCCGAAGGTGGTGGCGCACTATTTATCGAAACAGTGCTCGCAGAGATTTTGGTGGACAGCTGCGAATTTTCTGACGACTCTTGCGATGCTATTGGTGGTGGTGCAAGTGTTGTCTCAGCAAGCGGATACGTGCGAGTGGAGAATTCATCTTTTCTGCGCAACCGCGCCCAAGGTGCTGGCGGGCTAAATGCTGCATCTGGCGAAGGCGACGTGCGTTGCGCAGGTTGCCGTTTTGAGTTCAACCGCGCCTACGGTAACGAAACATTTTACGGAGATGATGGCGGTGGAAATATGCTTTATTCTGATGGCGGCGATATAGTTATGACGGGCTGTACATTTAGAAACAACGTTTCAGAAGACGATGGCGGTGGTGGCTTTGCCTACACCAACGGCTCCGATGTCTCCATCACTGTTTCCGATAACATATTTTTCGATAACGCGGCGGACTTGGGTGGCGCAGGCTGTTTTGTGCGCAGCAACGGTCGTGCAGCCGTTACATTTCACAACAATCGTATTGAATGGAATTCCGCCAGCGACGGCAGTGGTGGAGGCGTTTATATCTACATCGATTCGGGCGACATCGTTTTTTCTGAAAACGCACTTAACTACAATTCCTGTGGTGAAAATGGTGGCGGTTGTGCAATCTGGAACGGAGGTGGAACTGGTGTTTTTGCGACAGATGCTGCTAACAACTACTTTTCATTTAATACTGCTGCGCAAAACGGTGGCGGATTAGACGTGGCTACCGGAAATGCGAATGTAACTGTATATCGAAATGCGTTTTTCAATAACAACTCTTCGGTTGTAGGTGGCGGAATCTCACTTGCGACAGAATCTGGCACGCTAAGTGCTTATAATAATACTTCTTACGCCGACACTGCGTCTGAGGGTGGTGCCATATGTTTCTACTGCGATGCAATTTCCGCACATGCGGAATGCTTCAACAATATTTTCTGGAATTCTCAGCCGCCAGCCTTTGCAGCATCTGGTGCAATTCCTATAACTGCTAGATATTGTGACATTTATCGCGGATTGGGCGAGGAATACTTTGGCATTGGATGCATAGACACAGACCCGCTTTTCATTTCTCCATCCTCTGGCAATCTCCGACTTTCTTGGCTGCATTTTCCTACATCCGATTTCACAAAATCACCTTGCATCGATACAGGTGATCCCACATCTGCTTACGATCATGATGGAACACGCGCTGATATTGGAGCTTATGCTTTTGACCAAGTGACAGCGGTGTCTGAGAGTTTTTCCGAACATGCGGAGACTGATGCTTTGATTTGCACTAGTTTCTCAAATAATTCAAATACGTTATCATTTATTGTGCAATGCAATTTTAATACTAACGTTTCTATATCTATATTCGATATTCTGGGACGAAATGTGGCAAACTTCGCTGATGCTTTTCGCGAAGCACAGACACGAACGATAACTTTCGACACTCAGATTTTAAAGAACGGCGTGTATTTTTACAAATTGCATGCGAATAATGACGCGACACGGGGAAAGTTTATCGTTGTTCGATGAAGTTTAAAGTGAGATTGCTAGATGCCATAAATAGACGTGTGTTTCATATGTGGATGCAAGTTTTCTGGTAGCGCAAACACACGAAATCTCTTTGTTACTGTCTGAAAAAGCGCAAAAGCTGCACTCGGTCATTTTGGAAAAGGAAAATTTTGCTGCGCATCGAATCGAAAATGCGTATTTTACGTTAAAACAGAACCACGATGAGCAGATTGACCTTTCACATGGGGAAACACACGCGTTATTTGGGCGCAACAATTTTTGTGCTAATTATTTTGACTTGCACGCCGATTTGTGCAGGCGATTTTTCCCTACGCCTGGGTAGTGGATTTTCCTATGTGGGACAAAGCTTTACGCTACTTGAAAAGGATACGCTCACTATGCTTACCGAGCCTAAAATCCTTGTCGATGCCGAATATGCGCATGTGTTTTCGAGCAGCTCGTTCACATCACATGCGTCCTGTGATGCGGGCACGGAAAGCGTTTTTGGCACAGCTTCTGCGCGTTGGAGCGCTGCTTTGGGCAAATTTGGCTTTGAGATGGGCGAAAATATCGAAGCACGCAGCGATTTTTCTGACGAAAATACAAGTTACCTAAAGCATCGTTTTGATTTGCACATGTCACAGAAATTCAACAGCTCGAGGCTTGGTGCACGGTTGTGGGTGGAGGGTAAGAATTTTGCGAACGACGGTAACTATAATTACGACTACAACTTACTGAAATCACAGCTTGCCTACAGTTTTGATTTGGCAAATATGGATTGGACGGCGGCATGGGTTTATGCGATGCGCGCGGTGCCAGATAGCGCAGATGCAAACTATGACGAGCGTACGGTAACCTTGAGTACTGCTAAACTCTGGAACGATGGGCATTTCGCTGATTTTTCTGCATCGTGGCAAAGCCGACATTTTCCTTCCGAGGACGAACGGGGTAGTTTTGCCCAGCTTTCTGCAACAGCTAACGGTTCGTTAGTATTTGCGCGTTATTTTTTGGAACCGAGTGTGGAATTTGAACGGCGAAATTTTCTCACTCAAGATGAACTCTATTTTTCACATACGTTTGCGAGTATGTCACTAGTTTTGCAACGGGAGTTTGGCGAATGGAAAACGGGCATTGGTCCCAAATATGAACTGCAAACTGTTGATACGGTTTACGAAGGTGAGCGCTGGTGGGAGCTTGGAGCGAATTTATCGGCAGATTTCTTGCGATTCGAACGGGTGTATGTGTTTGCCGATGTTACAGTTGGCAAGCGGTTTTATGAAAATTTGCCAGATAGCGCAACATTTTCGAGCTATAGCTTTGTCGATTTTTCGGCGACTGCGGCATTTTGGGTTTCCAAGCGCCTGCGACTTGATGCGAGCGCTTTTCTAACCCCCGAATGGCATACTCATCAAGATGACGACCGTAGCACATCGTATTTTTATGTTACCGCCAAATATGGAGTTTTTTTGCCATCTGCAACTCATTAATCGACAAGTTATTAGATGTTCGACAACTATGTTTGCATGAGTTAATTGTTTTTTTTCAACAATGTTGAGGTGTCTTTTACAATTCAGACAACATATTTAACCATATTTTTTAAATTACGATGATTCATTGTGCGGTGCTGGTGTGAAATAATGTTATAATTAGATAAAACCTGTGCTATCATCGTGTTATGAGAGTTTTTGGCTCATTGCGGTAACTGTTAATTGGAAAAATGAGATTCAAACAGTGGCGCAATTTCTTGCTATGCCAAAACTCAAGCTTACAACGAAATCGATTTTATGAATCC
The DNA here is from genome assembly GCA_964443405.1 of uncultured bacterium. GTDB lineage: Bacteria > UBP14 > UBA6098 > B30-G16 > B30-G16 > CAYUDB01. The sequence goes on along the minus strand of CAYUDB010000010.1, from coordinate 7,746 downwards.
AATAAAAAAGCGCGGCTTTTAGCACCGCGCTTTTGAGAGATCATTCGTGCGTGAATATTATTCGCCAGGGCAATTCTCGACACAGCGAAGCTCGATGCGTCGATTTTGATCTTTGCCGGCATTGGTGGTGTTTGGCGCAATGGGTTTGGTATCGCCATAGCCTTTGGTGCGCACGCGAGCGCCGTCAATGCCTTTGTCGATGAGCCATGCGCGCACGCCTTCTGCACGTTTGAGCGAAAGATCAACGTTGTCCTTCACGCCTTTTTGAGTGCAGGCAGGACCGATGCCAACATTGTCGGTATGCCCTTCAACTTCGATGATCATGTCGGGATAAGACCGCAACATGTTTACTGCATCTTGAAGTTTGATGGATTCGGAAGATGTTATATCCCAAGAACATGTGGCATAATTGATGCGCACAGTTATGGATTCACCTTTCTTGAGTTTAGGACCTTTGGGGCAACCGGTAGTATCCACTTCGACTCCGGTAGGAGTGTTCGGGCATTTGTCGATGCCATTGGGCACACCATCGCCATCAGTATCTTTGGGGCAGCCTTTGGCGTCAACTTCGGCACCTGGACGCGTGCGTGGGCATTGGTCGAGACCGTCTGGCACACCGTCAGCATCAGAGTCATTGTGGCAACCGAGCGAGTCAACGATGGCACCAAGTGGAGTGTTCGGGCATTTGTCTTTGCCGTCGAAAACACCATCGCCATCGCCGTCGAGTGGGCAGCCGTTTTGATCGACCATAGCACCCTTTGGAGTTCCTGGGCAGGCGTCTTTGTAATCGTATATGCCGTCGGCATCAGTGTCTTTTGGGCAGCCAAATTCGTCGATAGTGGCACCAATTGGAGTTGCTGGACAACGGTCGCGATCGTCGGGCACGCCATCGCCATCGGTATCGGCTTTTGTGCGTTCGCAACCGAATTCGTTCACGGCGGCGCCCATGGGAGTGTTGGGGCATTTATCGATGCCATCGTAAACGCCGTCCATGTCAGAGTCGTTCGGGCAGCCAACTTTGTTCACAATCGCGCCAGCAGGAGTGTTTGGACATTCGTCAGTGTGGTCGGGTACGCCATCTCCGTCGCCATCTGTGGGGCAACCTGTGGCTGGCTCGACCTTTGCGCCAAAAGGTGTGCCGGGGCATTTGTCGATGCCGTCGTAAACACCATCGCCATCTTCGTCGGATGGACAACCTGTGGCATCAACAGCAGCACCAATGGGTGTGTTTGGGCACATGTCGAGTCCATCTGGCACGCCGTCCTGGTCGCTATCGATAGGGCAGCCAAACTCATCAACAGTGGCACCGAAAGGTGTGTCGGGGCATTTATCGTTTTCATCGATAACGCCATCTTTGTCGCTATCCTTGACACCGCCGTAGTAGAAGTTGAGGCTAGCGAGTGCTTGGATGTCGCCGCGTAAAGTATCGGTAACTTGATCGACGAAATCGTTGCCGAAAAGATACCTTGCACGAACACCGACGTCCACGCCGACATTGCTTATTGGGAAGATTTCGAAACCGAAACCGAAAAGTGCTGCAAATTGTGTGGCTTTAAATTTTTTCCATTCGCCCGATGATGTAGGGCTACCGTTTATGGCGTTTGATGTGTCGGCTAAATAATCATCGTATTGGAATACTTCGATATCGTCGCCGGTGTTCTCGTCTGCAGCACTCCACATTACCATGCCGAACCCTGCCACGAGATATGGGTTGAAAATGCTTTTCGAAAGCGAACGGAACTTAATAAATAAGTCGATGGGCTGGCTTGTGAATTCGATAGGGAGTGAGTCGGATTTGGCAGTTAGCCCTATGACATCGCCTAAGCTCTCGTATTTCTTTTCGCGAATTTCGCCGGTGGTGCCGTTCACTGTGCGCCAAGGCTGTTGATCTTCGTCTTTGTTTGTAACTGGGTTGAAGAATCTGTCGCGTTTGTACCAAGGATAATCGGATTGGTCTAAAGTGCTGCCAGAACGACGCATAGGAACAAAATATTGCATAATGTTGTCGGCAAGAGAGTAGTATTCGTAAGTGTAGCCTATGCCAAGTTCCAAATCTTCGGTGAGACCAAAACGCAAATTGCCGTTGAAAGCCGTTCCTGTGGTTGTGAAAATATCGTAGGGTTGGGTTCGCATGAAACCGGCGCCCAAGCCAATGCCGAATTTTTGTTTGACCTGCTCGGCATTCGCAAGTGATAGAAACAATAGCACAACTGCAAATACCCCAAAATACTTTTTCATACAATCTCCCTTTGTTTAGTTTTCATTAAAATAGCAAAAAGGTGAGCTTTGTCAATTGTTAATCATTTAACAATCTTCTTTCATATCGAGCACAACGTAGTGTTCGATAACCGGATTTGCCAAAACTTTCTGCGCGATATCTTGTGCTAAAACTTTGGCATCTTGTGCATTTTCGGCATCGATGGAGAGCGTAAAAAGCTTTGCCATATCGATGTTTGTCACGGGCGTATATCCAAGGCGTTTCAGCGCTTCGCTAACGGCGTTTGCCTCTGGGTTGGCAACACCGTTTTTGCGTTCGACTATTACCTCAACTTTGTATTTCATGCCTCCTCCTTCGAAATTTTTGTAACTACCCAATAAAGCTCTCTGAAAAATCCAAGTGACACATACAAGGCAACTGCTGGAAAAAACACATAGCGAAATTTGATAGCCAAGCCGAATATCAACGCTGCGAGCAAAAGAACTTTCACTATACGAAACTTGGTCTTTTTGCCAAGCCCTATGTTTATTTTTGCGCTGTATTTGACGTTTGATACCATAAGCCAGGCAAGCAAGATTAGTCCGGGAGTGAAAAATTGAGGATATTTCACCATGCCCCAAACAGCTTCGGAGAAAAGCACAAAGCTTGTTACAAGTGCTGCTGCAAGTGGTATTGGCAAACCGCGAAAGTCCTTTTTCACGTCGTGCTCTGCGGTAACATTATATCGCGCAAGGCGAAATGCACCTGCAATGAGGTATAACACTGGTATGAGAAAATCCCATTTTCCGGCAGCGTAGATGTTCATACTAAAAAGCAGCACCGCAGGCGCCACACCAAATGAGAGAAAATCGGAAAAACTGTCAAGCTGTACACCGATCTCGGATGTGGATTTTGTGAGCCTTGCCACTTTTCCGTCAACGAGATCGAATATACCACCGAGCAAGATCGCATATGCCGCACTGCCAGTTTTGCCGCTTGTGCTCAGCAAAATGGAGATGAAACCCGCAACCATATTGCCAACAGTGAAAACACCGGGCATAACTGGCGCAAAATTGCGTATTCTGCGGCTTGTGTTTTTTCGTTCTTTCGGACGACTAAACATTCATTATATCCGTTTCTTTGGACTTCAGTGCTTCGTCGATTTTCTTGGCAAATTTTTCGGTGTTTTCTTGAATTTTTTCTTGAATTTTTCGCGAATTATCTTCGGGAATTTCGCCTTCCTTCTGTTTCGCCTTTACCAGCTCTATCATATCTCGGCGGATATTTCTCAGGGCAACTTTTGCTTCTTCGGCGAGTTTGCGTGCGAGCTTGACTATTTCTTTGCGTCTTTCTTCGGTGAGTGCCGGTATGGGAATGCGTATAACTGTGCCATCTGAACTTGGATTTATACCCAGTTCAGAAGCGCGTAGAGCTTTTTCAATGGCGTTAATTGAGCTTTTGTCCCACGGGTGTACTATCAGAAGACGAGGTTCGGGTGCACTAACCGAGCCTAATTGGGCAAGTGGAGTTTGCGCTCCATAATAATCGACAGTTATGCCATCTAGAAGTGAGGGCGAGGCTTTGCCCGTGCGCAGACGTGATAGTTGAAACGACAGTGCTTCAACTGTTTTCGTCATTTTGTCGTCCGATTCGGCGATGTAAATGTCCACATTTCCTCCATTGATTATTTGTTATAATATCCTTACAATCGAGCTTTGCGCAAACATTTTTTCGCACGTTACATTATGATACTTTTTTCAAGTGTTCAGCAGCATTTTTGCACTCGATGCTCAATTGAGAATATCTGCCGCAGTAGTCAAATGCGAAAAATTAACGTGAACCTAACTTGCAAATATGTGTGCATCAATGTTATTAAAGCAAGGAGGGAATCATAATGGGCAAAACAAGAGTTCTGTTCATCTGCACAGGAAATAGCGCACGCAGTCAAATTGCCGAGGCATTTTTGCGCAAATACGGTGGCGATATCTTTGAAGTTTTCAGCGCTGGTTTTGAGCCCAAAGGCATAAACCCATACGCAATTCGCGTTATGGACGAAATTGACGTGCCTTTGGAAGGGCATCGTTCAAAAGCGATAGGGGAGTTTCTGGGTAAAGTCCATTTTGGTATAGTGATAACCGTGTGCGACCGTGCCGAAGAACGATGTCCAATTTTCCCTGGCGTGACCACACGTTTGCACTGGTCTTTCGAAGATCCTGCAGCGATCGATGGCACTGATGACGAAAAACTCGCAGTATTTCGCAAAACTCGCGACGAAATTCGTCGTAGGATTGTGGATTGGCTTGCGCATTACAGATAATTCCTTCCCTAAAACATTGCCTTTGTTTCACGTTAACTCGCATTGCGCAAATGTATTACCACCACATTTTTCAAAAAACTGCCAATTATCTCCATGTTTTTTTCTCACTCAAACTGAACCAATACGCACACTTTGCACCGTCTAGCACGTATCTGTGCGCAGACGTTTTCAGAACTTATTTGTACTTAATAAGTTAATATTTTCGCACTTTGGCATGGTTGCTGCTCATTCCAATAACGACTCTGCACCTGGTGCTATTATTAATACGGAACTAGCGCTGAGCTGATGGCACTGAATTTCTGAACGAAACTAGATTTAGATTGTGAACGCGCCGAAATTGCGTGATGTTGCCGAATCTTTGAACGAGTTTGCATTGCGTTGGTGGTAAAAGCTTTACGATATTAAGTCATCTTTGAACGAGTTGTATCATATCGGTGGTAAAAGCTTTACGAGTTATCATGCGCTTTGGTGTAGAAACTTTGCGAATCTGCTGGTGAGTTTAACGTTCGGCGTTTCGTTATCTGACAACGCAACTTTTTTGAGAGAACAATCCGGTGCTGAATAAGCAAACTCCTTGTAGCACAAAAATGTGAATGCACGATAAATCAAAAACCGAAGCACACTAAACTCTTTTCATGGTGCAATGTAGAAAAAATTTAAGGCAAAAAAAGTTTGCAAGAACGAAAAAATTTGTATATTGAGGCAAGATGGAAAACAGTGCAGAAAAATTTAAAAAGATGAAGCCAAACTTTCGTGCTAATCTATTAACAGCGCTAATCTTATTACTTTTGTTTGGCACTTCGGCGTTTGCGCAACCAGTGCGCGCAACTGCCGAACGCAAAATTCGCTCTGCCGAAGACGCACTCAACCAGTTCCGGGACAACTGCGAAAACCCAAATTTGCCCGAAATTGCTCAAACGCTTTCCCAAGCCAATGAACTTATTGCATCTGCGTGGCGCGAATACGAAGCGCGAAACTATGTTTTGGCAACTAGCTTTGCCGAGCAAGCCTTGTCACTTGTTCTTCACAGCCGAAGTGCATCGCACGAGCAAACCATCGAACAACGCCGAGCGAGACGCAAAATAGAGGAAACTCGCGAGCTTTTTCAGCAAATTGCGCCGCAGCTTTCCGTCATTGATGACAATCCACTAAAAAATCTCCTTGCTCAGGCTTCCGATATAATATCCCAAGCCGATGCAGAATATGCTAAAAGCCGGTTCTCGGTGGCAGAGAGTTTTGCCAAAAATGCTTTCACCATACTCAAAAAAATCTCCGCCGAGCTCCACGGTAATGCCGACCCCGATAAAATTGCCGAAGCGCTCGATAAAACCGATAATCTCATCGCTCGCACTTCCGAAAACATCGATGCTGCATCGACAAAAAAAGCTGCCGAGCTTATCGCCATTGCCAAAACACTCCAAGCCGATGCACGAAAGAGTTTTGCGGCAAAACAATATCGTTTGTCTGCCCAACAAACACTTGCTGCACTCAAAAAAGCTCAAGAGGCTGCAGCTATATCGCCTTCCGAAAGCTCAATCGAATTACTGCGAAAAAAACTTGAGACTTTGCGTGCAACTTGTTCTACTTCATCGCCTTCACCTGCTTTTACCACATCTTTGAACGAGGCAGAAAATGCACTTTCGCGCGGTGATGTGAAAGCTGCTCGTGCGGCACTTGGTGCGGCTAAAGATCTCTGCTCGCCCACAACGTCCATCCCAGCTGAACAACCTTCACGCGCGGCAATTGAACAGGCGTTAGACCTTACGCAAACCTTAATCGATTCTAAACCATCCTCGCAAGATATATCTGCTGCCAAGAAATTACAAGACGATGCACGCAAAGATTTTACCAATGGCAACTTTTCAGATGCGCTTAACAAAACCCGTGCCGCTCGCAATCTCATTGAAAGTGCTAAATAAATTTTTTTGCAAATCCCATTCAACGCATTACCGTATTTGCTGCATCTGCTTGACAAGTAACGTGTTCCAGTGCCGTTAGTTGCATGAGGAAAGAGTATTTTGCGCTGCAGTGTTTGTGTGTGAAACCTTTCTGACTGGCGCACACATGGTGACGGGTGTTATAATAAACGCAACCAGTCTGAGCAATTGAAGTGTGGGTGGCGTCGGACTTTTGACAGAAGCCCGTGTTTTTGAGAGGCGAGATGTTTTTTTTGATGGCGAATTCATTGCACAATTAAGACTCACTTAAGCCAGTTTGGTGGCAATTTAAATTCGCTTTCAGCACAATTTGTCTTGTTATCCTTAGTTATTGCGTTTAATATGTTTAACACAAATTCGCAAAATCAGTTAATGTCATCATAACTTTTAAAAGCGGAGCACACATGCAAAACATTATCGATGTCCCAATTTTGCTTGACAAAACTGCCGTGCCGACCGAAACCGATATTCGTGATGCACTTGGCGAAAAACATGTTATGTGGCAAGCAGTTGAAAATTTTGTGCGCGAAAAATATCCTACTGCAATCGCTGAATGGAAATTTTCGGGCATTAAACATGGCTGGATCTTCCGACTTAAAGACTCGAAACGAGTTATCGTATATTTTTTGCCGCGCGCGAAAAACTTTATGGTAGCGTTAATTTTCGGTGAAAAAGCTTTTGCAAAAGTGCTCGAAAGTTCAGTGTCGGATGATATAAAAAACGCGCTCACACAGGCAACACCATATGCTGAGGGACGTGGCATTCGCATTGTTATTGAAAACGACTTGATTTTTCAAGATGTTAAAGCACTTATAGATATAAAATTATCAAAAAACTAACGTGCAATTGCCATTTGCGAATTCCATCTTTGCTGCGTGCCTATACTGATTATCCAAGAAGCGCTGCCATGAAGATTTGTGGCGCGAAATCTTTCGCACTTGTGGCATATCCCAAAACGTGTTTATAGTTTTTCCCAAAAATACGCGCACTCGCTTACGAATATGTAAAAATTGCCCATAACATTTTACCCATAAGCATCATGCTTCACTCGATGTTTCAATGGGAATTGCGGTTTTTAATCAATTACTGAAAATAACAAAACACTTTCATTTATTCTCAAAACATGCCTTGACAAAACAAGCTTTTAACCCATAATTATAATGGATATTTGCAAATGCAAGCTTTTTAAAATTAACACGATGCAAAAGGTTTTGCCATGTTCAGAACTATTATTGCAATACTTTGTATCACAATAGGTTGTGTATTCGCACAAACAGCAAATTCCGCACATCAGG
>CAYUDB010000009.1:0-25814 GCA_964443405.1 uncultured bacterium | reverse complement strand
GGGTCTATTGTTGGATACAACTCTGCATTGCGTGCAAATGTTTTTATTTCGCATAGAGTTTTTATTGAAACTGGTGCAGGATATTACGTTAAAGGCTCGCGCGAGGGAATTTTCGTAACTGTTCTTGGCGAGCGTATGGACTTTGAAGCGGCATACACGCTAGAGTATTTTGAAATTCCGCTTGGTGTGGGCATTTCGGGTTTCGACATTGCTGGTGCTGATTATTCCGTTCGAGCAGGGATTTTCGCTTCATTTTTATCGCGCGGCGAATATGAACTTGTGTCTCATACGCCAATAATTGAGGGCTTTACGCAGAAACTCGATAATGTGCGCAACTACGATTTTGGCTATTACATTGGTGGACGGCTCATGCTTTCGCGCGGTAAACTGCCCATTTTTGTCGCATTTGAATATGCGGTTGGGCTTGTAGAACTGGAGCTACCCACTTTTGCAGGACAACCAGATGCGAAATTAACAAATCACGGGCTTAATCTTTCGCTTGGTTTTACTCTGCCGAATTTGCGATAGGGAAAAATTCGTTGAAATGCGCAATTTCACAAAAGCCAAATCCTTTACATAGATGTGCTGCAAATGGATGGATTTGCTTCTACGTTATATCTCGTTAATTTCGCGTATGTGAAAACCGAGTCGCGTCTTTTGTTTTGACTGCATTGTATTGCAATATTGCACAATGCTCGAAAGGTAGTGGTTGCAAATTCTTTGCAGGTGTATAAATTTCGCGCCGTGGAAAACATACCATACATTGGCGAGATTTTCTCGTTTCTTTGCGCGCTCATTTGGGGTTTTGCTGTTATTTTTTTCAAAAAGAGTGGCGAAACTGTTCACCCTGTGGCGCTAAATCTATTCAAAAACTCTTTTGCTGCGCTGCTTTACATTCCCACAATGTTGATTTTGGGGCAAAGTTTACTTTTTGACGCAGATGCCGAAACATATTTTGTTCTTTTTGCCAGTGGTGTGCTTGGTATAGGCATAGCCGACACCCTATTCCTCACAAGTCTTAATATGCTTGGCGCAAGTCTTTATGCGGTAATTAGTTGTTTTTATTCGCCTGCGGTTATTTTGCTTTCGGTAATTTGGCTTGGTGAAAGACTTTCATTGTGGCAGATTTTTGGAACACTGCTTATTATATCGGCGGTTATAAATGTTAGTTTTGCACCGCGCGAACTCAAGCTCGAAAAACGAAAATTGTTTATCGGCATAATATTAGGGATAGTTTCGCAAGTTCTTATGGCAATTGGGATAGTGTGGGCGAAGGAATTTTTAGAAAAAACTCCTGTTTTATGGGCATCAGATGTTCGACTTTTGGGCGGGATATTTTTTCTTGCGCTATATCTGCTTTTTCTGCCAAAACGTAAAGAAATTGTATCGTCCTTACTTGCGACGAAAAGCTGGAAATACACATTTGCGGGTGCATTTACGGGCACTTATGTGGCGATATTATTGTGGATAGCGGGCATGAAATATGCCAATGCCTCTATTGCGGCGGCGCTAAATCAAACGAGCAATATCTTTCTTTTTGTGCTCGCCTCTATTTTCTTGCACGAGAAAATGACTTTGCGCAAAATAGTGAGCATTGCCATCGCGATAGTAGGTGTTCTTTTGGTAACGTTCCTGTGATTTTCGCGGATTAGCTGCTTGTTTTAAAGAGCTTGCGCAAATATTTAGTGTGCCTACATCAAAATCCAAATAGTTTTGCACTCATTAAAAGCACATGCCTAGCCATCATCGCACAAATCTTGCGCAGCGCTGAGTAATCGTTTAACTGCGCCTCAATATGCATGTTTTCCATGCAAAACGGAAAATGATTGGCTCAAACGTTAAGGCGCCAGCAGAAAGCGCTAGTTTCATCATTAAAGCTTATTTTGAGGCACAGCTGCAAATCCTGCGAAAAGCGTTTTGGCTGGTGCGAAAATGTGCGTACTAGTGGGCATCAATGCCGTGTAACATGGCGCATGCATGAGAAAGCAATGGCAAAATTTCGTCCAAATACTCGCCGACAGCTCGAGGTGAACCTGGAAAGGCAAAAACGAGCGTTTTGCCCAAAACTGCTGCCACAGAACGAGATAACATGGCTGAAGGTTTGGTTGCGGCATACTTTGTGCGGATAAACTCGCATATGCCTGGTATTAATTTATCTGCCATCGCAGTAACAACTTCGGGCGAAAAATCGCGCTCACCAATGCCCGTGCCGCCAGTGATGAACACAAAATCGCAGTTTTGCTCACGCGCCCTTCCCAGTTCCATGCGCAAAAGCCCTGCGTCGTCGGGAATAATGGTGGTTGAAACATTGTATTTTCGTTTCTCGCGCAGAAAATGGTCGCTAACTCTTTGCACTATAACGGGTCCAGAGCGATCTTCGTATTCGCCCGCCGCAGCGCGATCGGAAGACGTTATTATTCGCACATCGAAAATGTGTGGCATGTGTAATATTTCGGCTCCGGTAGAAATTTCGCCACCACGAAGCACGCGACAGAAGATGCCAAACTTTGGCATAATGCAACTGCCAACTTCACGAAAAATTGCACAACTATCGCCATGACAAGTCTTTCCGATTTGTGTAACTTCGAGAATCACTTCTCCAATCTGTATTTTGTCAAAGATAGCAAACGTTGATGTATCGATGTCAGTAACTGTAAGGTTTTCGCCGAATTCGCCACAACTTATTGCTCTATCGAGAGTTAATTCGAAGTCATCAACAAGTTCACGCGAGAGAATAGTGATTTGCCTATGCCATTTGCCCGCATGTGCATCGCCGGAAATACCGGTGAGGGTTATTTTTGCGTGGTCGAGAGGTTTTTTTGCCGTGCCCTTTTGAGGTGAGGCGTTGATTGATAGAACATTACCTTTGTTCATTTTGCGCTTTTGTTTGTGGTGTTTGTTCAAAATACATTGAATGTGGGTAAAAGCACTCTTTTTATCTAAGATTTTAAATAGAACTCACATAGCAAAGTGATTTCACTGGTTGCCTTGCAAAAAAGCTTTGGAACAGCGAATTTTCAGGTCTTTAAAAACGCATGCTAATATTACATGTGCTTTTAGTAAAAATGTAGAGCACGAAATCCCTTTTAGGAAAATTCTTTTTAACGAACATCTCGCCGAAAACAACTGGATGGTCCTTAAAAAGCACCATTAGCGAATGAGTTAGAAAATGAAAAGAGAGGCGAGAATGATGAACACGTCGGTGATAGTTTCTATGTGATTGCCCTTGCGCCACATACGAGTGCCAACAGCGATGAGCACCGCGTAAAGCAAGAGGAAAGCGCAGATAAATCCAACTGCTTTTGCAAACGGAAAAGCTAGCAACAAAGCACTTGTGCCCGCAACAACAGGCAGCGCGCCCAAAAATATGGTCATGCGCTCGCCGATAGCGGCAGAAAATGATTTGCGCTGCAAGACTTTATCCGTTTCGAGTTCTTTGAGACCGAATATCAATGCGCGTACCGAGCCGAGGCACATTATTGGCACAAGCATCTCAAGGGTAAACTGGGCACCAACAGCCCATAAAAGAAAGGTCCAGATAAACGTCATATAACCATCTTTTAGCCAAGCAGGCACCGTCTTTTCCAAAAATCCTGTAGCAAAATACAGGGCAACCGTGCCAACAGCTGCAGTTGTGGCAAAAAACTCGGGATAACCAATTAAAAATGAAAGAGTTATGCTGATTAACGCGGCAAATACCGAGCATGGTAAAATAAACTTTCGATTTTTGCGTACAAACTCGACTTTATTTGGGTCAACAAGCGCAACACTTTGCCATTCACGATGTTCGTACATATTCAGCGTGCCGAACAGCGCAGCAGCTACAGCAGAAGCGCGCAAAAGCATATGACCACATGCAGAACCTGTTGTCAGATAAGCAGTAAACATAGCCGCAGCAAAAGCCGCTACAAAATTCGATCGCAGGGCGAAAAAAGCTAAGTTTTTAATTGGTCGCCACTTCCAAGGTAGAAGCAGTTTATGATTGAGCGTTTCAAGCTTTTCGACCACTGCGGCAATAATCCAATGCGGCGTTGAAGCGCCTGCCAATACCGAAACACACTCGATCCCCACAAAGTCAGCTGGGTTAAGCTCTTGCGCTGTTTCGATATGCAGTGTTTTGCGGTGTGTTTTTTCGGCAAGCTCGGCAAGGCGAATAGTGTTTGCGCTTTTTCTGCCGCCAACCACCACAAAAATATCCGTATCCTGCGATAATTCAACGATTTCGTCCTGTCGATAGGCGGTTTCGGAGCACAAAGTATTTTTTACTTCGACAACCTGGAATTTTTGCCGCGCCGCCGCCACTATGAGCTCGAAAGTGGCTCTGTCCATGGTGGTTTGGGCAATTATGGCAACTTTTTGCCAGTTGGGCAGCATGTTCAGCTCATCGACGGTTTTGATAACAGCTCGTTCGGTAGAAATCTCGCCTTCGATGCCCAGCACTTCGGGGTGCCCTGCATCGCCGATAATAATTACCGCAAAGTTGTTTTTCGAAAAATTTTGTGCAAGTTTATGCACGTAGGCAACTTTCGGACAAGTGGCATCGCATAATGTAAACCCATGATTTTCAAGAGAATTACGTGTTTTTGGCGAGATGCCATGTGCACTAACGACAACAATATCTCCGGCATTTGCCCGATCAAAACAGCCTTCGCCAACGACGCCTATGCCCTTATCTTCAAGCATCGCAACTGTTTGCGGATTATTTATCAGCGGATTAAACGTGAAAATTTTTCTCTTGCGGTTTTCGTCCGCAATTTTGAGAACCATTTCCACCGCGCGGCGAACACCGACGCAAAACCCCGCGCTCTTCGCAACACGAACTTTCATTTTTCTCTCATTTAATAGCTATTAATAATATAACAAGGCATATAATGCTTTGTCTGAACAGATATTCGTATAAATCTAATTTTCATTTGTGTACCAAAAATATTTAGACTAAACTTTCAATATTCTACTAAAGTTTGATATAATTTATTTTCGATTATAAATTTTTCAACGTTCGATGACACAATATAATGAATAGATTTTCCCTGTGCGACGCGCGCTCTAATTGAAATACTAGACAATTCTATTAGTGGAGCTTCTACAAATCTAACATGATCTAGAACGTTCTGATTGGCATAAGCTAAGTTGTAATTTGGGCGACGTACTGCCAAAACTTCGAATTTTGCAAGCAGCTCATCCCAACGGTGCCATGTGGTAAAATTTATAACGCTATCTGCGCCAATCACTAAAGTAAAACAATATTGTTCATATTGTTGTGAAAGCTCAGTGAGCAAATCGTAGGTGTATGATGGGTGCCTGCCATGTTTAATGTCACAGTCGCTTGCTTTCACCTTTGAATATCCATCACAAGCAAGCTCAGTCATTTCAAGACGTTGTGCGACAGGAGTTTTTTTCACGCCTAGCTTATGTGGTGGGTCATTCGCGACAGCTAACCATATTTCGTCAAGTGCGCATTCTTCGCGAACATACTCTGCCAAAAGTGTATGTCCCACATGCGGTGGGTCAAAAGTGCCACCCAAAATGCCTATTTTCATTCCTCATGCTCCAGTTCTGCAAGCTTGTCAATGCGCGAGTTAAGCTCTTCGTATGCACGTTTCAGTTCATCGGCATTGCGTTGTGAGTATAAAAGCTGCTTGATCAATTTGTCAAGACTTTCGTTCATTTTTTGCGAGCATAGTGCCACGCCTTCGAGACGCGTAAAGATTTTTTCTGCACGACTTTCCGCAATTTTCTGTTTTAATGAAATTAAGGTTATATTTAAAAAATAGTAAAGCGAATTTGGTGAAACAAGTAAAACTCGTTTGTTTTGTGCTTCTCTTAAAAGTTGTGGCTCATTTTCTAAAATATACCCAAACACCGACTCAGATGGCACAAACATCAGTGCAAAGGGCGAAGTGCCTGCGCTGGGCAAAACATATTTCGCCACCGCATCCACGTGCCGGCGTATGTCAGCGCGTAGTGCCTTTGCAGCAACTTCGCGTTCGGCTTGGGTTTTTGCCGCAAAAAGTGCCGCGAAATTCTGATGTGGAAATTTCGCATCTACAGGCACCATGCCCGATTGTGCATAAATTACAGCGTCGGGGCGCAGATCTGGCGCGAGGCGAACATCTTGCAGACGATAGAATTCTTTCGGCAAAACTTCGGCTAACAGTTGTTCCAAAAACATTTCCCCAACATCGCCGCGATATTTCGGTGCAAGCATAAGACGTTGGAAATTCTCAATTTGCATGCCTATTTGCCGCAACTGTCCAAGTTCGGAGCCGAGTGCATCTAGGCGCTGAGTGAATTGTTCTGAAATTCGTAGCGCGCTGTTTTGCATTGTTTGCGCCGCCTGGACGAACGCCGAGTTGTTCGCGTTGTTATTTGCGCCAAACGATCGCGCCAAAAGCCAAATGAGCAAAACAACTGCCACCGACGACAGCATAACCGCCAACAAATCCATGTTCCCTCCAAACTGTGCGCTGGTAAAATAATTAACAATTTTACCTTGGCAAGGCACCTCGGCACTGCGCCTAGTTAAAAAACGCTGAAGGCTGATAACCCAAAGCTATTGCCGCAAATGCCGCACAAAAACTCAGGTTTATGCATGCACACGCGATTTTCAAAAACTTTGGCACATGACCATCGCGCAAGAAAAAGAACTGCACTTGCTGCAAGGAGATTATCGCCATGCCCAAAAATACTGCGCGCTCGTCGATGGAAGCGGCAAGAACAATTGCTAATCCTGCGCATGCCCATGAAAAAACATTTATATCGAATTTCGCAGTTGCCGCAAATATCGCACAGCAAGCTGCCAAAAAGGTAAAAGGGTTCACTAGCGCTAACGGAATTGCATTTCGTAGAATAAGATATCCAAAAAATACGCAAAAGGCTAACATGTAGAAAATCGGCATGCGCCAACGCACAGTTGTTTTTTCAAAAAATAGTGTGAACATCGTCATTTGGGCAAATACCACAAGCGCCCAAAAAGTGGCAAAAGAAACTCCGTCTAGCAGCTCAAAACCCACGTTTTGTCCGCACAAAACCAGTAACGACTTGAAAAATGGTGCCACTGCATAACAGAACAGTGCTATATACGCGGTAAGCACAGCGCCGAGTGCCGTTAGCACTTTGCGCCCTTTCGCGCGGATGTAAAAGAAAATTAGAACTAGAGCAAGAAAGATTTCAACACGCATGCCAAGAGTTGCGCCATGTTGTGCCGCAGATTTTCCGTAAAAAGTGAGGAACATAAGAAAAACTTCACCAATCGTTCGCCCGTCGAGTGGGATATACTTCGGCGCAAAACCACCAAACCCAAAAACCAAAACATCGAGTAAAGGTGGTAACACAACTAACCCAAAACCACAGCACACAGCGCGTAATATTGCTGTGTGCTCTTGTGCCGAAAACAAACGCAATATGGCATAAAGCGTTGCACCATATGATACATAGAACAGCGTATAATGCAAAACGCACTCATCGAAGCTTAAAAGTAGCCCGCTTCCAAAAACCATTTCACAAAAGGTGCGCACAAACACAAGTGCAAAAAATAAAACTACAAATGCCACATTGGGTAGAGGCGCATTTTCGATATTCGCGAGCAATTTTGCAAACGACAAACGGAGCATTGGCAACTTTTCAGTGGTTACGGCATGTTGGTCTTTCACAGTTTTCATGCAACTAATTAAGTTAGAATATGCTAATTTTACTATTCTTTTCGGTAGTGTGCGGTTTATTTTATGACAATTGCACCACAAAAAGCAACGAGCTGTTTATAAAATAGTTTGTGGTGACTGTGGCACACTGGCAATAATTTTTTTGCGACACAAATGTTTGCAGCGTTTTTTGCGACTTTTAAAATGATTAAATTAGGGTAAGTCAAATCGTTTTGCGCATTGCCATAACAAAATGTGAGCATAGCATTAACTAAATATGCCCAAGCAATTGGCGAATTATTCATCTTGCCATGCTTTTTTGGGAGGCATACTGTTTTTGCTTGGCAAAATAAGGATGTAATAGTTTGTAACAATATTGTAGGTACAAACATCATGGGCAGAACACCGAAGTGGGATTTTTCGAAAACGGCACAGAAAGTGCTATAATAAAGGCAAATTCGCGAGGGATGAAAATGAGCAAGGTGAAAATGTTTTTGTTTGTAATTTTTTGTGCTGCAATCTGTTTATCGGGTTGCAAACAGGATGCGGCAATTATAACAAGCGATCAGCAACGCCAACGCGAAATAGCAGATTCGCTCCTGACCGACTCGATGATGACTATGACAATGGCGCAAAGATTGATACCATTTATCGGTTGGGAGCGCATGGTGTCCGTTCAAATGCTCGAATATGCCATCGAAAAACAAGAGAAAAATCCTGTTATTTGCACGTATGGTGCCCTTGCGGCAACTGTTCCTGTTTTTGAAGGTGCACGTGGCGAAACAAAAGAACAATTTTTGCGCGCATTGAGCCTCGTAGGTTTGGGCAGCAAGATAAACGTGTTTTTTGCAAATGTCGAAAAAAAAGTTGAACAACAGGATAGCACTTTTCCTCTTAAACTTTCAAAGAGCATGTGGATAGCTGAGAATTTTCCAATTGAGCCAAGTTTTATAGATGCATGTTCTACAACGTTTCACATGAAAGTTTTTGCGGCAGATCTTGCCAAGCCAGAAATTATCCGCGCCATCAATAACTGGGTGAACATTTCAACATACGGCAAAATCGATAAGCTTATCGAAAAAGTAGATGCCAATGCGGTGCTCTATTCGTTGAGCGCAACGCATTTTTTGTGCAATTGGCAAAAGCCTTTTGTGCCCGAAAAAACGAAACGCGGTTTTCATCTATCAGACGGCACAGAAAAAAACATTGACATGATGCATGTTAATGGTAAATTTGCATACGTAAAAACCGAAAAATTTTCGGCAATCGAGCTTCCTTTTGCCGACACAACATTTTCACTATATTTATTTTTACCTGCAGAAGGTGTTTCGTTGCAAAAAGTTGCGACGCATGTGCGTGAGAGAAGTGGCGTTGCCTTCCACGAGAATTTCTACGTTATGCAGGGCAGTTTGGTCATGCCAAAATTCACAGTACAAAATGAGCTAGAATTGAAAAATATGTTCGCTCATTTTGGCGTAACTGATGCTTTTGATAGTGACCGAGCCGATTTTTCGGGCATATCGCAGAAAACACGCGGTCTTTACGTATCACGAATTATTCAGAAAAACTGGTTTTCCGTCAATGAAAAAGGTGCGGAAGCCGCTTCGGCAACTGCAGTGCAAGTTACGTTCAAAAGTGCAGCGCCGCCAAAAAATGAGTTTGACCTTGTTCTCGACAGACCGTTTCTCTACTTTTTGCTCGACAAAAAAACTGGCATTATCCTATTTGCCGGTGCACTCACCAATCCACCACAATAACATTTTCTCAATCGTCAATTGCGAGATTGCAACCATCTAATTGCTGCGCACGCCTGTAGTTTAGGGTTTTATATGGCGAAAATTCACGTTACACTGCTCGATAATCACTTTAAAAATACAGTTTTGCAAAACTGTGGTGTGGACAGAAATCATTGACACAGTTTGTGATGGTTTGATGAAAATAGCAAGATTCTGTGCGGAGATAGACATGCGATTAAGATACCGGCAATGACTTTCGATCAGTGCAATGTTCACAGATGCCCATTGGTGGCGCCAAAAAGCTTCTCGCGCACTATGTGAGAACGATGCTGTGAGATTTCCATGGGGGTGAGGTTTGTGCCAACAGATTTCATTATGTGCGCGCGCTGGCTCAGAAAAAGAAGCTCATCTGGTTCTAAGCGCGAAAGCGGAAGAACGCCAGAAGTGGCGCCCAAACGTAATAGCGAAATCAGCTGAAAGAACTCCCAACCCTGCAAATATGTTGCCTTCTCGGCTATGCCATAGGCACGTAAAATCTTATCGCGAGTGAAAATGCCTTTTTCACCCAGAAGTATTGCGCGGCTTCGACGCTCGAGATCGATAATTGCCGCGCAAGCGCGTTGGGCATTTTGCAACATGCGTTCAACACTTACGCACAACATGCGTTTTGACATAAGACGCATGTAATGTGCCAAGTTTTCGCCACTAGTCACAAGAATTGGTGTTATGCTCATGTCCAAACTCTCGACGATGTCGTCGAGCTGTTTTTTGCGGTTGAGCATAAAAGTGCACGGCAAATGCAAAAGTGCACAGTAAAAAATTCCAGCTCCGCAAAACGCTGGGTTGGCAGCAAGATAGCCGAATTTTCGATGGCGGGCGAATTGATTTTCGTCTCCGAGCAGAGATATTAAAGCACGAGCGTTTTTTTCAACTGAAATGTAATTCGAAGTGCCGGAGTATATTTTTAACGAGATATGATCGGTGCTGTTGATGATGATGCTTGATTTTTCGTCGGGTGGCAGGCGCAATACGGTGTTTTGTGGCATGTTCACACTTTGGGCGGTTATGTGCAAGCGCTCGAACCAAAACAGACGTTCTACCAGTGAAAGTTCGCGCAGTGGTATGCGCATTGAAAAGTAATCGCCAACAGTTTCCTCGATTGCGCTTTCGATTGAGCGCGCATCAAATTCGCTGAAGGCATAGGGGAAAGGGTAATTGGCATAGTTTCGAATTGAGCAAACCGAAACGCCCAAAAGCACATCGCTCTCGCTCGATTCCTCGAAAATCCATGATGGTGGCAATTGTGTGTAGCGATTTTCGAAAGCATTTTCGTTCATTGTGCCACCGCGTTTTTCCCTTCGAGGCGAGTGATTTCGTCGCGGAGTTTTGCCGCTTCTTCGAATTGTTCTGTTTCGACTGCGCCTTTGATGCGCTCGCGAAGTACAGAAATACGAGACTCGACATCGGCACCCTCATACACGAACTCGCGCGGTTCGGTGCCGTGAATTTGCATCATTGCATCTGCTGCCTCGCATTCGAATTCGCGGTAACAATCGGGGCAGCCAAATGTGCTCGATGCGATGAAATTGCCGAGTGTCCAACCACAAGTGGGGCATTTGTGCTCGATGGGTTTTTCTGTGGCACAGAAAGCTGATGTTCGCTTGAGTTGTAACGGCACACTAACTTGCGAAATGCATTTTGCACATGCAAAAAATGTCTGCCGCTCCTTTTCGATGTAGAGCGTAATTTTTTTCACATGGTCATATCCGCCACAGATTTGGCATGCTTTTCGATTTTGCAACGACATCTTTAAATGCACCAGTTTTTTGAAATTGCTTCATTATAAACAAATTCTAACATGTCCATAACATTTTTTTCGAGCGAGCTGGTAAGGATTTTGGGTGTTCTATGCGGAATTTCGTGCAGTGTTAAAAAAATGTGCTGGCACTATTCATTTTGCTTTGTGCGAAAAAATAAATGGCTTTATGTATAAAATTTTTTACGCAAAATATTTTAAGTTACCGCGAAATACATTTGCAATCCAACACTATGTCTCGCAAAATCGAGCTATGCAGCTCACGCATCATTTGTGACATAGTTCATGAGTTTGCTGCTGGTAGCATGGACAAGAATTCGACTGTTAATATATAAGAGGCTTGGGCTTAAGCTCAAATGTAACTTTGCTACCAGCCACAATTTTGTGCGCCGAAAACCAGTTTATGTTTGTTTCGATGGCATACTTTGCAAAACCTTCAGAACGATAACGTTTTGTATCATCGAGCGGCGCCATTTGGAGTATGTTTAATATGGTGCCATCGGCAGATACAAAAGCGATGTCGAGCGGCAAAAATGTGTTGTGCATCCAAAAAACAAGCGGCTGAGGCTCGGGGAAAATAAAAAGCATCCCTTGGTTTTGTGGCATTTCACGACGATACATAAGCCCTTTTGCCCGCAACTCGTCAGTGTCGGCAATTTCGACCAAAAGTGTTTCTGTGCCAAAAAATGCCTTCGAAAAATAGGCGGGAGATTCTTTCACTTGTTCGGCTTTGGTTGGTGAGGTTTTGCTGCAGCCCACAAATAACATAAACATAGCAATAAACGTAAGCGTGAAAAACAGAGATCTCATTTATAGTCTCCACAAAAAAAGTTCGAATTTCGAAACCACATATGTATATTTAAATATGTGTTGGGAAAAGAAAAAGCTTGATTTTCACTGTAATGATTTTAAATTTGTATCCATTACAAACAAGGAGGCTAAAGTGTTGAACGACAAAGTAGCACAGATTATTAATGATCAGATTAACGCTGAGATTTTTTCAGCATATCTGTACTTTTCTATGTCGGCACAGTTCGAAGACATGAACTTGCCCGGTTTTGCAAACTGGATGAAAGTACAAGCACAAGAAGAAATGACCCATGCACTGAAATTCTATCGTTTTCTCGTAGAACGCGGTGCACGTGCACGCATGTTAGCGGTAGAAGCACCCAAACCCGCATGGGCGAGCGCGCTTGAAATGTTTGAGGACGCATACAAGCACGAACAATATGTTACCTCGCGTATCAACGATATTATGACAGCTGCTATTGAAGTCCGCGATTACGCTACTCAAAGCATGCTCAACTGGTTCGTGGATGAGCAGGTAGAAGAAGAGGCAAATGCCGACGGCATAGCACGCAAGCTCAAGCTCATCGACAACAACCCTCAAGGGTTGTACATGCTCGATCGGGAGCTTGCAACACGCATCTTCGTCGATGCCACACAAACCAGCTCTGCCACCTAACATATTTAGCTCGATAATTTTACTTTGGCGCGCATGTTTTTACACGCGCGCCATTTCCTCGAAAAATCTGTCCGAAAATGCAATGATTCAAAAAACCTAACAAACATATCGGAGGTTTCACATGGCTGAGGTTTACGAAGTATATAAATGCGAAATTTGCACAAACATCGTCGAAGTCGTTCGCGGTGGCAAGGGCACACTTGTTTGTTGCGGCAAACCGATGTTAAAACTCGAAGAAAAAGATGCCGACTGGAAAACCGAGAAACACGTTCCAGTGGTGGAAAAAACCAACGAAGGCAAATATCGCGTTTACGTTGGCTCGACCTTGCACCCAATGACAGAAGAACACTACATTATGTGGATAGAAGCCATAACCGAGCGTGGTATTTCGCGCAAATACCTCAAACCCGGCAATGCGCCAGAAGCATTCTTCCCCGGCTGCTGCGACATACTCAAAGCCCGCGAGTTTTGCAATATCCACGGACTCTGGGGCGCCAGTGCCCTTGTTGGCACCCCTTAGAAGCGGCTACGCCGGTGCCGTTGGCACCTTTAGAAGCGGCTACGCCGCCTGCACTTGGCGAGATTGGCGGTGCAATAAAAACCAAGTAACTTTGTTTTCGCGATTTCTCGAATCCTTTTCGCCAATTGTTAAAAACTAAATTGGCGTAGCCACAACAAACCACACTCCGCGTGCAACTTGTAGCAGGTTTTCGCTTTCTCTCACTGGGCGAAAATGGCACGAACTGCCAATGAGCATCTTCAGAAGCGGCTACGCCGGTGCCGTTGGCACCTCTAGAAGCGGCTACGCCGCCTGCACTTGGCGAGATTGGCGGTGCAAAAAAACAAGTAACTTTGTTTTCGCGATTTCTCGAATCCTTTTCGCCAATTGTTAAAAACTAAGTTGGCGTAGCCACAACAAACCACACTCCGCGTGCAACTTGTAGCAGGTTTTCACTTTTTCTCACTGGGAGAAACGGCACAAACTGCCAATGAGCATCTTTAGAAGCGGCTACGCCGCTTGCACTTGGCGAGATTGGTGTTTTGAGCGGAGAAAAACGAAATGGAAATTCCTTGCCATGCACACGCTTTGCTCGTGGAGCGCGTGAACAAATATCTTGCCATTGTGGAGATAACTGCTGTCTATCCGCATGCAGATATGCCAAAAATGCTTGCAGGACAAACAGTTAAAGCACACGTGCATGACCCAGGACGCATGAAAGAAATATTTTTTCCGCAGTGCGAGCTAATTTTGGAATTCGTTGGCAATCGTAACGGCACACGCAAAACCGAGTTCGATGTGGTGGCGGCAAAACCTGTTGATAGCTGGATATTAATAAACACTAAGTTTCATTCACGTATTGCATTAGAGATATTAAAAAGTGATGCGTCGCCATTTGAACCATTTGTGGAAATAGTGCCTGAGCAGAAATTTGGCAGCTCGCGTTTCGATTTCGCAGCGCGAAATGCCGCAGGTGAGCTTACCATAATTGAAGTAAAGGGTTGCACGCTTTGCGAAAATGGTGTGGCACTTTTTCCCGATGCGCCTACATTGCGCGGAGCACGGCACCTAGACGAGCTTGCGAAAATGGCGCGCGATGGGCGAAAATGCGCGGTTCTAATCGCGGTTTTCAACCCGAAAGCACACAGTTTTGCACCAAACGTGCATATGGACCCGAATTTTGCCCGTGCCTTTGCGCTTGCTGTCGAATCGGGTGTTTGCATTAGACCAGTGTTTCTTTCCTTAATCGACGGTCACATTCGCTGTGCCAGTGGGGCACCTCTATAGCGGCTACGCCGGTGGTGCCTTGAGCACCCTTAGAAGCGGCTACGCCGCCTGCACTTGGCGAGATTGGCGGTGCAATAAAAACCAAGTAACTTTGTTTTCGCGATTTCTCGAATCCTTTTCGCCAATTGTTAAAAACTAAATTGGCGTAGCCACAACAAACCACACTCCGCGTGCAACTTGTAGCGGGTTTTCACTTTCTCTCACTGGGAGAAACGGCACAAACTGCCAATGAGAGGGTTGCACTAATAAAAATCTGCCTCCCGTAGAGGGCGAGGCAGATTTTGCAAACGAAAACAAAAGGAGAACTCGATTTGGATAATTAGGCTTGCTTTGAGCCGCGTTTGGTGTAGTGAGTGTGCAAAAGAACGTGAGACTTGTGACCGTTTGGCTCGTGCAAGAATTCTTCGTAGATCTTTTTGATAACGGGGTTGTCGTGCGACTTGCGATATTCCATGCGGTGATCTTCGTCGTAGATGGATTTTGCGCGAAGGGCACGAATTTCGGGGTTGGTGGGTATAGGTTGACCGCCACCGCCCAAACAACCACCAGGGCATGCCATAAGCTCAATGAAGTGGTAGTCGGCAAGTTCGCCCGCCGCCAATTTCTCTAGCATCCAGCGCGCGTTCGAAAGCCCATGGCAAACCATGACTTTCAAGGTTGCACCTTCCAAGAAGCTCCACGCAGGAACTGTCCCCTCGATTTTAAGCTCGGCTGTTCTCACTCCGTCCATGCCGCGAATAGGTGTGATGTCGAGGTTGTCAAATGGCACAGGACGACCAGTAACAAGCTCATATGCCGTGCGAATCGCAGCTTCCATAACGCCGCCGGTGGCACCAAAAATAACGCCCGCACCCGAACCAAGCCCGATGGGATTGTCGAATTCGCTGTCGCCGAGATTGTGCAAATCCAAGCCAGCCTCGTGGACCATGCGCGCAAGTTCACGCGAGGTAACGACATAATCCACATCGCGATGACCAGATGCGTTCATTTCGGGACGCGCTGCTTCGAATTTCTTTGCAGAACAGGGCATAAGTGAAACCGAGACTATGTCTTTCGGGTCGATGTTGACGTTTTGGGCATAGTAGGTTTTTATGAGAGCGCCGAACATCTGCTGCGGCGATTTGCACGTAGAAACGTGGTCGAGCAAATCGGGTGAAACCTGTTCCATGAATTTGACCCAGCCCGGCGAACAAGATGTGAGCATGGGAAGTGATACTTTTTTGCCGTCCACGAGTGCGGCTTTGAGCCGAAGTAAAAGCTCGGTGCCTTCTTCCATAATGGTGAGGTCGGCAGTGAAGTTTGTATCGAACACTTTGTCGAAACCCATGCGGTGCAGTGCGGTGTTGAGTCTCTTGGTGACCGCTGTGCCTGCAGGGAAACCCAAACCTTCGCCAATGCCCGCGCGAGGCGCAGGTGCAGTTTGAATGACGACGTGCTTGGTTGGGTCCTCGATGGCAGCCCATATGGGATCGGTATCGTCGCGCTCGGAAAGAGCGGCAACAGGGCAACGGTTTATGCATTGTCCGCAGTTGACGCAAAGCGATTTGTTCATGTCACGATCCATGAATGTGGCGATGCGCACTTCGTTGCCGCGCCCGTGCTTGCCTATTGCAAAAACCGATTGCACATAGGAACATGTGCGGATGCAACGAAAGCAGCCGATGCACTTGTTCATGTCGCGGACAACTGGTTCATCGGAATGAATTTCGTATTTGCGCTCGGTTTTGCGACCGAAAACGAAATCGTCGATGGCGTATTCGCGGGCAAGAGCTTGGAGTTCGCAGTTGCCATTGCGCACACAAGTGTAGCAGTCGCCAACGTGATCTGCCAAAAGCATTTGCAGTATGTGGCGGCGCGCTTTGCGAATGGCTGGTGTAGATGTGCGAACTTTTAGCGGCTGAGTGACAGGGAAAGAACATGCTGTCTGCAAAGTTCTCTGTCCTTCCACCTCTACAACGCAGATGCGGCAAGAACCCGAGATTTTGAGATCGGGGTGATAGCACAAAACGGGTATGTCGATGCCGAGCTGTTTGGCAGCTTCGAGGATCGTTGTGCCCGCACGAACGGAAATTTCTTTGTCGTCGATGACAACTTTAATTAGACCTATTTGTTCAACGGTTTCGGGAACCATTCTATCCTCCTTTACGGCTCATCGAGCGAAAAGCTCGTCCTTAAAGTTTTCGACTATCGCCAAAAAGGCATTCGGAGCTGCCTGCCCGAGTCCACATTTCGAAGAAAGCTGCATGGTTTTGCCAAGCTCGCGAAGTTCTTTGAGGTAAGCGATGGAGCATTTGCCAGCTTTGAGAGCGTGAACGCCTTCCAAAAGCACAGTGCAGCCTTTGCGGCATGGCACACATTGCCCACACGATTCTTCCACAAAGAATTCGAGGAAGTTTTCGGCAATGTGAAGCATATCGCGATCTTTGCCGAATACCATGATAGAGCCACCTGTGGCGATATCTTCGTATCCGATGACGCGATTGAAATCCCAGCGCGGAACACAAGCACCCGAAGCGCCACCAATTTGCACAGCTTTCGCGTCTTCGCCGCCCACTTCAGCCAAAAGCTGATTGACGGTTATGCCGAAAGGAAGTTCGTAAATGCCGGGTTTTTTCACATCGCCCGAAACCGAATAGAGCTTTGTGCCCGTGGACTTTTCGGAGCCATGTTGCTTGAACCAAGCGCCGCCGCGATCGAGAATGAGCGCTGCATCGACGAAAGTTTCGACGTTATTGACAATTGTAGGTGCGCCATCGAAACCGGCGATAACCGGGAAAGGCGGACGATTACGGGGTTCGCCTCTGCGACCTTCGAGCGATTCGATGAGAGCTGTTTCTTCTCCGCAAACATAAGCACCGGCACCCATTATAAGCTCGATGTCGAAGTTGAAGCCGTGTTTGCCTGCTGCATTTGCACCTAGCAAACCTTCTTTGCGATATTTTTCGATTGTGGCTTCGATGTGCTTGATAAGGTAGGCATATTCGCCGCGAAGGTAAATATAGCCCATCTGTGCGCCGATTGCGTGACCAGCTATTATCATGCCATCGAAAAGCAAGTCGGTGTTATCTAAAAGCAGCATGCGATCTTTGAATGTGCCGGGTTCGCCTTCATCGGCATTGCACACTACGAACTTGCGCTCGCCTTGTGCGGCACCGGCGATCTGCCATTTCATGGCGGTAGGAAAACCAGCGCCACCGCGACCGCGCAAACCGCTTTCGCGAATTTCGGCGACAATATCGGAGCGTGAAATTTCCATCGCTTTTTTGAGACCTGCATGAGGTGCGGTGGCACCTTGCATGATGGGTCCTTCTTTCATTAGGCGACGATCGATTTCTTCGAGCTCATGTGTTAGCTCATCGACTTTGGCTTTGAGTTCGGCAACAATAGTGTGTGCCTTTTCTGGTGTAACTTTCGTGTAAATTTTGTCGTTGATGAGCACAGCAGGACCTTGATCGCACATGCCGAGACAGTTTGTATATTCGAGTGTGAATTTGCCGTCGGTTGTGGTTTCGCCAAATTTTATGCCAAGTTCATTTTCGAACTGGCGTGCGGTTTTTGCCTTACCAGCAAGATCGCACGAGATAGTTTGGCACAAGCGGATGACGTATTTGCCCTTGGGTTTGAGACTGAAAAAATGGTAGAAAGTTACCACGCTCATAACTTCGATGGGCATAATGCCGAGATAATCGGCAATTTCTTGCATCGCCTCTTCGGAAACATAGCCATATACGCCTTGAACCTTGCGCAGAACTGGCATAAGGCTCGAACGCTTGCGACCATATTTTTCGGCTGTTTCCGCGATGAGTGTCGCGAGCTTTTCTCTTTCGGTCAAAAGCATCTCTTGCCTCCTTTATCCGAGCAGTTCTTTCACTTTGCCCAAAAGTTTGATAGGATCGATTGGTTTTTCCAAAAATTCGTTCACAGGAACCATTTCAGCATCTTTGCCGAAAGTGAACCCCATCGCTTTGTTGATGTTTGTGAGCATGATGATGGGTGTATTGATACCCTTTTTGCGCAATGTTTGAGCCACCACAAAGCCATCATCGTCTTGTTCCATCATCACGTCGAGGATGATAAGATCTGGCTTTTCGGCTTCGACTGCTGCAATGCCATCGGGTCTGTTGTGAGCCGCCGCCACAGTGAACTCGTTTTTCTCGAGCACTAGGCGCATGGTCTCGACAAGATCGTGATCGTCGTCCACGATCAGAATCTTTGCCATAAGGTTTCCTCCCGTTTGTTTTTGTTGGGAACTATCCCGAATTCCCAAATTTTTCACAATTTAGACCCAAAAATTCTTTAGTCAAGTGCAAATGCTAGAATTTTCACAAACTTTGCAAAATGCTTGAAACTGAAAACACTTAACTGAGGCAAATGGCAAGAATTGGTGAGCGAATATTCTTGGTTTGGGTGTCACAGCATTGGCAGAGATGTTACCAAAAATGCGGGAGAACAAATAGGTATTTTTACCAATAATATTTGCAGATACTCGCGAGAATTTTTTGTTATGTCGTCGAAATTTATGTGCACTGCTTTTCATGCGAGTAAAAGCAGAGAAACGTAACTAGTGTGTTATGCGAAAGATTGTTTATAAACGCAGTGTGCACGATCGCTTTTTAAGGCTAGATGTAATGAAGAGAGTTTCTGTTGTTCAGCTATAAAAAGCGTAAAATTGCAGCGCAAGCAATTTGATACTTTTAATAAATGCTCACTTAATTGCGGTAGCATTGATGCTGACAAAACGCAATATATGTGCTTTGGACTTGACACATTTTTAACGAAGATTATATTCGCAAGAGGAGAGAAATATTTAATCAACCTACGGAGGGGTTCTATGAGAAAATTATGCGTCCTTATGGCGATTGCATGCGCCATGGGGCTTGTTTTGGCAAGTGGCGAAGTCGCACCTGCCAAGCAAGGACCGAACAGCAAGCTCAAACTGTCAAAAGCAGCGCAATCTCGCGTGGAAATGCTCGACAGAATGCTTACCAAACATGCCAATTTTTCAAAAACTTCGGTTACAAAAGCTACAGCCGAAGCCAAAACTGTTGTGGGTCATGCTGATACAGTTGGTGACACTCGCTACGAAATGCAACACAACACCACTTGTGCTCGCAACATAGCAGTCGATAATGCCGGTGGCGTTCACATGTCTTGGATGCGCGGCACAGATCCCCCGAACTTCACCAACCGTCACATTTACTACAACTATTTCGATCCTAGCACACGCTCATATCTCGGCGATGTCGAAGGTATTCAGTGCGAAACATCTTCAAGAGCAGGTTATACATCATTAGCTCTCGCCTCTCTTCCGCCAAACCCCACTTTTGTCGATACAACTGCCGCACGTGTGGAAGTGCCTATTGTGGCTTTCCACGCGGGTTACACGTCCGGCATATCTGGCATACACTCCGATGTAACTTGGGATTTGTTCCGTTTTTGGGGCACAGCATATCGCGGCACTTTCGGCGGTATGGAGGCAACTGCATCGCCATATCGTGGTAGCGGTTCAATGCCTCCCACCATCACATCCGATTCGTTGCCATATGATTGCCCACGCCCAATCGATGTTGAGCCTATTTGGCCCCATATCGATTCC
This sequence comes from uncultured bacterium, assembly GCA_964443405.1. Classification (GTDB taxonomy): domain Bacteria; phylum UBP14; class UBA6098; order B30-G16; family B30-G16; genus CAYUDB01. Next base: position 5,775 of record CAYUDB010000009.1, on the reverse strand, counting down.
GACGAAACCGGCAGAATCTACATGGTCTCTTGCAACTCGCAAGATACAATCTGCGATACACTTAGCATGGGCAACTGGGTTCTATATACCACAGGCACGCCTCACTGGAGCGCCGGCGGAACATACGACACCTTGCTCTACTACGATTTCTTCGAAGCACCTTTGGCAATCGATCCTCAATCTTCCATTTCGGGTTTGGTAGTTTCCGATCCAACAACCCCAGGCAAACTCGCTTTGCTTTACACCTCATACATCAGCGAGTATGAAAACGATTGTCCCGATTCACTTTGGTCATCTTTCTATCCCATCTCGCTTTTCATCAGATACTCCACCGATTACGGTGTTACATGGGGACCTCGTCAAGTTGTTATGGGCAATGCTCTCAACCCGGGCGGCATGCCGACTCCTGCCACCACATTCCAGCACATCGACAATGCTGTTTACTCATATGTTATCGAAATTGTTGGCACCGACACAACATTCGGTTACTATGTGGCACAAGACACAATTACCTATTCACCTTGTCCTTGGGGTTCGCCCGTTGCAGCAGTTTTTGACAAAGATGGTGTGTTGCACGTTGCGGCATTGGCATATTTGCTCGGTTACCATGAGTCAGCTCCTTGCGATAGCGCATCGATGTATTACAGCACCGGTTTGTTCTATTGGAACAGCGACGATGCCAACCTTATTCCTATCGAAACCATTGTTCAAGGCAGAGCGACAAACATCACAAACAACAGCACAACAAGCATAAGCACTTACGAACAAATGTTCGATCCTGCCATAACGGTCGATAACTATGGCAACCCCTACATCATCTACACCCAATCCTATCACGAGCTTTACGAGCTTGAGCATGATCCTACCATGATGGCTTTCATGAACGCACACATGGGCGACACACTTACCGATGCTCAGTTCGCAGAATATGATAGCCTTTGGTCTGAAATTTTCGCAGCCGAAGGTTGCACCACCAACTTCGACATTTCCGCTGGCGCCACCGCTGCCAACCTCGATGTTTTCGGTTTCGGCTCCACCGACGGTGGTAGAACATGGGCATCGCCTACACTTGGCTATGTTCGTGGCACCAACCTCACCAAAACCTTCTCGTCAAACTGCGCTGCTGGTCGTTGCCTTTGCGAACTCAACGTTACCACTGCGAAATACACATATGCCGACTCCATCCACATGTTCTACGTCCTCGACAAGGATGCTGGTATTTCTATCCGCGGTAGCAGCCCGTCATCTCCAATTGGCAGCTACACACTCAACCCTGTCATTCACCACGTTGTGCACAAGAACGGCACCATTTATGGCGGTGTTGGCATAAAGGAAACTCCTTCTACAAAGCCCACACGTCTTTCGGTTTCAAGCTATCCAAACCCGTTCAATGCGGCAACATTGGTCAGCTTCGAGACCAATTCCACAGCCAATGTCAAGGTCGATGTTCTCGACGTTACAGGTCGCATTGTTAAAACGCTTACCAGCGGAACACTTACAGCTGGTGCGCACAGTGTTATCTGGGATGGCACCGACGATGCAGGCAAAGGTGTTGCAACTGGCGTTTACATGTGCCGCGTTAAAGCTGGCGATCATGTGAACAGCACCAAGCTTACCTTAGTCAAATAATCGCAAACACGTTTTTTACTCAAAAACCCTGTCATCAAATGGCAGGGTTTTTTTGTGGTGCAGGTGCCAATGGATGTGCCGATAGGCACCTTTTTGCCCTTATCTTTTAACGCTTTGTTTGTGAAATTCGCAAACGTTGGCTAGAGCAGGTGGCATATCCAATGATAGATTAATTGGTGTTATGCGATTTTGAGATGCGCACTTTTAGAATTCGGCGCTCATCGGCAAAGAGAATTTGAAATTCGTGGTCATCGAAGTAAAGCTTTTCGCCTTGCTTGGGAATTCTGCGCAATTGTGCGAGCAAAAACCCCGCCACTGTAGCATAATTGCCTGTTGGGAAAGATGTTTCGAGCATAGTTTCGAGCTTACTAAGTGGCGTGGTTGCAGATATGACAATTGGCTCATCTGTGGCAGGGTCGGTGACACGCGGAAATTTTGTGCGCGAAAGGTGTTCTAGAAATGGAGTGCCGCCAACAAAACCCACCACATCACCATGCTCATCCACAACTGCCGCAGGTGCAAAGTAATTTTCGGCGCTGTCTCTCAAAAATGATGCGGCATCTTTGTGCTCGGGTAGAAAAACACGTGAACAATCACTTGCCGAAATCGCCGAAAGCGGGTCGAGTATAGCCGAAAGACGGGCATCGAGCACGCCTATGTTTTCATTGCTATATCGCACAAGGACATATGGTGCTCCAGCACGCAAAAGTTCCTGTGCTTTGGCACATTGTTCACCAAGCTCAATTTCGGCAGAAAAATTGCGCGGCTGCATTATCTCAAAAACTTTACGGCTGGCAAAACGCAGGAAAATATCCATTGTGAGCAGCTTTGCCGAATCGAAGCCTTCAATTGGATAGGCGAGGTAGTCGCGCATTTCGTTTGTGTCGGCATGGTTTTCTTTTGCGAAAAGTGCAAAACCACGCGCCACAGTTTTTGAAAGTAGTGTGATAATAAAGTTTATCGGATAGCTCACTACGTAGAAAAGCAAAAGAGGTAAAGCACTGTATTGTGACCAGTTGCGCGAAAATTTCAGTCCCAAGCCCTTTGGTATTGCTTCGGTGAAAACAAGAGATATGGCGCTTATGAGCAGAGTAACTGCAAGCTCCGAATTTTCGCCAAAATGCTCGATGGCAAACTCAGCGGCAAGCGATGCGGCGATAATATGCGCGATATTTGTGCCCAAAAGTGTTGTCGAAAGCAAACTTTCGGGGCGTTTGCGCCACCATTCGGCAAGTTTTTGCGCGCGCGAAGAAAAAAGTGCCACAAAAGCAGTTTCGGTGCCCGCAAAAAATGCAGCAGCAAAAAGCGCAAGCATTATAATAACAAGAGTTAGCATGCTTCTCCCTCGTGAAATTCTTGGGCAAGCAGGTTTCTCAAAATCGACTCAAAGCCAATTATGGCACAATTTGCATCCTTTTCATCACGTATGAAAATCCATCGAATGCCGTTTTCGAAAAGTAGGGCAAGTGCTGCGTTCACAGTTTTTTGCCCGTCAATGCAGATGGGAACTTGGCAAATATCGGCGATTTCGACATTGTCGGTAATTTCAAGCAAAAGCTCGGGCTCGATTACACCGACAATCACATCACCATCGGTGATAACCACAAACCGCGTGCCGGTATTGCGAAAAAGCTCGCGCAATGCTGAAATCTCGGTGTTCAGCGGTGCAAAAACCCATTTATCACGCCATATGCCAAATCGTGAAACCGGCATCGCATCCAGTTCAAACGAGTTGAAAAGTGCTGTGGCAATTGCAGGCTTCAGTGTGCCCGATTCGCCGAGCAAGTTTATTTGGGCTTTCAAGTCGGCTTCATCGATTTTGCGACATTCGATTTTTCCGCCGATAAAAAAGTTGCTAATGCGTCCCAAAATCCACACGACAGGTGATAGAAAAGTGAGCAAATAACGCATTGGCAATGCATAAGCCAGAGCTATGGGCAAGTTCCAACGTGACGAAATTACCTTTGGCGTAATTTCACCGAACAAGAGCAATACAACGGTCATTATGGGTATGGCAATTTCCGCACCATATCCAGGAAACTTGTCGATGAGTATGGACGTAAGAAGCGTTGTGGCGGCAACATTCACAAGAATATTGCCGGTAAGTATGGCGTGCAGCAATTTTGATGGCTGTGAGAGCAATTGGTAGGCTGTTTTCGAGCGCAAGTCTGGCTTTGAGCGCAGGTTTTCGCGGAAAAGTGGCGACAATGAAAAAAATGCCGTCTCCGATCCCGAAAAAAACGCCGATAACGCTAGAAATATTGCGAATACTAAATAATATATGTCGAACTTGCGCTCCTGTTCAAAAACTCAATGTCGGCAGGTAATTTGCGTTTGCCAACATTATGTAAAATATTCATGCGAAAAATAATATCATTTTTTACCGCTGCCACTTTTTTTTGTCGCTGCTCACGCTGCCTGCACAATGCGATATAGCGCACAAATTTTTGTAACCAATTTCAAATTTGCCGAGCAGTTAAAACCCATTCGCAACTATTTCTGCAACGCAAAGCTTGAACAGAAAACAAGACTCTGCACACTTCACTTTGGCTGAGTGATTAAAAAATGTGCCTAGCAAAAAAATGTTGCGAAGTGCTTACGTTTTTGCCTCAATGCGCGCAATAACAAAACTTGCCCTCGTCTCCAACAAGTAGTGCCGAGAAATAGGGCAAAAATTGGTTGCGTAAAATTTTTGCGAAAAAAGTGGCTAATATCGAACCCATGTTTCGAGTGGTGTCAGCTAGTGAGGTTTGGCGGTGAGAACAAGGACAATAAGCCCTTCACGTCGGTCTCGCCAGCTTGTATGTGGTGGCATTGTGAGTGCAATATGCAAGAAAAGCGCTCCATGACTGTCGGGGTCGGGTGCAGCTGTGGTGTCGGGGTCGGGCATCAATGCCAAACCAGTGGAAGTTATGGTGGGCAGTGTCGCATAGCCTAAAAGGTCGGCGCTGTAGAAATAACCTATCAGGCTCGAATCGACTGTCGTGTGCATTATCTCCCGTGGTGATGAGGTGTCGGGAACGATGTAGCGTATTGATTGGCGTGAGGAATTGTGGAAGTTTACCGTGTCGAGCCAAGGTAAAGCCGGAGTGCCCAAGCCACTAGCAATTGCCGCAAGCGTGTATCTGTTTCGGACACTTATGTTTGAATCATTTGGCTCCCACCACGCGGAATCTGGACGGAACGGTATTTCTTTCGAAAAAGTTGAAAGCTCAATATCGAACGGTATGCAGCCGATATTGCGGATTTGTATGGCTTGGGTTGCGCGCAAAGTGGGTGTTTTGCGCCTGCCGACAAGATATGTGCGTCCCCAGTCGAGTGAATCGGGCAATGAGGTGAAGCCCGCGTAGATTTGTGCGAGAAAAAAGGTGTCGGTTATGGGCATGCCGGGCACAAATGGATTGCGTGAAAGGCTATCGATACGAAAAGTAAGCGGGCATGATGAAATCGTGAACCGTATTTTCACGCTGTCGTCAAAATTGAGCTGTGCAAATGCTGGTTTTGCAAAAAATAACATGCCAAATAGAAGTGCAAAACTCATTGCACAAAAGCGCGTGTGCATTTTTGCAATGCAAAAAATTTCGCCCGCACTGGCAAAACTCATCGTGCAGTTTTCGGTTTCAAAGCTGTCGTTATTATGTGTCAATATGGTTCCTCACTCACAAATTTTCGAAAATCTTGTTGAAAAGTCAAAAATTCTCGCCCCAGTTTATGCGCAAGAAATCGCCCTTAGTTTCGCCATCGAAAAAAAACAGTTCACCCGCTCCGGGGAACGCTTCGGGCACAAAATAAACACGCTTCGAGCCACCCGCTGCAATGGATAGTGTCTCTCGCACAGGCACATAGACGTCGAAAATTTTTTCGAAAAGCGTAAGTGCATGTTGCCAGCCAGAGCCTTTTGGGCTATTCCAACCCATGGTCAAATGCGCGTCCTGCGATGTGAAATTTGCAATAATCACAGAATCGAAACGCTTTTTCACCGTCAAAACCTGCGGATAAATGATTATACCACATTCGGCACACGATGCAACTTTTTTTTCGCTTGGCGTTGTGAACACATAGGCGGGCAAAGCCAAACCAGTGGAGAAAAACCCTTCGATGCCCTGTTTCACAAGCACTTCAAAACCAAATTTGCGATTTTTTAGA